>DATJLS010000032.1:0-104337 GCA_035509315.1 Acetobacteraceae bacterium | reverse complement strand
GCGCAGTCTCAACATTCTCACCGCGTAGCACCGAGGGTGGTCGACGGATTCAGGAACGACGGAGCAAACCAAGCCGCGCCGCGCACCCGATTTGTAAGCAAGTTCAACGTCTTGAACTCATCCGCGCACAGGTCTCATAAGCGCAGAGCCCCGGAACGCTTCGCTCACGGGGCCCCTCAATCCCAACCTCGAGCCCCGGCCGGCTTCGGGGTTTCCAGAAGGGCTTCGCCCTTTAAGGAGTTCCTGGGGACCATGTCCTTCGCCCTCCCCAGGAACCGGACTTTCCCGCTATCGCGACGCGCTCGCGAACAGGCGCCGGGCCGCGGCAAGAACGTCGAGCTGATATTCCCGGTTGAGAATGGGTGTATGCGAATGATAATCACCGATCGCGCGCATGACATCATTGTGCGTTTCGTCGAGATAGACGCGGAGGATGGCGCCGGCAGCGGTGATGTTGAAGCAAGGATCACCCACCAGGCGGGACCAGACCGCGACCGGCGGCAGGCCGCTCGCCTTGGAGAGCGGGATCACCCAGAACGTATTCACCTGCATGACGCCAAGATCGTCGGTGTTGTTCGTATTGTGATGGACGACACCCGGCGCGCCGCCCTCCACGGCCTGGATGGCCGGCAGCGCGCTCGGCGGCAGCGAATAAAGATGCGCAACCGCCATCATGCAGCCGAGGAAGGGGATCGGTGCCATATCCGTTCGTTCCGATTATACCGCTTTTCCAACATTGACGGCAGCGCCCGGTACGGCCACAGGGTAGCGGCCATCACGCTCCGGCGCCAGTCCGGCAAGGCGCTCATTCATCGGTCGACCCGACATCGAGGACACGATTGAGCAGCCACTGCCCGTCAATCTTCTCTTCGGTCAATGCCATCGCCAGCACCTCACCGGCGAAAACGGGGGCGGCCATGATCATGTCCGGGCGCACCCGGCGAACCCGCTCGAGATTCTTTCGCGAGCTCACGGCCGCGACCTTCTTCGCTTCCGAGGCAAGCTCGTGCATTGCAAGGATCACGAAGGCGTTCTCCGAATCGTCCTCAGAAAGTGCGAGCACTGCGCGGGCATGTTCCGCGCCGGCCGCCCGCAGCGTCTCGAGCTCGGTCGGATCGCCCACCATCACCTCGGCATCGCCAAAGCTCGTGTCTTCGTTTTCGGCGATAATCAGCACCTTTTCACTCCGCCGGTGGAGCTCCCGCGCCGTATTGTGCGCAAGAACGCCACGGCCGGTGATGATGAAATGGTTGACTTTCTCCATGGGTTTTCTCCGCCGGCCCATCGCTTCGTCAAGATGTCTTTGCACCGCCGGCCCGATGATGGCGGTGAACGCAGTCGCGAAGAGGGTGAGGCCGAGAACGATCAACGAGACGACGAACAGCCGCGCCTCGGTGGTCTTCGGCACGATGTCGCCATAGCCGACCGTGGACATGGTAACGATCGTGAAATAGAACGCCATCGGCAGGTTGGTGATGGAAGGGGCGAATCCCGAGCCAAGCAGATAGGCCCCAAGCACACCGTAAACGATGAGCCAGAGGATCGAGGCCAGCGCGAAGAGCATGTTCGCGGCGAGCGAGGACCAGTTGAACCAGCGCCGCGCCGCGACGAGGGCGACGAACAGGGCCACGACATAGATAGCCTGGCTGCTGACCAGCCGGCCGGCGTTGCCATGCACGGCGAGAACGAGCTGAATCACGGTCAGCCCGAGCGCCAGGAGCCAGGACACCCGGGAACGGAGGAGCAATCCGATCGCCACCAGAAGCTGGAGCACGCCCACCATGGTTGCCGGCACGCCGGCCAGGATCAGCTGGGGGAACTCTCCGGAGATCGGATGGAGCGCCTTGAGGAGCTTGTCGAGGTCGAGATGCAGATACTCGGCCGCATAGATGCGGATTGTCGGGAGCAGCGCGAAAATGCCAGCCCCGCCGACCGCGAGCGCGAGCGGCACGTGCGGGAACCAGAGATCCATCCGCAGCCGGCGGCGCCAGGCGCGGTAGAGAGACCATCTGCGGGGGAAGACCGTCCGGATTGAAGTCACCATCCTGAGCGGATGGTTACTACTTCACCGCGCCAAGCGTCAGCCCCTGGACGAGATAGCGCTGCACCCAGGCGAACAGCACCGCGACCGGAACCGTCGCCAACAGCGCCGCGGCCATGACCTGGTTCCATTCCACCGAATAGCGCCCGGCCACCAGATTCACCACGGTGAGCGTAATCGTCTGCTTCTCGGGCGAGCGCAGCATCGTAAGCGCGACCGTGAACTCGTTCCATCCATTGACGAAGGTGACGATCGCCGTGACCGCGATTGCCGGCACGGCCACGGGCAGGAAGATGCTGAGAACCGCGCGCGGCTTGGTGCAGCCGTCGATCCAGGCGGCCTCCTCCAGATCGCGTGGAATGGATGCGAAATAGGCCGAAAGCATCCATACCGCGAAAGCGATGTTGAAGGCGGCATAGATCACCACGACCACGATTCGCGTATTGACGAGCGTGCCGTCGCCGAGCGGCACCGCAGCGGCCATGCGGAAAAGGCCGAGCACGAGCAGGATCGGGGAAAGCATCTGGGTGATCAGGAGGAAACGGCGATAGGCTCCCTTCGCCGCGAAGGCAAGCCGGGCCACGCCATAGGCCGCCGGCACGGATACGATGAGCGCGAGCAGGGTCGCACCGATGCTGATCGCAAGGCTGTTCAGCAGGGCGGTGCCGAAATCCGCGGCCTGCCACATGGCCGCGAATGTTCCCCAATCGACGTGATGGGGAATCCAGTGCGGCGGATATTGCAACACTTCGGACGTGGGTTTGAGCGCGGTCGAGAGCATCACCGCGAATGGAAAGAGCACGAGCGCGATCAGCGGCAGCAGCACGAGCCAGCAGGTCACACTGCGTTTGAATCCGCGGCGCTGGCTCACGTGGCTTCCCGCTCGGCGAGCCTGAGATAGGCGAAGGAGAAGACCAGGACGATGGCGAGCATCGCCACCGATACGGCCGCCGCGAGCCCCGGCCGCCCGATCCGGAAGGCGAGCTCATAGAGATAGGTCACCAGGATATGCGTCGAATTGTCCGGCCCACCTTCGGTCATCACCCAGATGATCGGAAAGGAATTGAAGACGTAGATCATGTTCAGAACGACGGCGATGGTCACGAACGGCCGCAGCAACGGCAGCGTCATCCAGCGGAACTGCGCGAGCGGGCCGGCCCCGTCGATTCGCGCGGCCTCATAGATCTCGCCCGGAATCGAAGCGAGACCGCCGAGGAAGATCGTCACCGTGAAGGGAATGGAGACAAGGATGCCGACCCCGATTTCGACCGGGAAGGCCGTATCCGCGCGGGCCATCCATTGCAACGGCTTCGCGATGAGGCCGGCCCCCTCCAGGATGGAATTCACCATGCCGTAATTGCCGTTGAAGGCCCATAGCCAGACGATCGCCGCCATCGCGAGCGACATCGACCAGGGAAGAAGGATGAGGGTGCGGGCAAGACCCCTTCCGTGGAAATCCTGAGCGAGCACGAGCGCCACCGGCATCGAAATGATCACCGTCCCGCCAACCACCGCGACGGTCCATTCGAGCGTGCGCAGCACCGTTGCCTGGAAGACGGGATCGTTCAACGTGCGGGCATAGTTTGCAAAACCGACGAAGCCGCGCACGATGCCGAAAGGCGAGACGTCGTGCAGAGAGAGCTGAACGATCTCGACAAACGGGTAAAAGATTACGACGACCGCGAGTACGAGGCTCGGGCCGATCAGGAGCCAGGGCACCAAGGCGCGTGGAATGCGGGCGCGCCCCGCCCGCCTCTCTCCCGTCCGCGCAATCCCCGCCAAAAACAATATAGAGCTAATCGCCCTTCAGCGCCCGATCGGCCTGGGCCGAGGCGAGCTTGAGGGCCGCTTCCGGATCGGCCTTGCCGAGATAGACGGATTGCACCGCATCGATGACTGCCTGGGCCATGCCCTCCCACCCCGGAATGGTTGGCGCGAAATGCGCCTCCGGCAGCAGGCTCACGAAAATCTGAAGCTGCTTGTTGTCGGTGAAATAGGGATCGGCTGCGGCGGCCTTGGTCGTGGGCAGAAAGCCCTCGTTCTTGTTGAAGGTGACACGTGGCCCTTTCGTGAACAGGAAGTCGAGGAACTTCCACGCCGCTTCCTTCGCGTGCGAGTTTCCGAACATCACGATCGAATCGGTGACGGCATAGGTGGCCGAGGTCGTGCCACGAGGCACGGGGCAGATGCCGTATTGCAGCTTCGGCGCCTCCGCGGCGATCTGGTTGATGAGGAACGGTGCGGTGATCATCATTCCCACGCGCCCTTGCTTGAAAAGGTTCTGCACATCCTCGCGCGTGTAATCGGTGACACCGGGCTGGGTCAGCCCCTCCTTCACCATCGTCTGATAGAGCGTGAGCGCAAGCCAGCCAGCGGGTGAATTGAAGGCCGATAAGCCCTGCTTGTCGATCAGCTCGCCGCCATAGCTCCAGAGCGCATAGTACCAATAGACATCGGTCTCGATCGCCTTGCCCTGCAGGCCGAAGCCGTATCCGCCCGCTGCCTTGATCCTTGCCGCTGCGGCAAGAACATCGTCCCAAGTCTTCGGCCCGTCCGGGAAGCCCGCCTTCGTCAGCATATCCTTGTTGTAAAACATCGCCCGCGCCGAGGCGGCGATCGGCAGCCCGTACACCTTGCCGTCAATTTTGGCCGGCTCGAGGAAGGTGCCGATGAAACGGTCCCGGAACTGCGGTGTCATGAAATGATCGAGCGGCTCGGCAACGCCATCCTTGACGAAGGTGAGCAGCCAGCGCGTGCCGATGATGGAGAGATCGGGCGTGACACCGCCCGAAATGTCCGTCTGCAGGGTCTGCAGCAGCGTGTCCCAGTTCACCACATCGATCTTGACGGTGATTCCAGGGTTTGCGGCCTCGAACGCCTTTGCCATCTGCTGGAAATAGGGGCCGGTGGCGGCACTGTAGTAGGCCACCGTCACGTGCAGGCTGCTCGCCGCGCGAGCGGCGAAAGGCGCCAGCGCGAGCGCGGAGCCGGCAGCTGCCATCAGTGGGCGGCGCCGCACCCCCGCACTTGCGGATTTCGGTGTCCCTGTTTTCATCGCGCTTCCTCCTTGCCACCTGTTTGCCCGCAGGATTCTGTCAGCCAGTCGAGCCCAGCTTTCGCGCGATTGCAAGTTTTCGTTGTGGCATGAGGCAAAAGATCGGAAAGCAAATCATGGGGCAGGACGACCGAGGCAAAGGAAGGGCGAAGGAGGATCATGCCGTCGTTGATGCTCGCCGAGGCGCTCGCTGCTCCTGACGCGGTCGCGCGCTTCCTCGCCGCCGATGAAGCCGCCTGGGCCGCCTTCGGCGCCTGCCTGCGCGTGGCCGATCCGCGGGCAGTCGTGACCGTCGCGCGCGGCAGCTCGGATCATGCCGCTTCCTATCTCGGCTATCTGCTGACGGCGCGGCTCGGCCGCCCGGTCGCTTCGCTCCCGCCCTCCCTGGTCACTCTGTACGACGCGCCACTCCGCGCCCAGGGGCTCTTCGCCGTCGCGCTCTCCCAGTCGGGCCAGAGCCCCGACATCCTCGCAGGCCTCCACGCGCTCCGCCGTGCCGGCGCCATCGCGGCCGCACTCGTCAATGACACGGCCTCGCCGCTCGCCGAAGTCGCGGCCTGGTGTTTCGGTCTGCACGCCGGGGCGGAGCGTGCCGTCGCCGCCACCAAGAGCTTTCTCGCGAGCCTAGCCGCCGCCGCTCGTCTCATCGGCACCTGGCAGGGCGATGCCCGCTTCCTTGCCGGCCTTGCGGCCCTCCCGGCGCGGCTTGCGGGCGCGGCGGAAAGGGACTGGAGCGCGGCGATCCCGCCGCTCGCCGCTTCCGATCGCGCGATCGTCGTCAGCCGGGGGCTCGGCCTCGCCATTGCCGCGGAGGTCGCGCTCAAGCTCAAGGAAACCTGCGGCCTGCACGCCGAAGCCATCAGCGGGGCGGAGCTTCGCCACGGCCCTATGGCGTTGATCGGGCCCAAGGAAACGGTGCTTGTCCTGGCCATGCGCGGCCCTGCGCTCGCGGAGCTCGTTTCGCTCGCCGCCGAGCTTCGAGAAAGCGGCGCCAAGGTGGTGCTCGCCGCACCCGAGGAGATCGGTGAGCGCAACGTGACGCTCACCACGACGGACGAACCCGATCTCGACCCGCTCGCCGCGGTGCAATCCTTCTATCCGCTCGCCGCTTCGCTGGCCGAGGCTCGGGGCATGAACCCCGATGCGCCGCCGCATCTGAGCAAGGTGACGCGGACGCTCTGAGAGACTGTTTGAGAATGCGACTGTGGTGGTCGTCCGACGCGTCTTTCTGCGCTTCCGGCGCTCACGGCCCTCGAAGGCCGCTCCGCTCCGGTTCTCGAAAGCCGCGCCGGCCGGCGCCTGCGGCGCCCCCAACTTGGAACGAGCCGACTCATCACAACGCATTCTCAAACAGTCTCTGAGCAATGGGAAGGGACTATCCTTCGGCGGCGCGAAAGGTCACCACGAGCACGTCGCGAAAGGCAGGTTGCGAGGGATCCTCGGGTTCGACCGGCGTCACGCCGTGCATCACAAGGTGGTCATCGACGAGAGCGGCGGCAAACGGCTCGGCCAATGTGAAGCTGCCGAGAGGATGTCCCGCGAGATCGTGGATGGAGGTGACCCCGCTCCGCACATTCTCCCGCCGGATCAGCAGCACGAGAACATAATCGACCCCATCGCGGTGCATACCCTCAGGTGTCGGTTGGCCCGCCGTGTCCGCGCGCGCTTCGATGCGGAACTGGTGCGCCTCGATGTGCCAGGCCCGTCCGGGAGCCAACCGGTCGAACAGGAGGCGGCAAGTGGCGAGGATCGCCTGCATGCTTGGCCCGGCGCTCACCTTTTCGGCGATCGGCGCGAACCAACGTTCGATCCCGCCATTGAGCGCGTTATAGTCTCGGCTCTGATAGTGCGGCTGATGCGGTCCGCGCTGGACCGGGCCGCCATCCGCCGCAGCCGCGAACACGGCGAAGCGCCGGCGCCGGTAACGGCCACCATCGGCCATATAGACATCGAGCCCGAGATCGTTCCAGCTCGCCGTGAACTCCGCCCAGTCGGAGAGCGGATCGGAAAGCACGCCGTTGGCTTCGAAGAGCGCCCGCATCCGCGGCCCCGGCACATGGGCAAAGCCATCGCGGGAGAGCGTATGGAAAAGATCGGCAAGCGGGTCGGTGCGGGTCATGGCCGTGCTCCGGGCGAGGCATTCGTTCCCCGAGGGAGATGATAGAGCGTGACGGGCTGATCAAGAACCAGCTTCTGGTGAGGGAAGGGGATCTCGATCCCAAGCTCGTCAAAGCGCCGCTTCATGCGCCGGTTGAACTCCCGCATCACGGCCCAGCGCTGCGACGGGCCGGTCCTCAACCGGCAGACGATCACCACCGAGGAAGCGGCGAACTCGTCGAGCCCCCAGACCTCGAGCTCGTCACGGATCATCGCCGACCATTCCGGATCCTTGCGCATCTCGGCCGCAATGTCCTTCAGCACCGCGATCACGCGGTCCACATCCTCCTTGTAGGCGATGCCGACATTGAACACCGCATAGCTGAAGTCGCGCGTCATGTTGGTCACGCTCGTCACGGCGCTGAACGGCACGATATGGATCGAGCCGTCCTTGTCGCGCAGGCGGATGGTGCGGATGGAAAGATTTTCGACCACGCCGCCGAGCCCGCCGAGCGAGACCACGTCACCCACCTGCATCGCGTTTTCGAGCAGCAGGAAGAGCCCGGTGATGATGTCCTGCACGAGCTTCTGCGAGCCGAAGCCGATCGCGATGCCGACGATGCCGGCACCCGCGAGCAGGGGGGCGATGTTCACGCCGATCTGGCTCAACGCCATCAACCCGACGACGATGCCGATGATGACGAAAAGCGTCGCTCGCAGCATGGGCAGAAGCGTGCGCAGCCGAGCCGAGCGCATGATGTGTCCCTCGCGCGAGAGCCGGGCGAGATGGCCCTCCACGGCGCCGTTGACCGCCTCCCACACCAGCGCTGCTGCCGCGACGGTCACGCCGATCACCACCACCGCGCCGAGAATCCGCCCGCCGAGCGAATCGGAAGCGAACCAGCTGAAGGCATCGACACCCCACACTTCGAGCAGGACCAGGATCGCAAACAGGCCGAGCACGATCGAGACGAGATTGCGCAAGCCGCGCAGATAGTACCGGGCCCTTCGTTCGAATCCGGGGAAACGATCCGCGAGTTCGCCGATCCGGATATGGTTTTCGATCGCCCGCTTGGTCGCCTGATCAGCTGCCCATGCCCCCGCGATCACCACCACCGCAGCGAGGCAGAAGCGAAGAAGCGTGCTGAATCCGTGCCGAACCCCGATGGCCCAGAGAATCCAAAGTGTCACGAGATAGAAGATTGCAAAGTAGTGCCAATAGGCCGCGAAGAGATTGCGCAAAGCGGCGAAGGGTCCGCGCGCATCCGCGGGCGCGCGGAGCCATGCCCGGACCGTGCGGCGCTGCTGCAGCACGATCACCACGAGGAAAAGATGGATCGCCAGCGCCACCAGCTTGACGAAAGCGAGGTGGAGGCTCGGGTAGAGGCCGAACAGAAGGGCGACTTCGGCGGCAGTATAGCCAAAGACGCTGACGCCCAGGATTCGCCGCGCCCAGACCATCGTATAGCGTGCCGCGTGGTCGGAAACCGGCAGGAGCCGCAACGAAGCGCACTCATCGCCGAGCAGCATGCGCACCGCGGAAAGGAGAACCCGCACGATCACATAGGCGTTGACGAGGGCGAGGATCACGAGCCTTGCGATCACGCTCGCCCCAAGTCCGGCGGCGAGAAGCCCGTTGGCGACGCCCGCGAAGACCACCACCGGGACGAGATCGAGAAGGAATGCAAGGCAGGCGAAGCCCGCGCGCCGCAAGTGTCGCGACGCCCTCTGCGGATGGTCGGCTTCCGTCTCGCCGGCCTCGGCGCGCGCTTCGCCTTCGTCCGCGCCCTCTTCGAGTGGCGCGACCTCGCCATCGCGGCGCAGTGCGAGGCGGGCCACGCCCGCTCTTGCCCTGGACAGGATCCAGATCGCCAGCCGCTCCGCCGCCAGCCCTGCCACCGCCACGACAGCGAGCCTCCAGGCCACGGCGAGAAAAATCTGATGGAGATACTGGTCCTGCCAGATGCTTGAGATCCAGATCGAAAGAAGAGGGAGCGAGATCATCGCCCTGAGAGCCGCGGTGATCGCCTGGCCCACCGCGGTCAGACGATGCGAGAATTCGACCAGAATCTGCGCGCCGAGACTGTCCGGCTGGAGCGGGATCGCGAGAGTCGTCCCGGCAGACTTCTCGGGCGCAGGCTTGCCCGTCGAAGCTGCAGCCTCATTCGCTGCCGGCGCGGCCGTCTTCACCCCTTCCGCCGTCGCCGCTGCTGGCGTTGGGGCATGAGCCGCGCTGGAAGCGGGGGGCGGGCCCGACGGGGCGCCTTGAGCGAGCGCCCGCAGCGCCGCGATCAGCGCGTCCCGCGTGCCGGGATTTTCCAGCGCCGAGAGCGCGGCCGCCGCCTGCTCGCGGGTGAGCGCAGCCGACGGGGGCCCGCCCTGCGTGCTTTCGGGCGCCGGCGGCACCGCGTGGGGTGGTGACGCGGCCGCCAAAAGGAGGAGCAGCAGCGCAAAAAGCCGGGTCACGGCGGCCGCGGCCCAAGGCCATCCCCAAGGGGATCGAGTAGGAATGGAGGATATCCAGGCGCGCATGGGACGAAGCCTCTGGCCTCCGATTTTCTCTTCGTCGCCCGTCTCAGCGCGCGGTGCGCAGCCGTTCGACGGCGGAGATGAGTGCACGGCGGATGCCGGGTTCGAGTGCCGAGTGGCCGGCATCCGGGATGATCGTGAGCCGGGCGGCAGGCCAGGCGGCGGCCAGCTCGAATGCGGTGCAGGCCGGACAGACCATGTCATAACGACCCTGGACGATCTCGGCCGGGATGCGGCCGATCCGCGACATTCCGCCGAGCAGACCCCCAGGCGGCAAGAAGAGCCCGTGCGCGAAGTAATAGGCCTCGATCCGGGCAAGCCCCAGGGCGGTACGGTCCTGGGAGAAGGAGGCGACCGTCTCGGGGCTGGGCAGCAAGGTGCTGCAGGAGCCCTCGTAGATCGACCAGGCTCGCGCCGCTGGCAAATGGATGGCGGGATCGGGGTGGGTGAGGCGAGCCAGGTAGGCTTCGAGCAGGTTGCCCCGCTCGGCCTCCGGCAGGAACCCGGCGAAATTGGCGTGGGCATCGGGAAAGATGTGGGCGAGCCCGTGCAGGAACCATTCCACCTCCTGCGGCCGGCCGAGGAACACCCCGCGCAGCACACAGCCGCTGACCCGCTCCGGATGGGCCTCTGCGTAGGCGAGCGCGAGCGTCGAGCCCCAGGAGCCGCCGAAGAGCAGCCAGCGCTCGATGCCGAGATGCCGGCGCAGCCGCTCGATATCCTCGACGAGATCGGGAGTGGTGTTCTGCGCCAGGCTGCCGAGCGGCCGCGAGCGGCCGGCGCCGCGCTGATCGAAGATGACGGTGCGCCAGTAGCCGGGATCGAAGAAGCGCCGATGCACCGCCCCGGCCCCGGCGCCGGGTCCGCCATGGAGAAACAGGGCGGGCTGCCCGCGCGGATTGCCGACCTGCTCCCAGTACATCACATGCCCGCCGCTGAGCGGCAGGTAACCGGTCTCGAAAGGTCCGATTTCGGGGAACAGGTCACCGCGCGGCATGCGGGTTTTCTACAATGCGGCCGGAGGGGATCAAGCAGGACCCTGTGGCAGGACCCTGTGGCAGAATTCGGGAGAGGCGGGTTTGACAGGGCGCGGGCAGGGTCTCTAAGGTCCGCCGCCCTTCTGTTGCAGGTGCGAACAGGCGCTGACACTCTGCCGTCGGGCACCGGCAGCGATTTCCCGGAAACGCCATGGCATGACGATGAAGGTCCTCGTCCCCGTCAAGCGGGTGGTCGATTACAACGTCAAGGTGAGGGTGAAGTCGGACGGCTCGGGGGTCGAGACCGCCGGCGTCAAGATGTCGATGAACCCGTTCGACGAGATCGCGGTCGAAGAGGCGATCCGGCTCAAGGAGAAGGGGGTTGCCACCGAGATCGTGGCGGTCTCGCTCGGCCCGGCCGCGGCGGCGGAGACGCTGCGCACCGCGCTCGCCATGGGCGCGGATCGCGCCGTCCTGGTCGAGACCGAGGCCGCGCTGGAACCGCTTTCGGTGGCCAAGCTGCTCAAGGCGATCGCCGAGCGTGAGTCTCCCAGCCTGATCGTGCTCGGCAAGCAGGCGATCGACGATGACATGAATGCCACCGGCCAGATGCTCGCGGCCCTGCTCGGCTGGCCCCAGGGTACCTTTGCCTCGCGCCTGGTGATCGAGGGGGAGACCGCGACGGTGACGCGCGAGGTCGATGGCGGGCTCGAGACCGTGGCACTCACGTTGCCGGCGGTCGTCACCACGGATCTCCGCCTGAACGAACCGCGCTATGCGAGCCTGCCCAACATCATGAAGGCGCGGCGTAAGCCGATCGAGACGATGAAGCCCGCCGATCTCGGCGTCGATCCCTCGCCGCGCCTCACCCTCGTGCAGGTGGCCGAGCCGCCGCGCCGCCAGGCGGGGAAGAAGGTGGGCTCGGTTGCGGAGCTGGTGCAGAAGCTCAGGACCGAGGCGAAGGTGATCTGATGGCGGTTCTCGTTCTGATCGAGCACCAGGATGGCGCGATCAAGCAGCCCTCGCGGAGCGCGATTGCCGCGGCTTGCAGGCTCGGCGAGGTGCATGCGCTGGTGAGTGGCGAAAACGTGGGCAAGGCGGCGGAAGCGGCAGCGAAGCTGCCGGGGCTCGCCAAGGTTTTGACGGCCGAGGATCCTGCGCTTTCGCATGAGCTGGCCGAACCGCTGGCAGCATTGCTGGTGGCGCTTGCAGCTTCCTATACGCATCTCCTGGCGGCTGCCACCGCCGCGGGCAAGAACGTGATGCCGCGCGCGGCGGCGCTGCTCGACGTGCAGCCGATCAGCGACATCGCCGGCATCGTCGATGCGGACACATTCGTCCGCCCGATCTATGCCGGCAATGCGCTCGCCACAGTGCGGTCGCGGGATGCGAAGAAAGTGCTCACGGTGCGTGCCGCAAGCTTCGATCCGGTGCCGCCGGAGGGCGGCTCGGCGCCGATCGAACCCGTCTCCGTGCCTGTCTCCGTCGCTTCGTCGCGGTTCGTCTCGGCCGAGCTCTCGAAGAACGAGCGGCCGGAGCTCACCGCCGCCCGGGTGGTGATCTCGGGCGGACGGGGGATGCAGAGCGGGGACAATTTCAAGCTGCTCGAGCCGATCGCCGATCGGCTGGGGGCCGCCATCGGTGCCTCGCGCGCGGCCGTCGATGCCGGGTTCGTGCCGAACGATCTCCAGGTCGGCCAGACGGGCAAGGTGGTGGCGCCGGATCTCTATATCGCGGTCGGCATTTCCGGAGCCATTCAGCACCTCGCCGGGATGAAGGACAGCAAGGTGATCGTCGCCATCAACAAGGACGAGGAAGCGCCGATCTTCCAGATCGCCGATTACGGGCTGGTCGCCGATCTCTTCACCGCCTTGCCCGAACTCGCCCGCGAGCTGGAGAAGACCTCATGAATATCGAACGCGAGCCCGCCCCGGCCAGCAAGGATATCGGGCTCGAGATGCCCAGGATCGCTTCCGTTGGCGTGGTCGGCGCCGGCCAGATGGGCAACGGGATCGCCCATGTCACGGCTCTTGCCGGCCTCTCGGTGACGATGCTCGATGTCAATGCGGCTGCGCTCGAAAAGGCGCTGGCGACGATCGCCCACAACCTGGACCGCCAGGTCGCGCGCAAGCTCATCACCGCCGAGGAGAAAGAGGCGGCCCTGGCGCGCATCCGCACCACGAGCGACTATGCGGCTTTCGGGGATTGCGACCTCGTCATCGAGGCCGCGACCGAGAAGGAAGAGATCAAGCGCGCCATCTTCAAGAGTTTGCTCCCGCACCTTAAGCCCGGCTGCCTGATCGCCTCCAACACCTCCTCGATTTCGATCACGCGCCTCGCCGCCTCGACCGATCGGCCGGAAAAATTCATCGGCATGCATTTCATGAATCCGGTGCCGGTGATGAAGCTCGTGGAGCTGATCCGCGGGATCGCTACGGATGAGCCGACCTTCCAGGCGATCCAGGCGCTGGCCACGCGGCTCGGCAAGACAACGGCGGTCGCCGAGGATTATCCGGCCTTCATCGTCAACCGCATCCTGGTACCGATGATCAACGAGGCGGTTTATGCGATCTATGAGGGTGTGGGCTCGGTCGCTGCCATCGACACGGCCATGCGGCTCGGCGCCAATCACCCGATGGGTCCGCTCGAGCTCGCCGATCTCGTCGGGCTCGATACCTGCCTCTCGGTGATGCAGGTGCTGCATGAGGGGCTGGCGGACAGCAAATATCGCCCTTGTCCGCTGCTCGTGAAATATGTCGAGGCAGGCTGGCTCGGCCGCAAGACCGGCCGCGGCTTCTATGATTATTCGCAGACCCCGCCACGGCCGACACGGTGATCGAGATGAAAGCGCCTGACGGAACGTCTCCCGCCGCCCTTCGTTCTTTTGGCTTGCCGCGCTCCCTCCTGCGCTTTGCGGGAATCGTTCTCGGCAGTGCCGTGCTCGCTCTTTCCGCCAAGATCGAGGTGCCGTTCTGGCCTGTGCCGATGACGCTCGAGACGCTCGCCGTGCTCGGGCTCGCCGGAACGTTCGGCGCCTCTCTCGCCGGCGCTGCCGTCCTGCTCTGGCTCGCCGAGGGCGTCGCGGGCCTTCCCGTCTTCGCCGGCGTCGCCACCGGTCCCGCCTATTTCCTCGGCCCGACCGGCGGCTATTTCGCGGGCTTCCTGGCTGCGGCGCTTCTCGTCGGGTTCGCGGCCGATCGTGGGCTTCGCGCCCGGCCGCTGGTTCTTTTCGCGGCCATGCTCGGGGGCGTGGCCGTGATCTATCTCTGTGGCGCCGCCTGGCTCGCCCATCTCGTCGGCTGGCGGCGGAGCCTTCGGCTCGGTGTGATGCCGTTCGTTCCTGCCGATCTTACCAAGGCTGCGCTTGCGGCAGCCTTGGTCACGGCCGGCCGGCGGCTCGGCTTGCAGCGAGGCTGATTGAGGCGCGAGTCTCGCCGATTCGCCGAATCGGGATCGCCGCCGACGATGAGCGAGATCGGATTCTATCACCTCAGCCGCACAGGGCCGGACCAGGCCCTGCCGAAACTCCTTGGCCGCACCCTAGCGGCCGGCGCGCGCGCGCTCGTTCTTTGCGGCAGTGAGGAACGGGTCGAGGCGCTCGACGCCACGCTCTGGCTCTGCTCCGATCCGGTCTGGCTCCCTCATGGCACGGCGCGCATGGGCGAGGCCGATCTCCAGCCGGTTTGGCTCAGCGCCAGCCCGACCGACGCGGCCGAACCGCCGAACGGGGCGCGCTTTCTCTTTCTGATCGACGGCGCTGTCTGTCCGGATCCAAAACGATTCACCCGTGTCTTCGACCTTTTCGACGGCGCGGACGAAGTCGCGGTCGCGGCGGCGCGGGCGCGCTGGGCGGCGGCCAAGGCCGCCGGCCATACGCTCACCTACTGGCAGCAGGGGCCGGGCGGATGGGAACGCAAGAACGGATGAAGGAGCGGTCCGGCATCCCCGACATGGGAGAGGCTATTCGACTCCCGACTTGATCAGCGGCACGAGCTTCTTGATCAGTGTGCCATTCACCGTTCCGGAAGCGGTGTTGGTGTCGAGCCCGGGTATGTAATAGCGCTTGCTCATCACACATTGCACCACCGGCAGAAAGCCCTGCAGATAGAGTTGCTGGTTCAGGACGACGGTGATGTAGTCGCTCTCGAGCCCGGCGACCGTTGCGGGGGCGAGATCGATCCCGCCGACGATGATCTCGCCCGGCTTCTTGCCGGCTTCCTTCAGCGCCTGTGGAATGAAGGAGGTGACGAGCCCGTGCTGGGTGCCGATTGCCTTGAGGTTCGGATGACGTTCGATATAGGCGACGAGAATGGGCACGGCGAGCGAGGAATTGGCGTCCACCTCGGGCGAGATCGTGAGTTCGCTCACCTTGAGGCCGGCCTTTTCGAGTCCGGCGGCGAGCCCGCGATCTGATTGGCCCCGCGCGCCTTCGGAAAAGAGCCCGTATTCGAGCGCCTCGTCACCCGGCTTTAGGTGGCCCTCGGAGACCATGGCAGCGGCGGTCTCCTCGCCTCCGGGGAAGAGGAAGGTGCCGGCATAGCCGAAACCGTTCTGGCGGTATTTCGCCTCGATCTGCTCCAGCGGCACATTGCCGGCGGTGACCATGATTCCGGCATTCTCCGCCTGGGTGACGAGCGGCAAGAAGGCGGCATCGCCGGGATGGCCCATGATCTCGATGCAGTCTGGGCTCGCGGCCATGGCTTGGCGGAACTCACTGATCATCGTCTCGGGCTGCCAGCTCGAGAACTGCTCGATGAGCTTGACCCCGAACATGTCCGCGGCGGCCTTGGCGCCGATCTCGCGCGGAAGCGTCGCGCCGTCGCCGGGATTGCCGCCCATCTGGAAATACATGGTAAGGCCGGCACCGAGCTTGGGCGCGGTCTGGGCCATGGCGGGGATTGCGGGAAGGGTGAGCACGGCGGCGGAGAGGAGCGTGGAAGCCAGCGTCTTCGGCGATATTTTCATGGTCTTTCCTCCTTCGAACACATTGCCCGCGATCTGCGGGGCCGGATCGGGCGTTATTCCCGAAATGCGAGGCGCCGGCGCAATTGTTTCAGGCGCGCCGGATTCTCGATGCCGATATGCAGGACGACGGCGACGATGAAGACGAGGCCGACAATGACCTCGACCCAGAAGCCGGCAACGCCCGTCGCAACGATTCCGGCATCGAGCATGCCGATGATGAGCGCGCCGAAAACGCTGCCGACTATGGTCGCCGAGCCGCCGAAGACCGAGGAGCCGCCGATGAAGACGCCGGCGAGCGCCGAAAGCAGCGTGCCTTGCCCCTGGGTCGCGAAGTAGTTGAGGTTCTGGATCGTGAGCAGAAAGCTCGCGAAGCCCGCGACAGCCCCCATCATGGTGAAGAGCTTGATGCGCTCATGCACGACATTGATCCCGAGCACCTGAGCGACCGTCTGCGAATCGCCAATGAAGAGCAGATGTTCGCCGAAACGATGGCGATTGAGGATGAACCAGCCAACCACCGCGGCTCCGAGCGCCCAGAAAGCCTCGGCGGGAATGCCGAAGAGAGTGCCGGCGAAGATGTCGGCGATCGGCGTGGCCTGGAGATCGGTCAGGGCATAGGAGAGGCCGCCGCAAAGCACGGTCGCGACACCGGACCAGAAGAAGGACGTGCCGATTGTGATGATGATCGAGGGCACGCCAACGACGGCGACGAGGACACCGTTGACAAACCCTACGAGCGCGCCACCGCCGAGTGCGGCGGCGAGGCCGAGCCAGGGCTGGCCGAGCTGAAGCGAGCAGAAAGCAAAGAGGAAGCCGGAGAATTGAATGACCGCGGGAAAGGAGAGGTCGATCTCGCCGGCGGCGATCACCAGCGTGAGGCCGAGCGAAAGAATGAGAAGCGGCGGGATGGTGACGAGGAAGGAATCATAGATCGGCCAGCGCAGGAAGACACGCGGGGCGCAGACGGTGAAGATGCCGATCAGGACGAAGAAGACGACGATGATCGGCAATCCCTCGAACCGGCGCCGGGTGAGGAGCAAAGAGAGCGGGCGCGCGGAGGCGGAGGGTGCTTCTTTCGCGCGCGCCCCGCTCATGCCGCGACCCCCGCCCTGGGCTCGTGCAGCGCGATCAGGAAATGGGTGAGCGCGTCCAGATCCATATCCGCGGGCCGGATATTGGCCACGATTCGCCCCCGATCGAGCACCACGAGACGATCGGCGAGTGCATGGACGTGGGCGAGGTTGTGCTCGATATAGATCGCGGCGCGGCCGGATTCCTTGATCCAGCGGACGAAATCGAGAACCTTCCGCACCTCCTTGATGGCCAGCGCCGTGGTCGGCTCATCGAGAATGATGAGATCGGCATCGAAATGCATCGCTCTTCCGATCGCAATGCCCTGCCGTTCGCCACCCGAAAGGTTGGCGACCATGGAATTCGCATCGATCCCGATCCCGCGGAAACCGAGATGGCTCTGGAGAATCTCGTTCGCGATCCGCCGCTGCTCGCGGACATTGATGAAGCCAAAACGATTGACGATCTGCCGGCCGGCGAAAAAATTGCGCCAGAGCGGCTGTTTCTCACCCAGCGACTTTTCCTGATACACGGTCTCGAAACGCAGCGCATGCGCCTTGCGCACGGAATAGCGGCCGAGATTGACTGGCTCGTCTCGAATAAAGAGCCGCCCGGAGCTCGGCCGGATGACGCCGGTCAGTGCCTTGATCAGCGTGGACTTGCCGGCGCCATTGTCACCAATCAGACCGACGATCTCGTTGCGCCCGATCGCGAGGTCGATATCGCTGAGGGCCTGTACCTTGCCGAAGGAAACGCAGAGATTTTCGGCCCTGACGATATTGGTGTAGGTGCGCGGCGGCGGGGTCCGGCCGTTCGCCATCGATCGATTCCTCCCCTCTTTTTTTATGCGGTGCCTCGAAACAGGCTGGACCCCTCATTCCACCTTTGCGCCGAGAGGGCGCGCGGTTTGGCGCAGATTAGCCTGCAATCGGTCCGGATCGCGGCACGATCTGGGCTTCGGAGGAGCTTCCTTCATAGCGAGTCTTGGTGGTGAGATAAGGGGTCACACCCTCCTTGGTCACGAATTTGAGGCCGGTGTTGATGTCAGCCGGTCCGATCAGCCCACCCGAGACCTTGAACGCGAACATTTCCATCACCGCGTAGAACCCCTGAAGATAGGGCTGCTGGTCGATGACGAAATCGAGATTTCCGTCGTGCACCGCCTTGAGCGATTCGGGAAGGAGATCGAAACCTCCGGCGCGTACACCCTTTTTCGAGAGATCGTGCTGCCGCACTACCTGGCCCACACCCTCCGTCGATCCGGCGTCGACCGCGAACATCCCTTTGACGTTCTGATGGCCGAGATAATAAGCGCTGATTTTCGAAAACTCTTCGTTCACCGTGGGCCCGGTGGCGATTTCAGTATAGGTGATGCTGCTGCCGGCCTTCTTGATCGCAGCCGCAGCACCATCGATGCGCGGCTGGATATTGAGCTGGCCGGGCGTCGCGATGAAAAGCGCCACTTCGCCCGAGCCCACGAGCTGGACGATCTTCTCCCCCATCTGATAGCCCGAGAGGTAGAGATCCTGTCCGATATAGGCAAGCCTCTGGTTCGGGCTGCCAGGTGGAGCATCGGCATTGTAGCTGAAGACCGGAATGCCGGCATCGAGCGCACGCGCCACGGGCGCATCGAACCCCTTGGGATCGACGATCGCGACCGCGATGCCATCCGCCTTGGCCGCGATCGCCGCGTTCATCGCATTGACCATCTGCGCGACATCGCTCACCTCCGAGCCCGTCCACTGATAGGTGCAGCCGAGCAGAGCGCACGCATCCTGGATGCCGTATTGCGTCGGGACGAAGAACGGGTTGGTGGTGACGTGATTGACAAAGACGAACCGCCATTTCGGGTGAGCGGGGAACGGCCCTGCGTCCGCGGCGCGGGCCCGCCCCACCATCGCCCCGAGCGCCGCCGCAGCGGATGCTGCGGTGACGCTGTGCACCATCGCGCGCCGAGGCAGCCGCGCCGCCACACGGCGGACCCATGGATCATTCACTTTCTCACTCATTTTTGTTTCTCCTCCTCCAAATTTCGGCCAACAGCTTCCGTTCGTTGGCTGGCCGGTTCCGACGATTTCGCTCTTCGCCGCAAGGGGGGCGGCGCACATCCGGCCGGCGGGTCGGCAAAGGGGATGTGATCTCCATTCGCGAGGCCGAGGCGGCGGCGCAGCAACGCCTCATGCACGTCCTCGATGGCCGAGCGGAGCAGCTCGGACATGAGCGCGAAGGCCTCCTGCGGCTTCCGCCCCCGGATCGCCTCGGCCACATGAAGGTGGCGGCGGAGCGAATATTCGGGCGTGTGCGCAGAACCGCTCCAGCTCAGCTGGAAGGACGCGCGCAGCGCGGATTCGATCAAGGCCCCGAAAGAGACCAGGAAGGCATTGCCCGTCGCCTCGAGGATCGTTTCATGAAAGCGAAGGTCGGCGTCCAGCAGATCGTCGGCCTTTCCCTGAAAGCGCACCATGTCCTCATAGGCGGCGTGGATGCGCGCAATGCTCGGGACGTCCGCGCGCCGCGCTGCGAGCGAAGCGGCCCAGGGCTCGATGATCCGCCGCACCTCGAAAAGATCGGTCACGAAACCATCCGTCGGCGCGGCGGCAAGATGCCAGGCGAGCACGTCCGAATCGAACATGTTCCACTCGGTCCGCGGGCGAACCATCGTGCCCACCTTCCGCCTGCTGGCGATCAGGCCTTTGCCGGCAAGCAGACGGAATCCCTCCCTGAGAGCGGAACGAGAAACGGCAAGGCGCGCACAGAGTTCCGCTTCGGTCGGCAGGATCTTTCCCGGCACGGGATCGCCCCCGGCAATGCGCTCACCGAGACTTCGCGCGATGCGCTCCGGCAGCTTGCCGCGCGTGCCCCTTTCGGCAGCCTTCCTGTCAAGCGCCCCTATGTTGGGCGCCCTCATTCCGGGTGAAGGCGAGTCCATGGCGATTCTTTCCGGTCCTCCCCCACTGCCGGCCGTTGGTTCTTTTGATCACCTTATTGTCCTACAAATATCGCCTGGCCGTAAACCCTTCCCGAGATGGTTGCAGCAAGAATTTTTATCATCACGCTTCAGGCTCGCTGCGACCAGCTCCTGGCAGCAGCATGATTGTTTCGAAATCGCTTTAAATCGCCGATTCCGCGATGATGGGCCCGGCCACCGCGTGCTGCCGAGGAAAGCTTTCTTACGGGATTTCATCAGGCAAATGGCGATCGGGATCGTGTGGAGACCTCTATTCGAAGAAGAAATTGTCAGACATTTGTCGCGGGTCCAAGGGCGTGCCCGTTTTTCCTGACATGTCACGCGCACCCTTGTCCTTTGACGATTTGTGACGAGATTTTCGGGGCCATGGAACGTGGGAGGAATTGATGCGCGGTGTGGTGTTCACTGGCGGGCGTGAACTCGAGCTTCGTGAGTTTCCGGATCCCTCGCCGGACGCGGGCGAGGTGGTGGTTGAGATCGAGGCCTCCGGCATTTGCGGCAGCGACCTCATGACGTACCGCGCGCCCAAGGGCGGCACGAGCGCCACACTTGGCCTCGGCGGCCGTGGCGAGCCCGTGATCGCAGGGCATGAGCCCTGTGGGGTGGTCGCTGCCATCGGGCCCGGGGTCGAAGCCCGCGAAGCCCATCTCGGCAAGCGCGTCATGGTGCACCATTACCGGGGCTGCGGCGTGTGCCCGCAATGCCGCGCAGGCTGGACCCAGATGTGCGATACCGGTGCGACCGTCTATGGCGTGACCGGGCATGGCGCGCACGCCACTTATATGAAGGTCCCGGCGAGCACGCTGGTGCCCCTTCCCGATGCGCTCTCCTTCGCCGCCGGGGCAGCGATCTCCTGCGGTACCGGCACGGCCTATGGCGCGCTCCGCCGGGTCAATCTCTCCGGCAACGACACCATCGCGATCTTCGGCCAGGGGCCGGTCGGGCTTTCCGCGACCCAGCTTGCCCATGCCATGGGGGCGAGGGTCATCGCGCTCGACCCTTCGCCGGAGCGGCTTGCCCGGGCGAAGGAATTCGGTGCGGATGCGCTCGTCGATCCGGGAACCAACGATCCGGCTGCAGCAGTGCGCGATCTCACCGCGGGACGCGGTGCCGATATCACGCTCGATTGCTCAGGGAAGGCGGAAGGCCGGGGCGGGGCCGTCCGATCGGCACGCAAATGGGGCACGTGCTGCTTCGTCGGCGAGAGCGGATCGGTGACGATCGAGGTCAGTCCCGAGATCCTTCGCAAGCAGCTCACGATCGTCGGCTCCTGGACCTTCTCCACCGTGGGCCAGGCCGAATGCGCGCGCTTCATTGCCGAACGGGGCATTGAGGTCGATGCGCTCTTCACCCATCGCTGGTCGCTCGACCAGGCGGCAGAGGCCTATCGGCTGTTCGATACGCAGACGACGGGCAAGGGTGTCTTTCTGGCGGAGCTCGGCTGATCCTCGCGGGTTCCGGGGGTTGCCCCGTCCCGCGAACCCGTCTAAAGCCGCGCGCCAATCTTCCCGATCCGGGACGACCCTCCAAAGCATCCACCCGAGAATGTCATTACGGAACCGAACATGCCGGTGAGCCGCACCCTCTCGATCATCAAGCCCGACGCCACGCGGCGCAACCTCACCGGCGCGATCGACGCCGCGATCGAGGAGGCGGGCCTTCGCATTATTGCCCAGAAGCGGATCCGCCTCACGCGCGCGCAGGCCGAGGCGTTCTACGCGGTGCACAAGGAGCGGCCTTTCTTCGCCGACCTTGTCGCCTTCATGAGCTCGGGCCCTGTGGTGGTGCAGGTGCTGGAAGGCGAGGAGGCGGTCGCCCGCAACCGTGCCGTGATGGGCGCGACCGATCCTGCCAAGGCCGCGCCTGGCACGATCCGCGCGCGCTTCGGCGAAAGCATCGAGGCCAATTCCGTGCACGGCTCGGATTCTCCGGAAAATGCGGTGAGCGAGATCTCCTTCTTCTTCTCGCCGGACGAAATCACCGGCTGACTCGCGGCCGCCGGGATGGGACCCTCCCCGCTCGGCGCGCGGGACTGGTTGCCTAAGGACTCCGAGCGCCTCGTCCAGGCGATCGCGACGCGCATCGCGGCCGTGAAGCCCGATGACATCCAGGCCGAGCTCACCGCCCTGATCGCCGAGAATCGCGCGATCCATGAGCGCGACTGCGTCAATCTCAACCCCGCGACGAACGTCATGAACCCTGCCGCAGAGGCGGTCCTGGCCCAGGGGCTCGGCACCCGTGCCTCGCTCGGCTATCCCGGGGACAAGTATGAGATGGGCCTTGAGGCGATCGAAAAGATCGAAGTGATCGCCGCTGCCCTTGCCGCCGAGATCTTCGATGCCCGGTTCGTCGAAATCCGCGTGCCCTCCGGCGCGATCGCCAATCTCTACGCCTTCATGGCAACCGCGCGGCCCGGTGACACAATCATCGCCCCGCCGCCCGAGATCGCCGGGCACGTTACCCATCATCACGCGGGCGCCGCCGGCTATTACGGCCTTGCGACCGTGGCAGCCCCGGTCGATGCGGAAGCCTATACGGTCGATCTTGGCCGTCTCCGCGCGGCGGCGCTGCGCGTGAAGCCCGGGCTCATCACCATCGGCGGCAGCCTCAATCTCTTTCCCCATCCGGTGCGGGAGATCCGTGCCATCGCCGATGAGGTCGGCGCTCTTGTCCTTTTCGATGCCGCGCATCTTTCCGGGATTATCGCCGGCCGTGCCTGGCCAAACCCGCTCGCGGAGGGTGCGCACATCATGACGATGAGCACCTACAAATCCCTCGGCGGTCCGCCCGCGGGCCTGATCCTCACCAACGAGCCGGCGCTGGCAAGGCGCATCGAGGCAATCGCCTACCCCGGCCTCACCGCCAATTTCGACATCGCGAAATCGGCCGCGCTCGCGATTACCCTGCTTGACTGGAAGCGCCACGGCCCGGCCTATGCGGCCGCCATGGTCGAAACCGCTTGCGCCCTGGCCAGAGCTCTCGCTGCGCGCAACCTCCCGGTCTTCGCCACGGCACGCGGGATGACAAACTCGCATCAATTGGCGCTCGAGGCGGCGCGCTGGAGCGATGGACAGGATGCGGCGAAGATCCTGCGCCGGGCCAATATCCTCGCCTGCGGGATCGGCCTGCCGATCGCAGCCGCGGATCGGGACGTGAATGGCCTTCGTCTCGGCACGCCGGAGATCGTGCGCTGGGGCATGGGGCCGGCGGATATGCCGGAACTCGCCTTCTATATCGCCCGCGCGCTGGAAAATCCGCAAATGGCCGGAGACGTGGTCCCCGAGGTCACCGCATTCCGCCGCCGCTTCACCACGCTTCGCTACGTCGGCTGAGGCGCCGAGGTCGAGTGGGGGTTACGCCACCATCCCCGCCCGTTTTTCGCGCTCGCGGATGAAGCGCTTGATCGCCGGGGCCACCTGCTCGCGAAACCGCCTTCCGCTGAAGAGGCCGAAATGGCCCGCGCCCGGCTGCTCGCGGTGCTGGCGCAGCGTGTCGTCCAGACGATGGCAGAGCGCGTGTGCGGCGCGCGTCTGGCCGAGGCCGGAGATATCGTCCCGCTCACCCTCGATGGTGAAAAGCGCCGTCTGCTCGACCGCGCCGGGATCGACCCGCCGTCCCCGCCAGGGCAGCTTTCCGCGCGGCAGCAGGTGCTTCTGGAACACCGCGGAGACGGTTTCGAGATAGAACTCTGCCGGCAGATCCATCACCGCGAAATATTCCTCGTAGAAACGCTGCTTGGCCGCGAGCGGCTCATGCTCCTCGGCCAGCCGATGGAGGAACATCTGCCAGTGCGCCTCGAAATGCCGGCCCGGATTCATCGCCATGAAGCCGGAAAGCTGCAGGAAACCCGGATAGACCTTGCGCAGGAAGCCGGGGTGGCCGAAGGGCACGGAGTGGATCAAGTGGTGGCGGAACCACTCGAGCGGGCGTGCCGCGGCGAAGCGCGTCACCGCCGTCGGCCCGGCCCGCGTGTCGATCGGCCCGCCGATCAGGGTCATGCTGAGTGGTGGATCGCCGTCCTCGCTCATCAGCGCGACAGCGGCGAGGACCGGCACCGCCGGCTGGCAGACCGCGAGCACATGTGTCTCCGGCCCGAGCAGTCGGAGGAGATCGACCACGTGGCCAATATAGTCATCGAGGCCGAAGCCCGGCTCCGTGACCGGCACGTCGCGCGCGTTGCGCCATTGGGTGACGAAGACCTCGTGGTCAGGCAGGAAGGCTGCCACCGTCTCCCGCAGCAAGGTGGCGTGGTGGCCTGAAAGCGGCGCCACCATAAGCACCCGTGCATCCCGCGGGCGGTCGGCGGCGCGGCGGAAATGGGTGAGCTCGCACCAGGTGCCCTGCCAGACGGTCCGCTCCTCGACCGCGACCCGCGTGCCCTCGATCATCGTGCTCGCAAGGCCGAATTCCGGGCGGTCGAACTGCCGCAGCGGATGCTCGAAGCTCGCCAGCGCCGCGGCGGCGAACCGGCTCGCCGGCATTCGGCTGAGTGGCTCCGGCGCCAGCTCGACGAGGGAGCGGGCGCCGCCGGCTAGAACCCGCGCGGGCAGGAGCGCCAGGCGCTGCATCTCGTATGCGTGGTAGAGCATGCTTCCCCCAAAGAACGGGCGGAGGCTGCCCCGCCGACTCGGCCGGAATGATGGCGAGACTTAAGCTCTCCGGCGAGGTCCTGCTTTTGCATCCCGCCTGCGCGGTGTCATCATTGGTTCATGCTGAGGGCGCTCTTCGACCTCTCCGGCCGTGTGGCGGTGATCTCGGGCGGGTCGCGCGGGCTCGGGCTGCAGATCGCCGAGGCGCTCGGCGAGTTCGGCGCAACCGTCGCGCTGGTCGCGCGCAAGGCGGAAGAGCTCGAAGCCGCGGTCGATCATCTCGCGGACCAGAATATCCGGGCAGCGCCGATCGTCGCGGACCTTGCCGATCCCGCCGCCGCCGAGCTGGTGGCCGCCCGGGCGTTCGCTCTCGCGGGCCGGATCGATGTTCTCGTCAACAATGCCGGCACCGCCTGGGGCGCGCCCTCCGAATCCCATCCGCTCAGCGCCTGGCGGAAGGTGATCGACCTCAACCTGACCGGGACCTTTTTGCTGACCCAGGCGGTCGGCCGCGCCGCCATGCTGCCCGCCGGTGCCGGCCGCATTCTCAATATCGCCTCGATCGAGGCCATGCGCGGGCGCCCGGTCGGCATGCCCGGCACTCTTGCCTATGCCACGAGCAAAGGCGGCATGATCAGCTTCACCCGCTCGCTCGCGGCGGAATGGGGATCGCGCGGCATCACCGTGAACGCGATCGCGCCCGGCTTCTTCCCCTCGAAGATGACGCACGGCACACTCGAGCGCTTCGGCGCCGAGATCGCTGCCCGTGCCCCGCTCGGCAGGCTCGGCGGTCCGCACGATCTCAAGGGCGCGGCGCTGCTCTTTGCCTCCGACGCCGGCGCCTATATCACTGGGCAGGTGCTGGCGGTCGATGGCGGGGCGACGGTGGTCTGAGGAAAGAAAAAAAGCCGCCCCGGGTCAGGCCGCCGGCGGCAGAGCTTCTTCCCGCACCTCGGGTTCCAGGTTCGGCTTCTTCTTGCCCTGGTTCTGCAGCCAGCCGCCGATGCGGGCGACGGCCTCCTTCAAGGAATCAAGGCTCGCGGCATAGGAAAAACGGAGATGGCCATCGCCGCGCGCGCCGAAGCTGGTGCCCGAGACGCTGGCCACCCCCGCCTCTTCCAGAAGCCGTGACTGGAGGGTCCGCGAATCGAAGCCGGTGCCGGTGATGTTCGGGAATGCGTAGAAGGCCCCGCCCGGGCTTGCGCAGCGGAACCCGGGCAGCGCCTGCAAGGCCGGGACGATATAGGCGCGGCGTTCGGCGAAGGAGGCCACCATTCGCGCCGAAGGCTCGCGCGGCCCGGTCATCGCCGCGATGCCGGCATATTGCGCGGCCGCATTGACGCAGGAATGGGAATTGATGGCGAGCCGCTCGGCATGCGGGAAGAGGGACGCCGGCCAGACGCCGAAGCCCAGCCGCCAGCCCGTCATCGCATAGGTCTTGCTCCAGCCGTCAAGCAGGATCAGCCGCTCCTCGAGCGCGGGATAAGTCGTCAGGCTGGTATGCGCGCCCTCATAGAGCATCTCGCCATAGATCTCGTCCGACATGACCGCCACTTGCGGATGGCGCTCGAGGCCCGCGACCAGCCGGTCGAGCTCGCTCTTCGGCACCACGCCGCCGGTCGGGTTGCCGGGGCTGTTCAGGATGAGAAGGCGCGTCCGTGGGGTGATCAGCCCCAGCACTTCCTCGGCATCGAACGAGAACCCTTTGCCCTCATGCAGGGGCATCGGCACCGGTGTCGCGCCGGAAAAACGGATGACGCTCTCGTAGATCGGGAAGCCGGGATTGGGGTAGATGATTTCGGCACCCGGCTCGCCGAACATCTGAATGGCGAAATACATCGTCACCTTGCCGCCGGGTACGACCAGCACGCGATCGGGCGAGATCGCGACGCCATGGCGGCGATGAAGATCGGCCGCCACCGCCTCGCGCAGCGGCAGAATTCCGTTCGCCGGCGTATAGCCGTGATGTCCGTCCGCCAGCGCCTTCCGTCCGGCCTCGACGATATGGGAGGGGGTCGGGAAATCCGGCTGGCCTATGCCGAGATTGATGATGCTCCTGCCTTCCCGCTGCAGCGCGGTTGCCCGCGCCAGGACTTCGAAGGCGGACTCGGTGCCGAGCAGGCTCATGCGCCCGGACAGGATGGGCATTGTTTGGGTCCTTACACTCTGATACCGGGGCGTTTCCCCGGCCCGGCTGTGTAGGAGTTGTCCAGGGATTGGACAATGCGTGTCGCGGGCTTGTGATTTGTTCCGCCTCTACACGACCTCTTCCGGGGCGAGCAGGCAGCGCATCTCCGCGTGCCGCTCCACCTGCAGCGTCGGGTGGTCGATCGCGAACCGTTCGGCGAGCGTGTGGGCGACCTCGACCAGAAAATCCGGCGCGGGCGGCTCGCCCGGGATCACCAGATGGCAGGTAAGCGCGGTCTCGGTCGTGCTCATCGGCCAGATATGCAAATCATGAATTGCCACTACGCCCGGCAGGCCGAGGAGATAGGCGCGCACCGAATCGGGTTCGATCCCGAGGGGCACGGCATCCAGCATCATCCCGAGGGACTCGCGGAAGAGCCGCCATGTGCCCCAGCCGATCGCCAGCGCGACGACAATGCTGGCGGCGGGGTCGATCCGGTTCCAGCCGGTCAGCCGCACGGCGATCGCCGCCACCACCACGCCGGCCGAGATCAGCGCATCGGCGGCCATGTGCTGGAAGGCGCTACGGGCATTGAGCTCGCCCTTGCGTCCGGAGGCGAATAGAAGAGCCGTCCCGCCATTCACGGCGATCCCGATCAGCGCCACCACGATCACCGCATCCGCCGCCACCGGCACGGGAAGAAGAAGCCGGCGCAGCGCCTCGACCAGGATCGCGCCGATGCTCATGAGCAGAATCGCGGCGTTGGCGAGACTCGCCATGATCGTGCCGCCGCGCAGCCCGTATGTGTAGCGCGCCGAGGGCAACCGTCGGGCCAGCATCATGGCGAGCCAGGCGCCGAGCAGGCCGAGCACGTCCCCAAGATTGTGCCCGGCATCCGCGAGCAACGCGGTCGAATGGGCGAAAACGCCGCCCACGACCTCGAAGAGCACGAAGCCGGCATTGAGCGCGACGCCGATGGGAAAGGCGCGGTTCAGGCCGGACGTGGTGTGGAGATGTCCGCCGCCATGGGCGTGCCCATGCTCGTGGTGGTGATGATGCCCTGCCGGCATGAGCGACGGGGTCAGGCTGCGGCGCGGGGATGCGCTGCGCGCCACACTGCCATCAGCTTGGCCTCGTCCACCGCCGTGTAAATCTGGGTGGTCGAGAGGCTGGCATGCCCAAGCAATTCCTGGATCGCGCGGAGATCCGCGCCTTCCGCCAGCAGATGGGTGGCGAAGGAATGCCTGAGCGCATGAGGTGTGGCATGCTCGGGCAGGCCATGCAGCCGGCGAAATTCCCTGAGCGCGCGCTGGGCGACCCCGGCTGCCAGCCGCTTGCCCCGCGCGCCCACGAAAAGGGGCGATGCTTGCCGCCGGTCAGGGTGGTGCACAAGCCACGCGGCGACTGCGGCCCGTACCGCGGGCAGCACCGGCACCATCCGTTCCTTGCCCCCTTTGCCGCGCACAAGCAGCATGCCCTCTCTGCCTGGGAGAGGCGCTTCGCCGACAGTCAGACCGAGCGCCTCGCCGATGCGGAGCCCGCCGCCATAGAGCAGCGCGAAGAGAGCGGTGTCGCGCGCGGCGGCGGCCGCCGTCCGCGCTTCCTCGCCAATCTCCGCGACGATGCTGCACGCCGCTGGGGCAGAGAGCGCCCGCGGCAGAGGCCTGCGCAGGCGCGGGCTGCGCAAGAGGCTGACCGCCGCATTCTCCGTGCCGAGCCGCTTGGCGAGGAAGCGGTAGAAGCTGCGCACGGCAGCGAGGTGACGTGCCCGGGTTGCGTCGCTGTTTCCGATATTCGCGAGTTCGGTGAGCCAAGCGCGAAAATCGGCAACCCTGAGGCCGCCGAGATCGGCGAGCGAAGGTGCGGCGCCGAGATGTCGGATCAGGAAGCCAAGGAACTCGGCGAGATCAGCCCCATAGGCGGCCGCAGTGAGCCTGGCCGCGCGCCGTTCGCCGCAGAGCCATTCGAGGAACTGTCTCCTTGCTTCCTCGCCGCTCATGCCCGCTCCAACGCCGCCGCCGCGGCGCGCGCAAGCAACAGCAGCGGGCCGCGCGCGGCGCTCGCGGGGTTGGCGAGAGGATCGCGCGAGGCCAGCGCGAGCACGGCCGGCACCGCTGTGTCCGGCACCACCATCAGGGCCTCATGCCGGGCGAGCGCTGCAGCTTCCCCATGGAAGAGCACTGCCTCGCCGTCGTATGGCCGCCGACCGGGCATCGCCGTTCCCCCGAGCCTCATTCCCTCGCGGCCGATCACGCGGGCGATCGTTCCGGAGGAAAGTGGCCGTGTTCCCGGGATCTCCGCCTCGACGCACAGATTGACCGCGTCGACGCCGAGCAGAGCGGGCAGCTCGGCAGTGATGGCAGAGATCGGGTCCACTGCCCGAACGAGGGCGAGAAGAGCCTGCTCGACGCGTCCGGCAAGGCTTTGGGATGCGCGCCCGACCGCGAGCAGAGTGCTTGCCTGGGCGCGCGCCGCCTCGATCATCGCCGCCATATGGTCGGCCAAGGGCTCGCCGTGAATGCGCTTCGGCGGGGCAAGCGTGCGATAGAGATCGGGATTCTCGGCGAGCCATCCGGGATGGGCGCGGAGAAACGCCGCCACCGCGGCCGGGGACGGCAGATCGGGCTTGCTGCGGGGGGCGCTCATCTCCGTGCCTTGAGCTTTGCCCCGTCGGCAGTATCGAGAATGACGATCATCGTCCCCCTCGGCATCCGGCTCGAGAGCGACCATACAGAGGCCCGGAGGCGAGCGGAAGCGCATGCGAAGGGTGCCCGTTCTGTTGCCCTATCCGTTCGCCGCGCCGTTCGCGTATGCGGTTCCCGAAGGGCTCGATCCCAAGCCCGGCGATCTTGTCCAGGTTCCGCTCGGCCGGCGCGAGGTGCTGGGCGCCGTCTGGGAGGGGCCAGCGGCCAAAACCATCGCCGAGAAGAGACTGCGCCCGCTGCTGGCGCTCATGCCTCTTCCGCCGCTTCCCCTTGAGATGCTCCGCTTCGTCGACTGGGTCGCCGCTTACACTCTGGCCTCGCCTGGAGAGGTGCTGGCGATGGCGCTTCGCGGCTATCGCCACCCGCCGCCGCGTGCGCGGGCGACCGCGCCCGGCTTTGCCCGCCCCGATCCCAATCATTCGGGCGCCCATCTTTCGCCTGCCCAGGCAGCGGCCGCCGAGCGGCTGGCCGCCGCCTCGGGCGGCTTCTCGGTCACCCTGCTCGATGGCGTGACCGGCGCAGGCAAGACCGAGGTCTATCTGGAAGCGATTGCCGCAGCGCTTCGGAGCGGCCGTCAGGCGCTCGTGCTGCTGCCGGAAATCGCGCTCTCCGCGCAGTGGCTCGAACGGTTCGAGCGCCGTTTCGGCACAGCGCCCGCGCTCTGGCATTCCGACCTTACGCCGCGTACCCGCCGGATCACGTGGCAGGCGGTGGCCGAGGGCGCGGCGCCGGTCGTGGTCGGCGCCCGCTCCGCTCTTTTTCTCCCTTTCCCCGATCTCGGCCTGATCGTCGTCGATGAGGAGCACGAGGCCGCTTTCAAGCAGGAAGAGGGCGTCATCTACCATGCACGGGACATGGCGGTGGTCAGGACACAGCTCGCGAAGGCGCCTGCCATTCTTGTTTCCGCCACGCCGAGCCTGGAGACGCTCGTCAATGTCGAGCGCGGACGTTACGGCAGGATTCGGCTACCCGAGCGCCATGGCGGCGCGCGGCTGCCTGCGCTTGCCGCGATCAATCTCCGGCACACTCCGCCCGAGCGGGGCCACTTCCTCTCGCCGCCCCTGCTGGAGGCGCTGGCCGACACGCTCGGACGTGGCGAGCAGGCGATGCTCTTCCTCAACCGGCGCGGTTATGCGCCGCTCACGCTCTGCCGCGCCTGCGGCCATCGGCTGCAATGCCCGAACTGTTCCGCGTGGCTGGTCGAGCATCGGGCGACGCGGACCCTGCAATGCCACCATTGCGGCCACACTTCGCCGCTGCCCCAGGCTTGCCCCGCCTGCGGCGTGGAGGCGACGCTCGCACCGATCGGCCCCGGCGTCGAGCGGATCACGGAGGAAGCGGGATCCTGCTTTCCCGAGGCGCGGCTGCTGACGATGGCGAGCGACACGCTCACGGGCCCCGATGCGGCAACCGAGGCGGCTCGTGCCATCACAGCGCGTGAGGTCGACTTGCTGATCGGGACGCAGATCGTCGCCAAGGGTTGGCACTTCCCGCACCTGACCTTGGTCGGCGTCGTCGATGCGGATCTCGGGCTCACGGGGGGCGATCTTCGGGCCGGGGAACGCACCTTCCAGCTTCTTCATCAGGTGGCGGGTCGGGCCGGCAGGGCCGAGGCGCCGGGCCGGGTGTTGATCCAAACCTTCGCGTCCGAGCATCCGGTGATGCAGGCATTGGTTTCCGGCGATCTCGACGCCTTCATGGCAAGCGAGGCGGAAGCGCGCCGCCCCGGAGGCTGGCCGCCATTCGGCCGGCTTGCTGCGTTGATCGTGAGCGCCGGCGAGGCTGAGGTTGCGGATCAAGCGGCCGCCCTGCTCGGTCGGGCCGCCCCTTCCGGCAAGGGAATCACGGTGCTCGGTCCGGCGCCGGCGCCGCTTTCCCTCCTGCGCGGGCGCCACCGGCGGCGGCTCCTTCTCAAGACCGCGCGTGGAATTGCACCCCAGGATCTCCTCCGCGCCTGGCTCGGCCGAGTCAAACTTCCCCGCAAGGCCGAGGTCCGGGTCGATATTGATCCGATTTCGTTTCTCTGAGGTTTTCCAAGGCGGCACACCCCTGGCAGGTGCCCGCGCGGGAGAGGCCGTATTGCGCCCGCGTGAAGCCACATGCTAGACGCGGCGCCGCCGGTCCAAGGGCCGGAGAGCGCGCTCCCGGCCGCTACGGGCGGCCCAACCATGGAAACGACGAATTGGCATCCGACGCGACCGTCATTTCACAGGGCGGCGGCCTCGCCGACCGCTATGCCATTGCGCTCTACGCGCATGCGGAGGAAATCCGTGCCCTCGATTCGGTTGTCGCGGACATGGAGTCCCTCGGCCGCCTGATCGATGCCAGCGCCGATTTCCGCCGCCTGCTCGAGAGCCCGGTGATCGATGTCGGTCAGGCACGGCAGGCCGCGTTCGCCGTTCTCTCCGCCGAAGGGTTCGGCAAGACCGTGCATGATTTCGTGGGTGTCGTCGCATCCAATCGTCGGCTGCGCGAGCTTCGGGCAATGGTCAATGCGTTCGCCGCGCTGGTTGCCGCCCGGCGCGGGGTGGTCACCGCCCGCGTGGTCTCGGCCCATCCGCTCGACGAGATCCAGGTGAGCCAGCTCCGTGCCCGTCTAATCGAAGCCGGGTACGGCAATGTCGCCATCGAAAGATCGGTCGATCCCACATTGCTTGGTGGGCTTGTCGTCCGGATCGGCGCCCGCCTCTATGATTCCAGCCTCAAGTCGCGCCTGCAGCGCCTGCAGCACGCCATGAAGGGAGCCGCCTGATGGAGATCCGCCCCGCCGAGATCTCGGAGATCCTGAAGAAGCAGATCGCAAACTTCGACACCGAGGCGAATGTCGCCGAGACGGGACAGGTGTTGAGCGTGGGCGACGGGATCGCCCGCGTCTTCGGGCTCGCCAATGTCATGTCGGGCGAGCTGGTCGAGTTTCCGGGGGCCGGCCTCAAGGGCATGGCGCTCAATCTGGAGACCGACAATGTCGGCGTCGTCATCTTCGGCGACGACCGCCAGATCCGCGAGGGCGACACGGTCAGCCGGACGGGGGACATCGTCGATGTGCCGGTGGGCAAGGGGCTCCTCGGCCGCGTGGTCGATGCGCTCGGGAATCCGATCGACGACAAGGGTCCGATCCAGGCCGCCGAGACCCGACGTGTCGAGGTCAAGGCGCCCGGCATCATCCCGCGCCGCTCGGTCCACGAGCCGATGCAGACCGGGCTCAAGGCGATCGACGCGCTGATCCCGATCGGCCGCGGCCAGCGCGAGCTCGTCATCGGTGACCGCCAGACCGGCAAGACAGCGGTGATCATCGACACCATCATCAATCAGAAATCCATCAATGCCTCGGGCGACGAGAAGCAGAAGCTCTATTGCATCTATGTCGCGGTCGGCCAGAAGCGCTCAACGGTCGCTCAGCTCGTCCAGACGCTCGAGGAAAACGGCGCGCTCGATTACTCGATCGTCGTCGCGGCGACCGCCTCCGACCCGGCGCCGATGCAGTTCCTCGCCCCCTATTCCGGTTGCACCATGGGCGAGTATTTCCGTGACAACGGCATGCACGCGGTGATCTTCTACGACGATCTTTCCAAGCAGGCCGTCGCCTATCGCCAGATGTCGCTCTTGCTGCGCCGTCCGCCGGGCCGCGAGGCCTATCCGGGCGATGTCTTCTATCTGCATTCGCGCCTGCTCGAGCGTGCCGCCAAGATGAGCGACGAGTACGGCGCAGGGAGCCTCACCGCCCTGCCTGTGATCGAAACCCAGGCCGGCGACGTCTCGGCCTATATCCCGACCAATGTCATCTCGATCACGGATGGCCAGATCTTCCTCGAGACGGAGCTTTTCTTCAAAGGCATCCGCCCGGCGGTGAATGTGGGGATCAGCGTCTCGCGCGTCGGCTCCGCCGCCCAGATCAAGGCGATGAAGCAGGTGGCCGGACGCATCAAGCTCGAACTCGCGCAATATCGCGAGATGGCCGCATTCGCCCAGTTCTCCTCCGATCTCGATGCCTCGACCCAGAAGCTCCTTGCCCGCGGCGCGCGGCTGACCGAGCTGCTCAAGCAGCCGCAATATCATCCCGTTCCGGTCGAGGAGCAGGTGGCGGCGATCTTCTGCGGCGTGCGCGGCTACCTCGATGCAATCGATGTCGGCCGCATCGGCGCCTTCGAAAGCCAGTATCTCGCCGAGCTCAAGGCCCGGGCGTCTGAAATCCTCGAAGCGATCCGCAATGACCGCGAGATCAAGCCGGAGATCGACAAGAAGCTGGCCGCATTCCTCGATTCCTTCACCAAGAGCTTTGCCTGAGAAGGAACCGGAGCCTCTCGCATGCCCAGCCTGAAGGCCCTGCGCATCCGCATCAACAGCGTCCGCTCGACGCAGAAGATCACGAGCGCGATGAAGATGGTCGCCGCCTCGAAGCTGCGTCGCGCCCAGGCGCAGGCCGAGGCCGCCCGACCCTATGCCGAGCGGATGGAGCGGATGCTGGCCGAGCTTGCGACCTCGGTGGCCGGCAACAAGGCGGCGCCCCGGCTTCTGGTCGGCACCGGCAAGGAGGACACGCACCTCATCCTCGCGGTCACGGCCGATCGGGGCCTATGCGGGGCCTTCAACAGCAATGTCGGCCGCGCGGTGCGCAACCTCGTCCGCAAGCTCGAGGCCGAGGGGAAGAAAGTCCGGATCTTCGCTGTTGGCCGCAAGGGGCGCGATTATCTCCGCCGCGAGTTCGCCGACCGCATGACGGGGGAGGTGAGCTTCGCCGGCAAGCGACGGATCGGCTTCGCGGATGCCGAGGAGATCGCCCACCGGATCGACGCGATGCTGCACGAGGGCGGCTTCGATGTCTGCACGCTCGTCTACAACCGTTTCCAGTCGGTGATGTCGCAGATCACGACCGAGTCGAGGCTGATTCCGGCCCCGCTCCTGCCCCCATCGGATGAGGAGCAGGGCAGCAGTGCTCCGCGGGCGGCGTACGAGTTCGAGCCGGATGAGGAAGGGATCCTCGCCCGGCTGTTGCCGCGCAACCTCGCGATCCAGATCTATCGCGCCCTGCTCGAGAGCGCGGCCGGCGAGCAGGGGGCGCGGATGACAGCGATGGACAGCGCCACGCGCAACGCCGGCGACATGATCAACCGCCTGACGCTGAACTACAACCGGACGCGCCAGGCCAATATCACGAAGGAACTGATCGAGATCATCTCCGGCGCCGATGCCGTCTGAGAGATCGCGGAGACGAGGATCGAGGAGCCGGAAATGGCGAAGAACATTGTCGGGCGGGTGACCCAGGTGACGGGCGCGGTGGTGGACGTCCAGTTCGAAGGCGATCTGCCGTTCATCCAGAACGCGCTGCACACCAAGATCGGCGACCGTCCGCTGGTGCTGGAAGTGGCACAGGAGCTGGGCGAGAAGACCGTGCGCTGCATCGCCATGGACAGCACGGACGGCATGGTCCGTGGCCAGGAAGTGGCCGACACGGGCGGGCCGATCACTGTTCCGGTGGGGCCGGAGACGCTCGGGCGCATTCTCAACGTGATCGGCGATCCCGTGGATGAGCGCGGCCCGATCGAGACCGCGAAGCGGATGCCGATCCACCGCGACGCGCCCGCATTCGAGGACCAGGCCACCACGGCCGAGATCCTGGTCACCGGGATCAAGGTGGTCGACCTTCTCGCCCCCTACCTCAAGGGCGGCAAGACGGGTCTCTTCGGCGGCGCCGGGGTGGGCAAGACCGTGCTGATCCAGGAGCTGATCAACAACATCGCCAAGGCGCATGGCGGTGTCTCTGTCTTCGCCGGCGTCGGCGAACGGACGCGCGAGGGCAATGATCTCTATCACGAGATGATCGACGCCGGCGTGATCAAGCTGGACGGGCCGGGCTCGAAAGTTGCGCTCGTTTACGGCCAGATGAACGAGCCGCCGGGGGCGCGCGCCCGCGTCGGTCTCTCTGGCCTCACGCTTGCCGAGTATTTCCGCGACGAGGAAGGCCAGGACGTGCTCTTCTTCGTCGATAACATCTTCCGCTTCACTCAGGCCGGCGCGGAGGTTTCGGCCCTGCTCGGCCGCATCCCTTCGGCGGTGGGCTATCAGCCGACGCTTGCGACCGACATGGGCGCGCTGCAGGAGCGCATCACCTCGACGAAGGAAGGCTCGATCACCTCGGTGCAGGCGATCTATGTGCCGGCGGACGACCTCACCGATCCGGCGCCTGCGACCTCCTTCGCCCATCTCGACGCGACCACCGTTCTCTCCCGACAGATCGCCGAGCTCGGCATCTATCCCGCCGTCGATCCGCTCGATTCCACCTCGCGCTCGCTCGACCCGCGGATTGTCGGCGAGGAGCACTACACCGTGGCGCGCGAGGTGCAGCGCATCCTGCAGACCTACAAGTCGCTCCAGGACATCATCGCGATCCTCGGGATGGACGAGCTTTCCGAGGACGACAAGCTCATCGTCGCGCGGGCGCGCAAGATCCAGCGTTTCCTCTCGCAGCCTTTCCACGTGGCCGAGGTCTTTACCGGCTTCCCCGGCGTGTTCGTGCCGGTGGCGGACACGATCCGCAGCTTCAAGGCAATCTGCGCCGGCGAATACGACCATCTGCCGGAGGCGGCGTTCTATATGGTCGGCACGATCGAGGATGTCGTGAAGAAGGCCGAATCCCTCAAGGCGGCGGCCTGAGGCCGAGGCAGGGCGAATGCCGGTCGCGCTAGAGATCGTGAGCCCGGAGAAGCTTCTGCTTTCCAGGCCCGTCGATATGGTGGTGGTGCCGGCCGAGGAGGGCGATATCGGCGTGCTGCCCGGCCATGCGCCGATGATCGTGACGCTGCGCGGCGGCTTCGCGAGTCTCTACGAAGGTGGCAAGGTCACGACGAAGCTCTTCGTTGCCGGCGGCTTTGCCGAGATCACGCCGACACGCTGCACCGTGCTCGCCGACGAGGTGCATCCGCCGAACGAGCTTTCGAAGGCGGAGGGCGAACGGCGGCTCTCCGAGGCCAAGGCGGCCTGGGAGGCGGTTGACAAGATGGATGTCGCGGCCCGCGATGCCGCACTTGCCTCATTGCAGATCGCCCGTGCGATGATCGAAGCGGCCGAATCCCCTTGACGGCTTGAAGGTTGGATCAAGTCTGATTTGATCGAGGAGAGGGCCTCGCTCTCCGGAGTCCCGGCAAAAGGAAAGCCCCTTTCGAATGTCTCTCGGGCGGCGGGGCGCAAGGGCTGGAAATCGCTTCCGGCTTGACAGCGGACCGGGGAGAGGTGCAGGCCGGAACAAAAGAGACACCGAGGAGCGGAATCGGGACTGCCGCATGCCATGAAGCATTGGAAAATCGAGGAGGTCGGGTGGGAGCGATTCGACCTCGCAAAGGTCGATCCGACGATCGTGCCGCTGGTGAAGGCCGCGGCGATGGTCGAGCGGAACGGGACCGATTATGCCGTCTATCTCAACAACGTCTTTGCCGACGACCCGGACTTCCGTCAGGCTGCGGATTACTGGGCCGTCGAGGAAGTGCAGCATGGCGATGCGCTCGGCCGCTGGGCAATGCTCGCGGATTCGACCTGGGATTATCGGGCTTCCTTTGCCCGCTACCGCGCGGGCTATAGCCTGCCGCTCGAGGCGGACCAGTCGGTGCGCGGTTCCCGCACGGGCGAACTGATCGCGCGCTGCATGGTCGAGACCGGAACCTCTTCCTATTACACCGCGCTCGGCGAGGCGGCCGAGGAGCCGGTGCTCAAGACCATTTGCCGCCTCATCGCCGCCGACGAGTTTCGCCACTTCAAGCTTTTCTACGACCATATGCGCCGATATCTCGCGCGCGAACGCATCGGTGTCCTGAAACGGCTCCGGATCGCTGCCGGCCGCATCACCGAAAGCGAGGATGACGAGCTCGCTTTCGCCTTTCATTGCGGCAATGAGCCGGCATCGAGCGACTATCAGCACGATCGGTGCATCGCCGCCTATTTTGCCCAGGCGATCGGCTATTACCGCTTTCGCCACGTCGAGCGCGGCATGGGGATGATCTTCAAGGCGGTGGGTCTGCCGCCGCGCGGCCGGCTTTCCGATCTTTCGGCCAAGCTTGCCTGGCGGCTGATGCAGCATCGCCGGGGGAGATTCGCAGCCCGCCTCGCGACCTGAGGGACCGTTCGGCTAAAGGATCCTGGCGAGGCGGACGGCCGTGTGCCCGCGGCTGGGCCGAAGGCTCGGCATGACCAGGAGGCAGTCCGGGCAAGGCGTGCGGATTTCCTCCTCGCCATCGACCGCGATCAGCGTATTGCCTTTCGCCACGACCTCTCCGCCGCGGAACGGCTGAACGAAGCTGAAATTGCCGCTGCCCGCCGTGATCGTTCGGATGACCTCGGCAAAACGCGGCACCGGCGGGATTGCCGGCAGCGGCGGCAGGGCGGGGTGCTCGCCAATCATGCCCGCATGACGCAGCACGCCCGCGACCGCGGCAAGGATCGTTTCAACCGTCTCGGGCTCCCAGTGCTGGCCGCCTTCGACGAGATTCGCCGCGCGCGGATCGTTGTTATCGACAAACGGCGGATAATCGATGATGCGCCGGCCGCTGGCATGCCCATGATCGGCGACGACGAGCTCCGGCTGCCCGATGGCAAGCGCGAGCGCGCGTCCTTTCTCTGAGGTGCCGCACAGAATCAGTGGCTCGGACGGCCAAAGCATCGAATGGAGATCAAGAAGGATATCGATCTCGTCGATCAGGGGCCGGATCTCGCGGGCGCGCGTAAGCTCGCTCGACTGCCTCGGCCCGTCCAGCACCACCGGATCCCAGAGCCGGTTCATATCCTCATCGACAAAGCGCGAGGCGGTGGGCTGGCGCGGATCGAAGCGGGCGAAGGCGGGGAGGTTGACGAAGCCGAAGGTGATCCGGCCGTGCTCCGGCCATAGATTCGCTTCCAGCAGACGGGCAAGGGCGATGGCCCCGCCGATCTCATTGCCGTGGGTGAGGGCGATCAGCCCGACATGCGGTCCCGCTTTCCCGGAATCGCGGGAAATGAAGCCTCGCACGCCCGTATTGCCGGCCAGCCAGGGCGTGAGGTCGGGAGCGACGAGCCGGACCGCGAAATGTGGCAATGGGCTCGGGATCGGGGGTGCGGAATCGCCCATGATTCCTTCACCCGACATGCCAGCCAGCCGGCCGGACAATTTCCCTCCGCTGCACAGTGGTGGCGGATGCAACCATGAGGCGCAGTCTATACGGCCGCACGCGTCCGGCAACCGCTCGGGCCGAATCGCCGGAAGGCGCGAAGATGAGGTGATGGCGAAATGAAACGCCGTCAGGCCTTGCTTTCGGAGGAAGCCACCTCAACCAGGCGGGTATAGACGAGCTCCAGCAGGCGCTGACGGGCGCGGATTGCGATTTCGTCGAGCGAGGGTGTCTGAGCGAGACGGGCATGGGCGTAAGCGCGCATCTCCTCGAGCGACGGGATCTGCGGGAAATCGAACTCGCTCCAGAACGTCTCGGCCTGCAGGCGCGCCGAGAGCGCACGGGATTTCAGCTCGGCCCAGCCCGGGGCGTGAGAAAGCGCATCAAGAGCCTGATTGGCGATGGTGTTGATCGGGAAGGATAGCGCCAATTGGCGTGCCGCCCGGTCGATGACCGCGCGGCCAAGGCGCTGCTCCCGGTTCACCACGGCGCGCGGCGGCGCGTGCAGATCCCACACCAGGCCAAGCCAGGACAGGACCCGCAGGCCATAATACGTGAAATCATATTCCCACCAGCGGAATCCCTGGCGAACGGATGCCTGATAGGCATGGTGGTTGTTGTGCCAGCCCTCGCCCATCGTGATCAGGGCGAGAAGCCAATTGTTACGCGAGTGATCGCCGGTGACGTAGCGGCGGCGGCCGATCAGGTGGCCGAGCGAGTTGATGCTGAAGGTCGCGTGCCAGACCGCGACCGTGCTCCAGCAGAAGCCGACGACAAGACCGGGGAGACCGGCGACCAGCCAGGTCATGAAGGCGAGGGAAGCCGCCGCCAGATAGGGATGGCGGTCGAGCCACAGCAGCTCCTTGTACTGGGTGAGGTCGCGGACGGCATCATGATCCGTGGTGTCGTTGCGTGGGACCAGAATCCATCCGACATGTGCATAGAGAAAACTGCGCAGGATCGGCGAGTGAACATCGAGCTCGGTGTCCGAGTATTTGTGGTGGCGCCGGTGATGGGCCGCCCACCACAGCACGCCACGCTGCGCCGATGTCTGGGCAAGAAAGCCAAGGATGAACTGGAAGGCACGGCTGGTGCGGAAGGCGCGGTGCGCGAAGTAGCGATGATAGCCGGCGCCGATCGCGAAGATGCGCAGGACATAGAGGCCAATGCCAAGCAGTGCTGCGCGCAGGCTGACGCCGGTGAAGAAGGCGGCGAAGCAGGCGAGATGAATGGCGAGGAAGGCGGCGGAGGAAGGATAGTCGATACGGTCAGCGCGGGCAGGGGCGGATAAGGTCATGATGCGGATCCTGTCGCGTCGCAGCCGGCCGGCAAGCGAGTCGGGGCTGCTGCGAGGCAGGACTATAGCAGCCGGGCCCCTGAGTGCCGAATCGGCCGAGCCTGGATCCGCCGCGTTCGGCTCCATCGGCTGGAATTGCATTGCAGGCCTGATCTCTTGCCTTCGCTGCGCCACGTTCGCGATGTTACTTATTACCAACGACTCCGCCGTGCGGAGAGTTTGGTCCGAGCGTTTCCCCGATGATTTTGCGCAAGGTACCGGCAGGGTTTTCCCCGGGCGGCCTGGGTTTGACGGGCGGCAGCGCTGCGCCGGACACGGTGCTTGTTCGGCAGCGGGCGATGTTTGCCTTTCTCTGCTTCGTCTGGGGAACCACGTGGCTCGCCATGAAGGTGGGCGTGGCGAGCGTGCCGCCCGGTTTTTTTGCTGGGGCCCGTTACGGTGTCGCTGGGCTCGTCCTGCTCTGCTGGCGCGGGACAAGAGGGCAGCGCATTAGTGTCCCGGCATGGGCCTGGCCGCGCCTGCTCGTGGTGTCGGTGCTGATGGTCGCGCTGAACCAGGTGACGCAGCTTTACGGCCTGCGCTACGTGCCGGCAGGGCTTGCCACCGTGATCAGCTCGGCGCTGACACCCGTGTCCCTCATCGGGTTCAGCGCGATGATGGGACAGGAACGGTTCACCCGCCGACGCCTCGTGGCCCTAGGGGTGGGCGCGGTTGGGGTGGTCATGCTGTTCGGGCAGAAAGCGCTCGCTGGGCGGCTCGGTTGGCCCGAGCTGGCTGGCGCGGGGGGCGTGATGGTTGGCTGCCTCTCCTACTCGATGGGTTCCGTCCTGGCCCGGCCTTTGATGCGGACGCTGGCGCCGGGCGAGGTGGCTGCGCTCAGCAACGGCATCGGCGGCTTCCTCCTGCTCGGGGCCTCGATCGCCTTTGAGCCCGGATCGGGGGCCGCGCTGGCGGGCCATTGGGGCTGGCCGGCCTTCCTGGCGTGGCTTTACCTCCTGCTGCCGGGATCGCTCGGGGCGACGCTCATTTATTTCTTCCTGGTGCGTGACTGGGGTGTCGGTCGTACCGGAAGCTATGCCTTCATCTCCCCGGTGGTGGGCGTGATCCTTGCGATGCTGCTCTTCGGCGAGAAGGTTGATGCGGGCGAAATCGCCGGCATGGGCCTGATGCTCGGCTCGGCCGCCCTGGTCCTCAGGCGCTAGAACATGATGATCAAAGCCAGAATCACGGCAGGTTTGAATCGCGCGATGAAACAATGGCCGAGAGCGGGATGATTTCAGTTCATCACGCTTTCAGTTTGCTTTCTCGAGCAAAGCCACGAGAAATTGATTTTCCTTGGTGGGGCTTTCAACCGCCCGGAGCTCCCTGGGTATTGACGTAAAGCGAATAGACCGAGTGGCTTGCCGCCATCATCAACCGGTTGCGGTGAAGGCCGCCGAAGCAGAGATTGGCGCAGCGCTCAGGCAAGTGGATGTGGCCGATCGGCCGCCCCTCCGGGTTGAAGATGCGCACGCCGTCGAGCGCCTCCGTCATACCCCAGCCCGCCCAGATATTGCCCTCCACGTCGCAGCGCATGCCGTCCGGCGTGCCGTCCGGCCCGGCATCGATCAGGATGCGCTTGCTGGCGAGCTCTTTCCCGTTGGCGCTCACGTCGAAGGCGAGGATGTGCCGCGGGACCGAGCGCGATTCGACCACGTAGAGAAGCTTCTCATCGGGTGAGAAGCAGAGGCCATTGGGCGCGATCACGTCGCCCGCGATCACCGACGCCTCCCTTGTTTCGGGGTCGAGCCGGTAGACGTTGGTCGGCAGCTCCTGCGCTGCCCGGTGCCCCTCGTAATAGCCGAGGATGCCGAAGGCCGGGTCCGTGAACCAGACCGAGCCGTCGGACTTGACCACGACATCGTTCGGCGAATTGAGCCTTTTGCCCTCGAAATTCTCCATCAACACGGTGATCGCACCGTCATATTCGGTGCGCGTCACCCGCCGCGCATCATGCTCGCAGGTGACGAGCCGGCCCTGCCGGTCGCGCGTGTTGCCATTGGCATTGTGAGAGGGCTTGCGAAAGGCGCTGACTGCGCCGGTCTCCTCCTCCCACTTCAGGATGCGGTTGTTCGGAAGATCGCTCCACAGCAGATAGCGTCCATCACCGAACCAGACGGGCCCCTCAGCCCAGCGGCATCCGGTGGCGAGCCGTTCGATCGAGGCAAGCGGCAAGCGGTATTTCGCAAAGGTAGCGTCCAGGGTCTCGATGGCCGCGTCCGGATAGCGCTGATTCGGTTCCCACATATGATTTGCATCCTCCGCGCCTCTCCTCGAGCAGGATTAAGATCGCCCGCGCGAACGCATCCCGCTCTCGGTCGTCGTTTTCTCGCGTGATTCAGGTCTGCCGTTCCGTCACCTTCGGTCATCACGCTCTGGCTTTGTTTTCTCGGTCAATTTCATGGCTTCCGGTGGATCGCTGAGCGATCCGCCAGAAGCCATATTGATCTGGCAAATCAGTGAATTTCGCCAGCGCGTCGCACGGCTTCACGGAGCTTGGCCGGCGTGAAGCCAGGATCGGCGCAGACGTCCAGGATCACTTTCTCGCGCCGAGCGACAAGCGCGATCGCATCCGGAATCTTTTTCACCGCCTCGGCCGGGATCACCACCGCGCCATGGAAATCGGCATGGATCACGTCGTCATGGGCGGCCTGCATGCCGCCGACATTTACAGGCTTGCCGAAATCGACGAGGTGCACATGTGCGTGGCTCGGGCCGATGCGGCTGCCGATGATCTGGAACCCCGGGGCAAGCATGTCGCAATCGCGGAACGAACCGTTCGTCACGCAGCCGAGCGTGCCGAGCGCCTTGTGCACCGTGGACTGCACCTCTCCCCAGAAGGCACCATAGCCCGGCCGGTCGTCGATATCCTGCAGCACGACGACCGTGGGCAGAGCGGCTTCCGCGACATAGTCGTACCAGTCGAGCCGATTCGCGACCTTCCCCCGCGGCGGTTCCTTGGCGCGGATCGTGCCGACACGCGCAAGACCGACGATCGGCTTCAATGCGCGATCGGCGGCCACCATCGGCTCGACCGTGAAGCCGATTGCCCGGCGCTCGGGCACCACCAGTTCGAGCGCATTGCAGATGGTCGGCGTGTCCCATTCCCTGAGCCGCTCGAGATCCGCGTGCGTGAAGTCTCTCTCCGCCATTCCGGGTCCCCCAGATCTGGTGCAGCCGCCAGCATCGCAGCCGCCCAGGATCAGGACAACCACGGGGTTGGGGCGTGATGACCACAGGCGCAATCACCATAGGTCTGAATCACGACAGAAAACAAACGGCTAGAGTGGAATGCGCGCGAGCGAACGCATCCCACTCTAGACCGGGCGGCTGCGTTGCAACAAGATTTTGCCGACCGGAGCCGCGGCAGCCGGCGCCGACGGCCTCCCCGCTCACGCACGACCGCGAAGAGGAGCGAACAAGCCCATGGATGCATCCGTCTCTCCACGCGATGCCGGCTTCGAGAAATATGCAATCGGCCAACCGGTCTCGCGCAAAGAAGACCCGACCCTGCTCCGTGGTTGCGGGCGTTACTCGGACGATCTCAATCTTCCCGGCCAGGCTTATGCCGTAATGGTACGCTCGCGTTTCGCCCATGGCGTGCTTCGGGCGATCAACACCGCGGAGGCACGATCAATGCCGGGCGTACTCGCGCTCTATACCGGGGCGGACCTGCTTGCGGCGGGGCTTGGGCTGATGCCTTCCGGAATGTCGTTCAAGAACCGCGATGGATCGGAAATGCCGAAGCCGGGGCAGCCGCCGCTGACCACGGACAAAGTGCGTTTCGTCGGCGATCCCTTCGCCTGCGTGGTGGCCATGACTCCGAAACAGGCGAAGGACGCGGCTGAGGCCGTGAGCGCCGAAATCGATCCGCTGCCGGCGGCGACGACGGCGCGTGAAGCGGATACGCCTGGCGCGCCACGGGTTCACGAGGCGACCGCAGGCAATCTCATTCTCGATTTCCATCACGGCGACAGCACCAAGGTGGAAAACGCCTTCGCCCGCGCCGCGCATGTCACGCGGATGAGGATTCGCAATAGCCGTGTCGTCGTCTGCCCGATGGAGCCGCGATCGGCGATTGGCGAATATGATCCGGCGAGCGAGCGCTATACGCTCCGCCTCGGTTGCCAGGGCGTCTTTCCGATGCGCCAGCTCCTCACCGGGCCGCTCAAGACCACGGTCGAAAAAATCCGCGTGCTCACCGGCAATGTCGGTGGCAGTTTCGGCATGAAATCCTCCTGCTATCCCGAATATATCGCCATTCTGCATGCGGCGCGCGCGCTCGGAAGGCCGGTAAAATGGACGGATGAGCGCTCGGAGAGCTTTCTTTCCGACAGCCATGGCCGCGACCATGACATGGAACAGGAGATGGCGTTCGACCCTGAAGGGCGGATCCTGGCGCTGCGCGTGACGGGCTATGGCAATGTTGGCGCCTATCTCTCAAACGGAACGGTGCTGCAGCCGACCGGCAATGTCGTGAAGAACACAATCGGCGTCTATGCGACGCCACTGCAGGAAGTGAGTTCCCGGGTGATGTTCACCAATACCTCGCCCGTCGGGCCCTATCGCGGCGCGGGCCGGCCTGAGAGCAATTATTATCTCGAGCGGCTCCTGGATACGGCGGCGCGGGAAATGGGGATCGATGCGGTGGAAATCCGCAGGCGGAACCATATCCGGCCGGATGCCTTCCCATACCAGACGCCGGGCGGCACGGTCTATGACAGTGGTGATTTCTCCGCCCTGCTCGATCAGGCGCTGGCGCTTGCGGACTGGGATGGATTTTCGGCGCGGCGCGCGGAGAGCCGCGCGCGGGGAAAGCTGCGTGGGCGTGGGATCGGGCAATATCTCGAGGTGACCGGCCCGCCCGCGAAGGAGATGGGTGGCATCCGTTTCGAGCCGGACGGCACGGTCACCATCATCACCGGCACACTCGATTATGGCCAGGGACATGCGACGCCCTTCGCGCAGGTGCTTTCGAGCCGGCTCGGGATTCCCTTCGAGAAGATTTCCCTGTTGCAGGGCGATTCTGACGAAATGCTGGCGGGCGGCGGCACGGGGGGTTCGAAGTCGATGATGGCGAGCGGGACCGCCATCGTTGAGGCGGGCGAGCGCGTGATCGAGAACGGCAAGAAGATCGCGGCCCATGTGCTGGAGGCCTCGCTTGCCGATATCGAGTTCGAAGTGGGGCCGGTGGGCGGGCGCTTCCGAATCGTCGGCACCGACCGGGAGATCGGGATCATGGAGCTCGCGGCGCGCATGCGTGAGGATCTCGTCCTGTCGCCCGATGTGCCGCAGACGCTCTCGGTGAGTCATGTCGCCGAAGGGCCGCCTTTTTCCTATCCGAACGGCTGCCACGTCGCCGAGGTGGAGGTGGAGCCGGAGACCGGCGTGGTCACGCTCGCACGTTACACGATGGTCAATGATTTCGGAATCGTTATCAACCCGCTCCTGGTCGAGGGCCAGGCGCATGGCGGAGTGGTGCAGGGGATCGGGCAGGCGCTGTTCGAGCATGTCGTCTATGACGAGGCAGGTCAGCCGCTCACCGGCTCCTTCATGGATTATGCGCTACCGCGAGCCGACGCTGCGCCCCCCTTCACGATCGAATATCACTCGGTGCCGGCGAAGACGAACGTGCTCGGCGTCAAAGGCTGCGGAGAGGCGGGATGCGCCGGGGCTCTGCCCTCGATCATGAATGCGCTCGTCGATGCGCTCGCGGAATTCGGGGTGCGTCATATCGACATGCCGGCGACACCTGAGCGCGTCTGGCGGGCGATCCATGGTCAGGCGGAGGATGCGAGCGCCGGATGATGAGGCAGGTGGATGACCCCTCAGCGGTGTCGCCGCGTTCGCCGATATGAGCGATATCTTTTCATAGAGGCGGGAGCCTTTGCCTTATGACTTTGCGCCTTCGTACCATGCCGCAAATCGGGTCTGCTCATCCTGACTCATGTCAAGATGGTGCGCCGTACGCCGCGTCAGAACATCCTCGGCCGTTTTTGCCCATTCGGTGTCGCGAAGAAATTCCACCTCCCGCTCATAGAGAAGGCCGCCGAAATGCCGGCCGAGATCGGCAGGCGTCTGGGCGCCGTCAAGCAGTGTTGTGGCCCTGGTGCCGTATTGCCGCGAATAGAGACCGAGCAACCGGCGCGGCATCTGTGGCAGCCGCCCGGCAAGCTCGGTGGCGAATGTCTCGGGGTCACCGCTTGGTATATCTCCGCCGGGCAGCTTTCCCCTCGCGGTCCATTTCCCGCCGAGAGCCGGACAGAACGGCTTAAGCTTTTCGAGCGCATGTTCGGCAAGTTTGCGATATGTGGTGATCTTGCCTCCAAAGACCGAAAGCAGCGCTGGCCTGCCAGCGCCGCCCTCGACATCGAACACATAATCGCGTGTCACCGCAGAAGGGTTCGCCTCGGCATCATCATAGAGCGGGCGGACACCCGAGTATTCATAGACGATATCGTGCTCCGTAAGGCCGCGACGCATATAGCGGTTGACGGCGCCAAGAAGATAACGGCGCTCCGTCTCATCGATGGCAACGCTCTCCGGCGCACCGTGGAACGGGATATCCGTGGTTCCGATAAGACAAAGATCGTCATGGTACGGCACGACGAAGATCACACGCCGGTCGTCATTTTGCAGAATATAGGCGTGCGGGCCATCCCAGAACTTCCCGACGACAATGTGGCTCCCCTTGACCAGCCGCACGTGTCGGCGCGTATTCTCGCCGATCACATCGCTCAAAACTGCCTCCACCCAAGGGCCGGCCGCATTCACCAGGATCCGAGCGGTGACCTCGCGCTCGGCACCCGCTTCGGCTCGAAGCGTCACGTGCCACGCCGTATCCCCGCGTCGCGCCCGTATAACCTTCGTTCGCGTCAGCACATCGGCCCCGCGCGCCGCTGCATCGAGCGCGTTCAAGACGACGAGCCGGGCATCGTCCACCCAGCAATCCGCATACTCGAAACCGATACGGAACCCGTCCCGGATCGGCTTGCCCTCGGGCGCACGCGCGAGGTCGAGCCGGCGAGAGGAAGGCAATCTCCGCCTTCCGCCCAGATGATCGTAAAGAAAGAGGCCCAACCGGACCAGAATTGCCGAACGCTGGGCAGGGGCGTGCGGCAGCACGAATCGCATCGGCCGAACGATATGGGGGGCTGCCTCCAGCAACACTTCGCGTTCGATCAGCGCTTCCCGCACCAGACGAAACTCGTAATACTCGAGATAGCGGAGCCCGCCATGCACGAGCTTGCCGGAGCGTGAGGACGTTCCCTCCGCAAGATCTCCCTTCTCGGCGAGAAGAACCTTGAGCCCGCGCCCGGCCGCGTCCCGGGCGATCCCCGCCCCGTTGATCCCGCCACCGATAACGAAAAGATCGTATGCGTCCGTCACGCAGCCCTGTCCTGAGCGCCATAGGACCCGAACTTGCGCGCGGTTTCGGCAATCTCGGCATCGCTCAGGATATGCGGGCCGCCGATCTGAAGGCTCAGATAATATTGTTTCGCAATCGTTTCCAACTCGACAGCCGCCCACATCGCCCGCGCGAGACTGGGGCCGAACACGATCATCCCATGGTTCGCAAGCAGGCACGCTGAGCGGCCCTCGAGGGCTTTGAGCACGTTTCTGGAAAGCTCGCTCGTGCCGAACGTCGCGTAGTCGGCAACCCGCACGTCGGTCCCGCCAAAGGCGGCCATCATGTAATGGCAGGCGGGAATCGCCTTGCGCGCAATCGCCAATACGGTGCAGTGCGTGGCGTGAGTATGTACGATGGCCCCGGCTTCGGGCCTTGCACGCATGATATCGAGATGGAAGCGCCATTCCGTAGAGGGTTGAAGCCTGCCCGTCCACTCTCCATACGTCTCCTCGAGCGGCATGGTCGCGATGTCCTCGGGGCGCATCTCGTCATAAGGTACGGCCGAAGGCGTGATCAGCATGGTTTTCCCACTACGCACGCTGATATTGCCGGACATACCCTGATTGATGCCGATGGCATTCATATGCCTGCAGGCATCGACGATGGCGCGCCGGATCTCGGTTTCGGTCATAAGGTTTGTCCTTCCGGTCATGGAGTAACGGTACAGGGATGGCGCGGAGGTTCCCCGGCAACGAAGCGCCGCACCTCCTCCGCCACGGCTTCCGCCGCGACCTTCACGGTGCGCACCGAGGCGCCGGCGATGTGCGGTGTCAGTGTCACGTTCGGCAGATCGAGAAGCTTCCATCCGGCCGGAGCAGGCTCGACCGCAAACGTGTCGAGCGCGGCGCCGGCGAGCTGGCCAGACTCCAACGCCGCGATCAGCGCTTCATAATCGACCAGCGGCCCGCGCGCGGTATTGATGAAATAGGCGCCCGGACGCATGGCCGCGAAGGCGGCACGATCCATGAAGCCCGTGGTTTCGGGTGTGACGCGCGCATGCAGGCTAATCACGTCCGATTCTGCCAGAAGGCGCGGAAGCCCGGCCTGCGCCACGCCATCGTCCTGGTCTTCGCGGCTGATCTGCACATAGGGGTCCGAGACGAGGATGCGGCAGCCGAACGGCTTGAGAAGCCGGACGACACGTGTGCCGACATGGCCATAGCCGATGACGCCGACAGTAAGCTCGCTGAGCTCACGTCCCGTGAGGTCGGCGCGATAGAGATCGCCCCGCCACACTCCGCCACGCAGTGCCTCGTGGCCCATCCTCATCAGCCGCGTTTCGGCAAGGATGGCGGCGATGGTGAATTCGGCGACGGCCGACGCGTTGCGTCCAGGTGTGTTGACGACTCGCACTCCCCGCGCGGCGGCCGCCGCCATGTCGATATTGACTGGCCCGCCGCGGGAAACGGCGATCAGCCTGAGCGTTGGCATCCGTGCCAGCATCAGGCCCGAAACCGGCGCAAGCTGCGTTACCAGAATGGGCGCGGCGCCCACGAAACGGACGATCTCGTCCGGGTCGCCCTGATATTCCTTGAGCCCGTCGAGTCCCCGCTCGGCATAGCCGTGCTCCATCGGCATGTCGGGCCAGGGAAGCGCCATGCAGCGCACGGCCACGTCATCGCCGCAGCATTTGTCGATCGCCTCGGCAAATATTTCAGGTTGCATGAAATTGTCGCCAATGATCGCAACCTCATGCGCCATCCCAAGCCTCCCGCGTTGCATGCATGCGCTGCCAAACCGGGGCGGTCGCGCGATAGGCGTCGCGATAGACCGGAAACAGACGATCGTAGAATGAAACCAGCGCCGGGTCCGGCAGCGTCGCCGGGCCGAGGCGCGGCAATACCCATTCGGCGGCGGCGGCGCTCATGTCGGGATAGAGCCCCAGCTGCACGGCCGCGATCATTGCCGCGCCGGCCGCGCCCGATTCCGGCTGATCGGCCACGCGCACCTCACGATCGAGCGCTGCTGCAAGGATCGCTCGCATTGAGGTGGAGCGGGCCGCGCCTCCGCACAACCGAATCTCGGCCGGCGGGCCGCCGATCGCGGCGTAGCAGTCGCGCGCGGCGAATGCGAGGCCCTCGTAAACGGCACGCATGAGGTCCGCAAATCCGAACGAACGCTCGATGCCGAGCAGTTGGGCACGCGCTGTCCCGTCGGTGAAGGGACCACGTTCGCCGGCCGCAGAAATGAAAGGATGGAAAACCGCGGCGCCGGGCCGCGCGAGCGCGACAGCCTCGTCCAGAGCCGCCAGAACCGCGCTGCGCTCGCGTTCCGCGCCGGCCAGCGCCAGCGCCTCCGCGGCGAGATCCACGACCCAATCGATATTGAGTGTTGCCGCCATGTTCGACTGCATCTGCGCGACCCTGCCCGGAACCGGGAAGGGCATGCAATAGCCCGTCAGCTCGGTATTCAGAACGACATCGTCATCATCGGCAGCAAGTCGCATGTGCATGCCGGTGCTGCCGAGGATGCTGACGCCGGCGACACCGTTTCCGCCGTAGAGGCCGCCGCCGAGCGCTCCGCAGAGCACGTCAACATAGCCGAGCACGACGGGTGTGCCCTCCCGAAGGCCGAGGCGGGCAGCCGTCGCGCCCGAGAGGCCGTGCGCCGTCGCTGTGCCGTCCACCACAGGCGGCAGCAGGCGGCGCAGTTCCTTGAGGCCGAGCGCGGAGATTGTCTCATCGCAATAATCTCGCACCCGCCAGTCGCCATACGTGAATGTCGCCTCGGAAGGGTCGGTGGCACGCACGCCGGTCAGGCAAAAATAGAGCCAGTCCTTGCAGTGGAAGGCCGTGGCCACGCGCGCGAGAAGCTCCGGCCGATAACGCGCAAGCCAGAGCAATTGGCCGGATTGCTGGCAGGCGGCAAGGCCGGTCGCCGTATGTTTGTAGGCGATCCGTCCCGCCTCGGATCGGCGCAGGGCCGAGATGATCTGCTCTGCGCGCGCATCGAGCCAAAGCCAGGCGGGTGCCGACGGCGCACCCTGCTCGTCGATGAGCCAGGTGCCATCGCCCTGTCCGGTGATGGCGAGGGCCAGAATCTTCCGTCCCCGCAGAGAGGCCACGAGCTCCCCGAGCGCCGATGCAGCGTCCTCCCATGTCTGCAGCATATCCTGCTCGACCGCGCCGCCCGGTCCTTCGATATAGCGGTTGCGGCGGGCGGCAGTGCCGAGCATCCGGCCATCTCCCTCGAAGGCGACCGCCTTGATCAGCGAAGTGCCGGCATCGAGCGCGAGCAGGACTGGCGGGCTCATGGGCACGAGCCTCTGTGTGAAAGCGCAGTTCCGCTCTCAGGATCGAAGAGATGCATATCCTCCGGCGCGATCGCGAAGGGAAGCGCAGTGCCGGAAGGTGCGGCAACGCGCGCGAGGGAGACCGCGACGATGCGAAGCGCACCGCAGGCGAGCGCGACATGGGCCTGATCGCCCAGCCATTGGTTGGACAGAACCGTGCCCGAAAGCGCGCCGGCGCCGAGCCGAATGCGTTGCGGACGCACGCCGAGGACAAGGCGCGCACCCTCTGGCGCCGTCGCGGCGGCGGGAAGGGCGATGCTGAACCGGCGGCCATCGCCCCCTTCGATCTCCATCGCCCCTTCCTTGACGCGTCCCACCAGCGCGTTCATTGGCGGTTCGCCGAAAAAGGTGGCGACAAAAAGGTTTTTCGGCCGGTCGCGCAATTCGTCCGGCGAACCGAACTGCTCAAGCACGCCGGCCTCCATCACTGCGATGCGATCGGCGAGCGCATGGGCCTCCGTCTGATCGTGGGTCACGAATACGGTGGTGAAGCCCCGTTCGCCCAGATAGGCCTTCACCCGGCCGCGCAGAACGGCACGAAGCTGCGGCTCAAGCTGGCTCATCGGCTCGTCGAGCAGATGGAGATCGGCATCGCGCACGAGCGCCCGCGCAAGGGAAGCGCGTTGTTGCTGTCCGCCGGAGAGCGAAGCGGGACGACGATGAAGGATCGCGCCGATATCGAGCATCTCGGCGACGGCACGCACGCGCTCACTCGCCTTGCGCCGCTCGGCGCGCGTGGTGTGCAGCGCGAAACCGATATTCTCGGCCACCGTCAGCGGTGGATAGAGGGCATAGCCTTCGAATGCCATGGCCACGCCACGCCTGGCCGGTGGCAGGGGGTCGATGCGCCGTCCGGCAAGGGTGATCGCACCGCCGCTCAAAGATTCAAACCCCGCGATCATGCGCAGGGTGGACGTCTTGCCGCATCCCGAGGAGCCGAGCAGGGCGACCGCCTCGCCTTGACGCACTTCAAGATCGAGACCGCACACGGCCCGAACGGGCGGTCGCCCGAATCGTTTGTAAGTCTTGTCCAGTTTCGAAAGGACGAGGCTCATGCCGCCACTTCCGTGCGCGCGCCGGAAATTGCAAGCCTGTGGCCGTTCACCGGATCGAAAAGCACGGCATGCCGGGCGCCGGCAATCGATACGAATGTGCCCGGTTCCGGCGCGGCGCCGGTCACGCTTGCCACAAGCTCGGTGCCATCGGCCGCGCGCAGAAGCAGGACGCATCGATCGTGAAGCGGTGTCACGGCAAGGATCTCGGCATGGGCCCCACCGGCCGGGCGAGACGCAAGCAGGACATCCTCGGGCCGCACGCCAAGGAACGGCCTTTCCAGGTGCGTGATGTCGAGATCGGCAAAGCTGGGTGCCATCCCGGCCGCCTCAGCCCGAACCCGGTTGCCTTCCGGCACAAGATGCGCGGAAAGCAGATTCATGGGCGGATCACCAAATAGCTGCGCCACCGGAACGGAGGCGGGCGCCTCATAGACCTCCTCGGCCGGTGCGTCCTGCAGCACGGCCCCCTCGCGAAGAACGACGACACGGTCGGCAAGCGCCATCGCCTCGCGGAAATCCTGGGTCACGAAGATCACGGCCGCCCCGGTCTTGCGCAGAAGGGGTGGAAGCTCCAGCCGCATTTCATAGCGCAGCTTGGCATCCACGTTGCGCAGCGGATCATCGAGCAGAAGGACCGGCGGCTCGGCCACCAAAGCCCGTGCGAGCGCGGTGCGCTGTTTCTGGCCGTTGGAAAGCTCCCTCGGAATATGGCCAAGGACATGACCGATGCGCAGCAGCTCCGCAACCCTGCGCACCCTGACCTCGATCTCCTGTGACCGCAGCCGGCGAGCGCGGAGGGGGCTGGCGATATTTTCGTACGCAGAAAGATGTGGATAGAGGGAAAAATTCTGAAAGGCCATGCCGAGTGGACGATGCTCCGGCTCGAGATCCTGCACTTCCCGCCCATCGATGCGAACGACGCCGCTCGCCGCAGGCTCGACTCCGGCGATGGCGCGCAGAAGTGTCGTCTTGCCGGCTCCGGAGGGCCCGAACAGAACCACGGTCTCCCCCGCGGCAACCCGACAGTCGATCCCCCGCAGCACCTCGGCATGGCCGAAGCGGGCACGAATGTCGGAGATCTCGAGCCCGCTCATCCCTTCACCGCCCCGAGGCTCAATCCCTCCACGAGCCATCGCTGGGCGTACAGTGCCAGGGCCAGTGTCGGCAGGATGGAGAGCACGATCGCGGCCGCGATCTGGCCGTACTGGATACCGGCCGCGGTGACGAAAGCAAGCGCGCCCACCGTGACCGGCTGCTTGTCGGCCGAGGCGAGCACCAGCGCGAAAACGAAATTATTCCAGGCAAAGATGAAGGCGAGCAGGCCTGCCGCGGCGATTCCGGGGCGCGCCAGGGGAATCGCGATGCGCGTGAAGGTGCGCCACCATGAATGGCCATCGACACGATAGGCGTGCTCGATATCGGGGCTCGCATCCTCGAAATAGCCCCTTACGATCCAGAGAATCAGCGGCAGCGTGATGAGCTGATAGACCCATATGAGCCCGCCATAGGTATTGGTGAGGCCAAGGATCTGGAAATAGAGGGAAAGCGGCAACAGAACGAGAAGCGGCGGGGCGAAGCGGAAGGAGAGAAGGGTGAAGGCGATGCTTTCGCCAAGCCGGAAGCGATAGCGCGCGAAAGCGTAGGCCGCCGGAACACCGAGCACGAGAGAAGCCGCGACGGAGGCGACCGAGAGGAGCAGCGAGTTTCCGAGATTCCTCAGAAACGTAATGTCGAGCGTCCCCGAACTCGTCGCGAGTTTGCCCGAGAGAAGAGCGACGTAGTTCGACAGAGTGGGCGTGAATCCGAGCCGCGGCGGAATGCGCAAGATATCCGCGTTCGTCTGGAACGACATCAGCAGGATCCAGAGAATCGGAAACAGGAAGAAGAGCAGGATGAGCGCGAGCGCCCCGCCGCGCAGGACGCGGATGACTGGCTCAGGCATGACCCTGCCTCCGCTCCCGGAGCTTGTGCCATTGCCTGACGAACCGATCGGAGAGGAAGTAGGTGATGACCCAGAGCACCATCAGGAGAGCCGCCGAACGCCCGACATTGGTGTACTGGAAGAAATCGAGATAGGCGCCCACCTGGAAGACCATGAGCGAATCGCCTGGGCCGCCCTGCGTCATCGCATAGATGATATCGAACTGCTGGATCGAATCGAGCAGCCGGAAGAGGCAGGCCGTGACGATGAAGGGCGAAAGCATCGGCAGCGTGACACGAAAGAAGACGAAACGCGCGGGCACGCCGTCCAGCCGCGCCGCCTCGAACGGCGCGGGCGGAAGGCTGCGCAGCCCGGCCAGAAGCAGGATCATGATGAAGGGGGTATAGACCCAGATATCGACGAGGACGACGGTGAGCATCGCCGTGTGGGGGTCCGATGCCCATTTGAAGTTGCTGAGCCCGATCAGCGAGACGGCCCAGGAGAGCACGCCGAAGCCGGGGTTCGTCATCAGCTTCCACATCAAGGAGGCGAGCGCCGGCGCCGTCATCAAAGGCAGCATGAGTGCGACCGAGATGACATTGTTGAGGAACGTTCTCTCGCGCAACAGCATGGCGATCGCAAGACCGAGCAGGAGCTCGATGCCGACGGTTGCGACCGTGTAGATGACCGATACCTCAACCGTGTTCCAGAACGACGGATCGGAGAGGAAAGAGATATAATTGCCGAACCCGATGAAGGCGCGGCCCGTGGGAAAGGCGAGGTTGTAACGCTGCAGGCTGTAGATCGCCGAAGCCACGAACGGGATCACGATGCCGATGCATACGAGGAGCGAAGGCAGGCTCAGAAGATACGGAAGCAGGCGGCCCGCACGCCATCGCCTCGCGGGGACGGGAAGGGTAAAATCGCTCATCGGACACTCCCGAGGCGACGCACGGGGTTTCCCCCCGTGCGTCTCCGGATTGGATCAGCCGATGCCGGCGTCGCGAAGCTGGCGGTTGATGGCGGCCGCGAGCTGATCGAGCCCTTCATCGACCGCAACTTCCTTGGCGACCATGCGCTGCAGCGCAGCCGCCCATTCGGTCGTCACGTTGAAAAAGAGCGGCTGCGGCGTGAAGTAGATCTTCGCATCCGGGGCCGTGGCCTTGTACGTTTCGAGATAGCCGGGATAGGAACCGGCGATGCGATCCTGAAAGACCTTGTCCGCCCAGACGCTCGCGCGCACGGGATCGACCAGATCCTTCTTGCGGGCACCGAACATGTCGTGCTGCTTCGATGTCGCCCACTGAACGAAGTACCAGGCGGCATCCTTGGCGTTGGAGAAGTTGGAGAGCGCGAGTGACCAGATCCAGATATTGGATGTCGGGCCCTTCGCCTTCGGGTTGGGCGCAATCGGCGCATAGCCGATATGGCCGGCCTCCTTGTTGCCCGCGCCATTCATGAAATAGCCGAGGATATCGGCATCATAGATCATGCCCGAAGCGCCGGCGCCGAGATCCTGTCCCACCTGGTACCAAGTATAGGTGGCCCAGTTCTTCGGACCGGCCTCCTGGATCATCTTCACCCAAAGCTCGTGGAAAGCCTTCGATTCTACGGAATCGACGGCGGATTTCAATTTGCCGTCGGCAACCGTGAAGTCGTGGGCCCCGTAGTTCGTATAGCCGGAAAGAAAGCCCGGATGAATGGTCGCCCACGAGCGGCTGCCGCGCACGCCGACACCGTAGGGCCCGCCGGCGTCCTTGGTGATCTTCACCGCCTTCTCGATCAGATCGGGAAGGTTCTCGGGTGGCGTGATCTTGAGCTGGTCAAAAATATTGCGATTGTATGAGATCGAGTAAAGCTCGAATCCCCAGGGAATCGCCCATTGCTTGGCGCCCACGCCGCCCAGCGCCGCACCCGGCACCCCCGACCAGGAATCGGATGCACGCAGATTGGGCAGCATGTCGTCGAAATCGTAGTCCGGCGAGGTCTTCTCCGCGTCGTGAAGATATTCGTTCGTATCGACGAGCCAACCAGCCGGGCCGTACTGCCATGTCTGATAAGCCCCGGTCATGAAGGCATCGTACTGCGAGGAGCGGGAGGAAAGTGCAGCTGTTACCTTATCGAAATAAACATCCTCGGGGAAAATGTCGTACTTCACGTCCATGCCGGTGAGTGCCTTGAAGGCGGCAAGGTCGGCGATCATCGCATCGGCGTAGGGATGCTTGTTGAGCAGCAACTTGACCGTAGTACCCTTGAACTTCATCCAATCGAAGCTGGCGGCCATGGCGCGTGTGTAGCTTGCCTGGAGCAGCCCGTCGGCGGCTGCCGCGCCGATGCCGAGAGCCGCGATTCGTTTGCCGAATTCACGGCGGCCGACCCGCCCCGCGACTCGCGCCTCACAGAGATCCCTGGCTTTGTCGCTCATTGTCCGTTCCTCTCCTTATCGTTTTCACGCGGCCTGGCATTGGCCCGACGAGGCGCCGCGCCGTCTGCTCGTCGGTGATCAACGCGGTCACGAGGCCGCTTGCCAGGACCGCGCGAATGGCATCCGTCTTGCTCGGGCCGCCGGCGACCGCGACCACCTCGCGCCCCTTCATTTCGTTTGGCGCCAGGGCGATAACGCGCGCGTGCAGCTCCGTCGGGATTTCCCGGCCTTCCGCGTCGAGAAACCGGCCGAGAAGCTCGCCCACGCCTCCTGCGCGACGGATGGCGTCCGCCTCAGCCCGTGAGATGATCCCGCTCGCCGGCAGGAAGGCCTCGCCGGCGACCTCGCCGATGCCGACCAGGAACAGCGACGCCTTGGCCGCCACAGCCAGCGCCTCCGAGACACCGCGCTGACGCAGCAGCACCTTCCGGTCGGCTGCGACATCGACGAAGAACGGCACCGGCAGCAGATAGGCTGCGGCCGCGGTTCTTTCGGCGAGCCGATGAATCACGTCGAAGGGATTGGCATTGGATCGTCGCGGCAGACCGCCGAGCAGCGAGACGAAACAGACCTCATCGTGCGTCGCCCGCGGCAGGTTATCGACCATCGCGGCCAGCGAGCGGCCATGGCCGACGCCGATAATCGGATGCTCCCCGCGCTCCAGCACGGACTGAAGGAACGAAGCGGCCGCCCGTCCGAGTGCCTGCAAGGGCAGGCCGGACTCACCCAGGTCGGGAACGACGCGGCAGAAACGAAGACCGTGCTGGTCCGTCAGCGCGTCTTCGAGGGTGATGCAGCCGGCCGAGGGCCCTTCGACAAAAACGCGCACCAAGCCTTCTCGGGTGGCGCGCGCGATCAGGCGATGCGCCTTGGCGAGCGTGACCTCGAGGCGCTGCGCGATCTCCGATTGGGTCAGCGATGCAGCGTAATAAAGCCATGCCGCTCGCGCGGCGAGCACGGCTTCTTCGTCGATGGCCGGGCGTTCTCCCTCGGGCATTTTCCCGCTTTGAAAAAAATTTCGTTGACCGCATTTTTTTCCATGAAGAGCGGCTGTGTCAAGCCCGCTGGACGGCCAGCCGGCCGTCCAGCAGGCGGATCAGCTTGGTCAACAGGTCCTGGGGCGGGATGGGCGGGCACGCTCAGGTCATGAAGGGATGCCGATTCCGCGCTCAAACAGGCGCCATTTCCTGGGCGATCGTCGGCAGCAGCTCGGAGACCGTTGGATGGATATGCATGGCGTGGCTCAGCACCGTATAGGGTGCCCGTGCCTGCATGAGATCGATGATGCAGTGGATCGCCTCGTCTCCGCCGGTGCCGAGAATCGCGGCGCCAAGGATTTCCTTCGTGTCCCCGTCAGCCACGATTTTCATGAGGCCGGCAGTCTCGCCTTTCTCGATGGCGCGCGCGACGTCCGCCATCGCCATTCGCCCGACCAGGACCTTTCGGCGGGCTTTGCGCGCCTCCGCCTCCGTCATGCCCACGCGCCCGAGCGGCGGATCCGTATAGAGCGCGTAAGCCGGAATCCGGTCTTTCACGCTCCGATTCTCGCCCCTCAGCAGATTGCCTGCCACGATCTCGAAATCATTGTAGGATGTGTGCGTAAAGGCGCCCCGCCCGTTGCACTCACCGAGCGCCCAGATGCCAGGCACGTTCGTGCGCAGCTGGTCATCCACGCGGATATAGCCTCGTCCATCCACCTCCACTCCCGCGTGCTGCAGACCGAGATCGTCCGTATTGGGCCGTCGCCCGACCGCGAGCAGCAAGTGGGTCCCATCCACCGTCACGCCCCCTGACCCTGCATTGATCGTGAGAGTGAATCCCCCGCCGGTACGCGCCAAGGAAAGGCCGCTGGCATTCACAGACATCTGCACGCCTTCCGCTTTCAGCATTTCGCGCACAGCGGTCGAAATTTCCTCGTCCTCGTGCGGGAGCAGCCGGGGCGCTGTCTCGACCACGCTTACCGCAGCTCCGAACCTGCGATAGATTTGCGCGAACTCAAGCCCGACATAGCCGCCCCCGATCACGACGAGATGCCCGGGCAGTCGATCGAGATCGAGCATCGAGCTGTTGGTCAGGGCATCGATGCTGTCCAACCCCGGGATCGATGGCACCACAGCCCTGCCGCCGACATCGATGAAGATCTGCCCGGCGGAGAGCACGTCTCCGCCGACGACGACATCTCCGGCAGACCGGAAGCACGCATGGCCCCTGTACACGGTGCAGTTCGGAGCCGCGCGGAGGGAGCTTTCGGTTGCAGCTTTCCAAGCATCGACGATGGCGTCTTTTCTCGCCTTGACTTTTCTCATATCCACGGTGACGCCGTCCGGCACGACAATACCAAACTCCGCCGCCCGCGTTGCCGTGTGCGCAACATATGCGCTCGCGACGAGCGTCTTGGTCGGTGTGCATCCGGTATTGATGCACGTGCCCCCGAACGCGCCACGTTCGACGATCGCAACCTTCTGCCCCGCCTTTCCCAGCGCCTTCGCGAGTGGGGGGCCGGCTTGTCCGGCTCCGATAACGATGGCGTCGTATCTTTTCATGCCGGCCCCCAATTCACACAGAGCCGCCACGATACCATCGCGCCGCAATCCCCGCCCCGTAGAATGTTGAGGCAGGGCAACTATCCAAGGAGAAACCAGAGGCGGAAGAGCAACGTCTCGAGCGGGGTCTGGCGGGAAAGACCGGTAAGGGCGAGAGCCGGAAGGCGCCGCCAGGGCGGCGAGTCGAGCGCCTCAGCAAGCGTCGCAAGGGCGGCGACAGCTTCCGATGAAAGAAGCTCCGGCGTGCCGGCAAGGGCTGCGACATGAGCGCGAAAGACCTGCATGAAAGGACGCGGACCGCGATGGAGCGCGCCGAGCGCGCGGGCGAGCCAGCTTCCGGGCGCGCCCACGAGATTGCCGCCATGCTGGCGGTAGAGCACGGCCGGCTCGGGATCGACGAGGATGCGCCCGCCGGCAGCGGCGACGACGAGGTAGCTCCACCAGTCATGCAAAGTGCTGCGCGGCGGGCGGCTCCGGGCGATCAACTGCGCCGCGGCCCGATTGATCATGGCAGTGCAGCCGGTCGCGATGTTTTGGGTGAGCGCGGCCGGAAAGCGGGGTTGACGAAGAACCGGAGCGGAAAGCCCGATATAGGTCAGGGCCGGTCCAACCAGTGTCTGCCGCGCGCAATAGAGCGTCGGCACGCCGGCGGGCTGGTGGGCGAGCGCCGTAAGTCCCCGCGCGAGCTTTTCCGGCAGCCACACATCGTCCTGATCGGCGAAGGCAATCGCGTCCGGCATCGGACCAAAAGTGGGCAGGGCCGCAAGAAGAGAGAGAAAACTCCGCGTCGCGCCGAGCCGGGCCGCGCGACCTGGGAATTCGATCGCCCGGCCGGCGGCAGGCCCGGCGGCAAAGGCGCGCAGCAGCGCGGGTGTGTGGTCGGCGGAACCGTCATCGCGCCAATAAAGCCGCCAGGAACCGTGTGTTTGGGCGAGCAGACTGGCAAGCTGAGCCGGAAGGAAGCGGGCGCCGTTATGGACAGAGAGCAGGATCGCCACCTGCGCCTGGGCAGGCGGGCCGGCCATAGGCGGTTCCGGAATGCTCCAGACCGGCTCCGCCTGATCGTACACGTCTCGAGCGGCTCAGCGTGGGCGGCCATCGAAGAGCTCGTCCACGAGCCCGTGAAGGCTCTCCCGCCAGGGCGGCAGCCGCAGGTCAAAGATTTCTGCAAGGCGCCCGCAATCGAGGCGGGAATCGGCGGGCCGGCGGGCGCGGGTCGGCCAATCCTCCGTGCGGATCGGCGCAATTTCGGGGGGTGTAACGCCGTGGCGGGCAGCTTCCTCGAACACCGCCGTGGCAAGGCCATGCCAGGTCGTCTCACCGGTCCCGGCGGCATGGAAGATGCCGCCGAAACGCTCCTGCCAGCCTGCGCTCTCAACCCGGCGAAGGATGGCTAGAATGGCGGCGGCGAGATCGGCAGCCGAGGTGGGCTGGCCGCACTGGTCCGCGACCACGCGGAGATGGTCGGTCTTGCCGCGGGCGGCGATCATCGTGCGCACAAAATTGCGACCAACCGGCGAGATGACCCAGGCGGTGCGAAGCACGACCGCACGGCCGCCCGCCGCCAGCACTTCCTCCTCGCCCGCACGCTTCGAGGCCCCGTAGACACCGAGCGGCACCGTGGGATCGGATTCGTGATAGGGCGCGCCCTTGGTGCCGTCGAAGACATAGTCGGTTGAGACATGAATGAACGGGATGCCGGCCGACGCGGAGAGCGCGGCGAGGCGTGCCGGCCCGTCGCGATTGGCGCGGAAGGCGGCTTCGGCATCATCCTCGGCGGCATCGACGGCGGTGTAGGCGGCGGCATTGACGATGGCCGCAAGGGGCTGGCCGGCGACCGCTTTTTCGATTGTTTCAGGATGATCGAAATCAAACTCGGGCCGGCCGACCCGGCGGATATCGATGTCCTCTCCCGCTCTCAAGAGCGCGGTGGCAAGCTGCCCGCTGCCGCCGGTGACAAGGATCGTCCCTCTCATCAGGCGGTTTCATAGCTGAACCAGGCTGGGCATTCGGCAAGGCACGACCGTACCCGGTCCTTTTCCGAAAGAATCGCGCGTTCGGGTGAGACCGGCCAAGGCAAAGCCAGATCCGGGTCGTTCCAAAGCGCTCCGCATTCCGTCTCGGGATCGTACTCGGAAGTCATTTTATAGATAATCTCGGTATTGTCCTCGAGCGTGCAAAGACCATGCAGGAAGCCTGGCGGGATCCAGAGCTGGCGCCAGTTCTCCGCGCTCAGCTCGGCGGCGACATAGCGGCCGAAGCTGGACGAGCCGTGGCGGACATCCACGGCCACGTCCCAGATCGCGCCCCGGGCGACCCGAACGAGCTTGCCCTGGGCGGAGGGCGGCATCTGCGCATGCAGGCCGCGCACCGTGCCGGCGGCGGCGGAGAAGGTGTGGTTGTCCTGAACGAAGGAAAACCGGACCCCGGCTTCAACGAGCTTGCTCAGGCGGAAAGTCTCGGAAACGAAGCCGCGAGCATCCCCGAAGCGGCGCGGGGTGATGAGCAGCACATCGGAGATGGCCTGTGGCTCGATCTGCATAAGACTCCACTTCCGGTTGTGTTCCGTGCGGCGCAACACAACATAATGGGGAGCAGGCCGGCCCGCCAGACGGGCTTATGCTGTTGCTGTTGCTGTTGCCGCGCCCCGCACTGTGCTTCGGGCTTTGGGCGTCATTTTGGCAGGGTGGCCGCAACTGCATCCGCGACCGCGGCGGCGCCGGGCGTGCCCTCCTGCTCCAGCCCCTCGATCGCGCCGAGACGATCTTCCAGCGGCCGGTTCTGGCTCATCTTCCATTTGCCTTCGAGCCGGGTGATCGCGAGGCGGAAGCCGACGATGCCCTTGAGCTGGGAGGCGATGAAGGCTTCCGGTGCATCGCTCACCGCCCACGGCGTGGGGCGCCCTGTCTCATGGGCGGCAGTAAGCCGGCTGACGAGCCCGTGCAGGGCCTCCGCCTCCTCGAAGAAGGCGAGCGGGCCATAGGCATGCACGGTGACATAGTTCCAGGTCGGCACGACTTTTCCTGTCTCGCGCTTCGTCGCGTACCAGGACGGGCTGATATAGGCGTCCGGACCAGGAAAGATGGCGAGCGCCGGAACATCCGCAGCACTTGCGCGCCATTGCGGGTTGCCACGAGCAATATGGCCGAGAAGGGTGCCGTGGGGGCCATCCGCCTCGTCAAGCATCATCGGCACATGGCTCGCGATCAGGCCTTCAGGGCCGAAGCTTACCAGGATCGCAAGGCCGCTTGCACGGATGGCCGCGCGCAGCACCTCCGGCCGGTCCTCCCGGAAGGCTGGGGGAACGTACATGCTCTCCTCCCGCATTCGAGAACAGCGTGAAGATGACAGGATTGCCGGGCAAAGGAAATGGAGGCGCCTTCCCGTCCGCCGTTTCGGCATGCCGTCCGGATCGAGATCAAAAACTTGCGGGGTCGGCGGGATAATATTTTAAATTTGCAACAAGCTAGAGGCGGCATGGTCACTTATATGCGATCTATATGCGCGGGGGTGGTCCGCGCCATCGAAGTTATATGCCACCGGCGCTAACTTGCCCCTGCGATCGCAGCGATCCGCAAGGGGGCAACCCATGCTCGACATCCTCTACATCCTGATCGGCGCCGTCTTTCTCGGCGGCGCTATCCTTTACGCATTCGGCTGCGAACGTCTCTAAGGAATCGTTCCGATGACCTTCGATTATGCGCTCGGCGCCGCGGTGGTGGCAGGCCTGCTCGTCTACCTCGTCTATGCGTTGATCCGCCCGGAAAAATTCTGAGCGCGGCCCTGGGAGCATGTTGAGATGATGGGCCACACGACAATCAATGGCTGGATCCAGATCGTTCTCTACGGTGTGGTGCTGATCCTGATCACCAAGCCGCTCGGCGGCTACATGACGAGCGTGTTCGAGGGGCGACCGACCTTTCTCTCGCCACTGCTCAGGCCGTTGGAACGCGGAATCTATCGCGTCTGCGGCGTGGCTGAGACGGAAGAGCAGCATTGGCTGACCTACGCCGTCGCCATGTTGATCTTCAGCTTCATGGGCTTCGTCGTCACTTACGCGATCCAGAGGTTGCAGGGGGCGCTCCCCTTCAATCCCGCGAAGATGGGCGCGGTTTCGCCGGATCTTGCTTTCAACACCTCGGTAAGTTTTCTCACCAATACCAACTGGCAGAGCTACGTGCCCGAGCAGACCATGAGCTATCTCACCGAGATGGCCGGCCTGACCGTGCACAATTTCGTCTCGGCGGCGACGGGGATTGCGCTTGCGATCGTTTTCGTCCGTGGTTTTGCGCGTCGCTCGGCGCAAAGTGTGGGCAATTTCTGGGTCGATCTCACGCGCTGTGTTCTCTATATTCTGCTGCCGATCTCGGTTGTTTTCGCGCTCATCTTCGTCTGGCAGGGCTGCCCGCAGAACCTCGACGCCTATACCCATGTGGCGACGTTGCAGGGTGGCACCCAGGTCATCGCGCAGGGGCCGGTCGCGTCGCAGGAGGCGATCAAGATCCTCGGCACCAACGGCGGCGGCTTCTTCAATACCAATTCCGCCCATCCGTACGAGAACCCGACCGCGCTCACCAATTTCCTGCAAGAGTTGCTGATGCTTTCGATCGGGGCTGCGCTCACCAATGTCTTCGGTCGGATGGTCGGCAATCCGCGGCAGGGTTGGGCGATCTTCGCGGTGATGTTCATCCTCTTCGCCGTGGGTGTGGGCACGGTTTATGCCGTCGAGAGTCAGGGGAATCCCGCCTTCACCGCGTTCCATGTCAATCAGGCGCCCCAATTCGATCCTGCACTGGGCGCGATGCAGCCCGGCGGCAATATGGAGGGCAAGGAAGTTCGTTTCGGCATCGCCGATTCGGCGCTCTTTACCACCACCACCACCGATGCCTCCTGCGGTGCCGTCAACAATATGCATGACAGCCTCCTGCCGCTCGCAGGCGCGGTGCCGATGGTCAACATCATGCTGGGCGAGATCATCTTCGGCGGCGTCGGCTCGGGTCTCTACGGCATGTTGCTTTTCGTCATCGTCGCCATGTTCGTGGCCGGGTTGATGGTCGGGCGAACGCCCGAATATCTGGGCAAGAAGCTCGAAGCGAAAGAGGTCAAGATGGCGATGCTCGCGATCCTGATCCTGCCGCTCTCGATCCTCGGCTTCACCGCGATCGCCGCGGTCGTTCCTGCTGGCCTCGCCGGGATTGCCAATAACGGGCCGCACGGCTTCAGCGAAATCCTTTATGCCTTCACGTCCGTCACGGGCAATAACGGCAGCGCCTTTGCCGGCCTCAGCGCCAATACGCCCTTCTACAACACGACGCTCGGGCTCGGCATGTTCATCGGCCGCTTCCTGATGATTGTGCCGATGCTGGCGGCCGCCGGGTCGCTCGCGCAGAAAAAGATCGTGCCCGCCTCGCTTGGCACGTTCCCGACGACCAGCCCGCTCTTCGTCGGCCTTGTCGTCGGCGTCATCCTCATCACCGGCGGTCTGATTTTCTTCCCGGCGGTCTCGCTCGGCCCCATCGTCGAGCATTATGCCCTGCTGCACCACACCCTTTACTGAACCATTGACCGGAAAAGTCTCGATGGACACCCATAGCCACCGCCGCATGCAATCGACCGTGCTGGACCCGGAGATCCTGGTCCCGGCGATCCGCGACTCCTTCGCCAAGCTCGATCCGTGGATCATGATCCGCAACCCGGTCATGTTCGTGGTCGAAGTGGTGGCCGCGCTGACGACGATCATCTTCGTCCGCGACCTCTTCACCGGCGCGCCCTATCTCGGCTTCTCCCTCCAGATCATCGTCTGGCTCTGGATCACCGTGCTGTTCGCCAATTTCGCGGAGGCCGTGGCCGAGGGCCGAGGCAAGGCCCAGGCCGCGACCTTGCGGCGCGCGCGCACCGAGACGATGGCGAAGCGGATTACTGGAACCGGTGTCGTCGGCTACGAGACGGTCCCCGCACCCGATCTCCAGCCGGGGGATACGGTCCTGGTCGAGGCAGGCGACTTGATTCCGAGCGACGGCGAGGTGATCGAGGGCATTGCCTCGGTCGATGAATCGGCGATCACCGGCGAGTCCGCGCCCGTGATCCGCGAGAGCGGCGGCGACCGCTCGGCCGTCACCGGCGGCACACGCGTGCTCTCCGACTGGATCAAGGTGCGGATCACCGCCGCCCAGGGCGCGACCTTCCTCGATCGAATGATCGCGCTTGTCGAAGGCGCCGAGCGGCAGAAGACGCCTAACGAAATCGCGCTCAATATCCTGCTTGCCGGCCTCACCATCATCTTCGTAATCGTGGTGGCGACGGTCCCGAGCTTCGCCCATTATGCCGGCGGCTCGGTGCCGGTGGTCGTGCTCGTCGCCCTCTTCGTCGCCCTGATCCCGACGACGATCGGCGCGCTTCTTTCCGCGATCGGTATCGCCGGAATGGACCGGCTGGTGCGCTTCAACGTGCTTGCGATGTCGGGCCGTGCGGTCGAGGCCGCGGGGGATGTCGATACGCTGCTGCTCGACAAGACAGGAACGATCACGCTCGGTAATCGTCAGGCCGTGGAGTTCTATCCTGTGAGCGGTGTCACCGCTTCCGAGGTCGCGGATGCCGCCCAGCTAGCCTCGCTCTCCGACGAGACGCCCGAGGGCCGCTCGATCGTCGTGCTCGCCAAGGAAAAATTCGGCATTCGCGCGCGCGAGATGGCGCCGGCCGGGGCATGTTTCATCCCCTTCTCGGCGCAGACTCGCCTCTCAGGCATCGATTACGAAGGCACCTCGATCCGCAAGGGCGCGGTGGACGCGGTGCTCGCCTTCGTCCGCGAGAGGGAGACGAACGGCGTCGGCGCGCTCACGGTCCGCGATACCGTATCCGAGGTCGCGGTGAAGGAGCTGAGGGCCAAATCGGACGAGATCGCGCGCGCCGGCGGCACCCCGCTCGCGGTCGCGCGCGGGGCCAGGCTGCTTGGCGTCATCTATCTCAAGGACATCGTCAAAGGTGGGATCAACGAGCGTTTCGCCGAGCTGAGGCGGATGGGCATCCGCACCGTCATGATCACCGGCGACAATCCGCTGACGGCGGCGGCGATCGCGGCGGAGGCGGGTGTCGACGACTTCCTTGCCCAGGCGACGCCGGAGAACAAGCTGCAGCTCATCCGCGAGGAACAGGCCCAGGGCAAGCTCGTCGCGATGTGCGGCGATGGCACCAATGATGCCCCTGCGCTTGCCCAGGCCGATGTCGGTGTCGCCATGAACACCGGCACCATGGCGGCGCGCGAAGCCGGCAACATGGTCGATCTCGACAGCGATCCGACCAAGCTCATCGAAATCGTCGAGATCGGCAAGCAGCTCCTGATGACGCGCGGCGCGCTCACCACCTTCTCGATCGCGAACGATGTCGCAAAATATTTCGCGATGATTCCGGCGATGTTCGCCGCCTTCTACCCGATGCTGAACGCCCTCAACGTCATGCATCTCGGCAATCCGCGGTCCGCCATCCTCTCGGCGATCATCTTCAACGCGCTCATCATCGTCGTCTTGATCCCGCTCGCGCTGCGCGGGGTGAAATACCGCCCCATCGGCGCCGCCGCGATCCTGCGCCGCAACCTCTTGATCTACGGGCTCGGCGGCATCGTCGCGCCGTTCGTCGGGATCAAGCTGATCGACCTTCTCGTCAACGCCATCGGGCTCGCTTAGAGCTTGATCCCCGTAAGTGTGAATCGCGCGGGAAAACAATGAACCGGAGCAGGATTGGGGTAATCTTCCACCTCCCCTCATGCTCCGAGGAGTCCACGCCATGATGCAGCATGTCCGACCGGCGATCGTCATGATCATCGCCATGACCATCATCACCGGCCTTGCCTATCCGCTCGCGATCACCGGGATCGCGCAGGCCGTCTTTCCCTATCAGGCCAATGGCAGCCTGATCCGTGTCAACGGCAAGGTGATCGGCTCGGCGCTGATCGGCCAGGAATTCACCTCGCCGCGCTACTTCCACCCCCGCCCCTCGGCGACCACCGAACCGGACCCGAAAGACCCCTCCAAGACCATCAGCGTGCCCTACGCGGCGGACAATTCCGCGGGCTCCAATCTCGGCCCAACCTCGAAGGCGCTGGTGAGCGGCGTGCAAAGTGCCGCCGCCGCGCTCGCCCCCGAAAACCCGGGAACGCCCATCCCAGCCGATCTGGTGACCAACTCCGCCAGCGGGCTCGATCCGGACATCACCCCCGCCGGTGCCCTGTTCCAGGTGCCGATGGTTGCCAAAGCCCGCAACCTTCCCGAGGAAACGGTGCGCCAGCTCGTGCTCTCCCATATCACCCCGCGCTTCCTCGGCATCCTCGGCGAACCCCACGTCAACGTCCTCGAACTCAATCTCGTGCTCGACTCCCTGCACTCTTAGGAGAGAAAGGCCAGAAGGTTCTGCCCCTTGGAACCTCACCAAGGGCCATACCAAAAAGATCACTGGCTCCGCCAGGCGGGCTTCCATCGCGCTCATGCGACGGGAGCCCGCCCTGCTTCGATGCCATATAAAGCGAAGTGATGAGCGAGTCGGGAGAGCGGCGGCCGTCGGCAGATGCCTTGCTGGAGGCGGAGGCGCGGCGGCGTGAGGGGCGGCTCAAGGTGTTTCTCGGCGCCGCACCCGGTGTCGGCAAGACCTATTCGATGTTGGCCGTGGCGCAGGCACGGCGGCGCGAAGGTGTGGATGTCGTCGTCGGGGTGGTCGAAACGCATGGGCGGAGCGAGACCGAGAGCCTGCTCGAGGGGCTCGAGATCATTCCGCGCCGGGCCGTCGAGTACAAGGGGCGCATGCTCAAGGAGATGGATCTCGACGCGATTCTCTCGCGGCGACCGCGTCTGGTCCTGGTGGATGAGCTGGCGCATGCCAATGCGCCCGGCAGCCGGCACCCGAAACGGCATCTCGATGTCGAGGAGCTCCTGGCGGCGGGTATCGATGTCTTCACGACGCTCAACATCCAGCATGTCGAAAGCCTGAACGATGTGGTCGCCAGCATCACGCGCATTCGCGTGCGTGAGACGGTACCGGATTCGATCCTCGACCGAGCCGACGAGATCGAGCTCGTCGATCTGACGCCCGAGGATCTGATCCAGCGCCTAAAGGACGGCAAGGTTTACGTGCCGCATCAGGCGGAACGGGCGATCCGCCATTATTTCTCCCCCGGCAATCTGACCGCGCTTCGCGAGCTGGCGCTCCGGCGCACCGCCGAGCGGGTCGACAACCAGATGCTGAGCTACATGCGCCGGCATGCGATTGCCGGCCCATGGGCCGCGGGGGAGCGCGTGCTGGTCGCGATCAGCGGTGAGCCGGGCAGCACAGTGCTGGTGCGGCATGCGCGGCGGATGGCCGATCGTTTGCGCGCCCCCTGGGCGGCAATCCATGTCGAGACGGCGCGAAGCCTGCGCATGGGGGCGGCCGAGCGTGCGCGGATCACCAAGGCGTTGGGTCTCGCGGAGCGACTGGGTGCGGAGGCGGTCACGATTCCCGGCCAGGACGTGGCCGAGACGATGCTGGAATATGCGCGAAGCAACAATTTCACGCACATCATCATCGCCCAGCCGCGGCGATTCCGCTGGCTCGCCGCGATCTGGAGCTCGGTGACTGACCATTTGCTCCGCCATGCCGGCGAGATCAGCGTGCATGTGATCGCGGCAAAGGACGAGGAGAAGCCGCCGGCGGAGAGCTGGTTCACGCCGTCGGGGGAGTCCGTCCGCCCGGTGGCCTGGGCGGGAAGCCTCCTGGTCGTGGCCGCCGCGCTCGGGCTTTCGCTTCTGCTGCACGACGTGGTGGGCATCGCCGACGTGGCGGAGGTGTTTCTCGCCGCCGTGATGGCAGCCGCGGTGACCTGGGGGCTCTGGCCGTCCTTGCTCGCCTGTCTCATGAGCGTGCTTGCCTTCAATTTCTTCTTTCTGCCTCCGCTCTACACTTTCACGATCTCCGACCCGGCGAACATCGTCTCGCTCTTTTTCTTTCTGGCCGTGGCGCTGATCGCGAGCCAGCTTGCGGCGCGCGTGCGCGCGCAGGCGGTGGTGGCGCGCGGCCGCGCACGTACAACCGAGGAGCTCTACGGCTTCAGCCGCAAGCTCGCGGTGGCGGTGACGCTCGATGATCTGTTGTGGGCAACCTGCCACCAGATCGCCCGGATGCTCAAAGTGCGGGTGGTCCTGCTGCTGCCCGAGGGAGAGAAGCTCGCGGTGCGGGCGGGCTATCCGCCGGAGGATCGGCTGGACGAGGCAGATCTCGCCGCGGCGACCTGGAGCTGGAAGCACAACCGCGAGGCTGGGCGCGGGGCGGACACGCTCCCGGGGGCGCGACGGCTCTTCGTGCCGATCGAGACCGGGCGGAGCGTGCTCGGCGTGGTCGGGCTCGACCGCGAGGAGCCGGGCCCCTTGCTCGGGCCGGACGAGCGGCGGCTGCTCGACTCGCTCACCGGTCAGGCAGCGCTCGCGATCGAGCGGATCATGCTCGTCTCCGACCTCGACCGGGCACGGCTCGCGGCCGAGAGCGAGCGGCTGCGGACGGCGCTCCTTACCTCGATCTCGCATGATCTGCGCACACCGCTCGCGATCATTCTCGGCTCGGCGACGAGCCTGACCGCGGAGGGGGCGAAGCTCGAGCCTCGGACTCAGGACGAGTTGCTCGGGCTGATCCGCGACGAGGCGGAGCGGCTCAACCGCTTCATCGGCAATCTGCTCGACATGACCAAGCTCGAAGCCGGCTCGCTCGCGCCGAACCGGGTACCGACCGACATCGCGGATGCGATCGGAACCGCGCTGACCCGCGGCGATCGCATCCTTGCGCGGCATCGTGTGGACGTGGCGATCGAGCCCGACCTGCCGCTCTTGTCGCTGGATGGCGTGCTGCTCGAGCAGGTGCTGATCAATCTGCTCGACAATGCGGCGAAATACGCGCCGGCGGGATCGCGGATCGGGATCGCCGCAGGGCGCGAAGGCGGCGCAGTGCGCATCGCCGTGCGCGATGAGGGGCCCGGTATTCCGGAAGAGGATCTCGAGCGGATCTTCGAGAAGTTCTACCGTGCGCGGCGGTCGGACCGCCGGCCTGCCGGGACCGGACTCGGGCTTGCGATCTGCCGCGGCTTCGTCGAGGCGATGGGCGGGACCATCCGGGCGGCGAACCGGACCGACCGTTCCGGGGCGGTCTTTACCCTGAGCTTTCCGGCGGAACGGGTCGGCCCATGAGTCCGCCGGGTTCGGCCGCGATGCGTGTGCTGGTGGTGGACGACGAGCCGGCGATCCTGCGCTTCCTTCGGGCCGGACTGGGCAGCCAAGGCTATGGCGTGGTAGAGGCGAAGACGGCAGCCGAGGCACTGGCCGCGGTCAGGAGAAAAGCAGCGGACCTTGTTGTGCTCGATCTCGGCCTGCCGGACCGTGATGGACTCGATCTCATTCCCGTGCTCAGGGCCGCGGACGCGGCCCTGCCGATTATCGTGCTTTCGAGCCGCAGCGACGAACGGGCCAAGGTGGGGGCGCTCGACAGCGGGGCGGATGACTACGTCACCAAGCCGTTCGGGATGGATGAGCTGCTCGCGCGCATCCGCGCGGCGGACCGGCACCGGCTGGCGCAACAGGGGGAACTGCCAGTCTTCCGCAGCGGTGGGCTCGCGGTCGATCTGGTACGGCGGGTCGTTACCGTACGCGGGGAGGAAATCAAGCTTTCGCCGCGCGAATGGGAATTGCTTCGCGTCCTGGTCGCCCACGCAGGCAAGGTGCTCACGCATCGTTTCCTTTTGCGTGAGGTCTGGGGCGGAGAGACGGATGTGCAATATCTCAGGATCTATGTGCGGGCGCTCAGGCAGAAGATCGAGACGGACCCGGAGCGGCCTCGGTTGCTTCTGACCGAGACCGGCGTCGGCTATCGGTTGCGAGCGGCGGACGAGCCGGAGGCACCCAGGCCCGGGATGGAAGGGCCGGCGGCGAAGTGACGGGTGGCCGGGGATGGAGCTGAGCGAGCTTGTGGCGCCCGAACGTGTGGTCGCCGATCTTGCCGTTCCGGACAAGCGGGCGTTGCTTGTGGAGCTTGGGCGACGGGCGGGCGCGCTGCTCCGGATGCCAGGGGCGGAGATCACTGCGGCGCTCGAAAGCCGCGAACAGCTCGGCTCGACGGGGCTTGGGCGCGGGTTCGCGCTGCCGCATGCGCGGCTCGAGGGGCTGGACCGGTTCTTCGGCATGTTTGTCCGCCTGGCGCGGCCGATCCCTTTCGATGCCATCGACGATCAGCCGGTTTCGCTCGTCTTCCTGCTGCTAAGTCCTGCCTGCTCGGGCAGCGAGCATCTCGCCGCGCTGGCCGCGATCTCGCGACGGATGAGCGATGCCGAGGTGGTGCGGCAGCTCGGCTCAGCCGCCTCGGCGGCGCGGCTGTTCGCCACGCTCGTCGGCGGCGATGGCCAGCGCGCCGCATAATTCCACCCGGAAAAGGAGGGCAAAATGGAGGAAATGGGCCAAGGAACGGATCCGGGCGCCGTGTTCGATGCCCATGTAAGGGCCGAGTTCGTCGATCGAGACCTCGAGGCGACCATGGCGACCATGGTGGCGGAGCCGCACCTGACGCATGTGCCGGTTCTGACCGGGGGTACCGGCGGGGCAGAGGTCAGGCACTTCTATGGCACGCACTTCATCGGCCATTGGCCGCCGGATACCAAGACGACGCTGATCTCGCGCACCATCGGGCAAGGGCGTGTGGTCGATGAGTTCATCCTCTCCTTCACCCACACGGTCGAGATCGACGCCATGGCGCCGGGGATCGCGCCCACGGGGCGCAAGGTCGAGGTGCCGACCATCGTCGTGTGTGGCTTCGATGGCGACAAGATCACGTACGAGCACATCTACTGGGACCAGGCGAGCGTCCTGGTGCAGCTTGGCGTGCTGCCCCCGGAAGGACTTCCGGTGTCGGGCGCCGAGCAGGCGCGGCGGCTGCTCGATCCGACGCAACCGGCCAATGCGCTGATCAGCAAGGGGCATCGCACCAGATAGCGCCGGCAGCCAGGGCTTGGCTGGGGTGACGGGGACGATGCTTGTCCAGTCGGGCCCGGGTGCCGATATGTCGGGCCTGCGGGCAAAGGCGCTGATGCCGACAGGGTCGCGCCCTTCGATGGCCCGGCAGGATAGCGAGGCATGGAATGGATGGAATGGATATCGCCCTGGCGGCCGGTGCCGAAGGCGAGATCAGGGACGCTTACTCGCGAGCGGTGATCGGCGCGGTGGAGGCGGTCGGCCCGGCGGTCTTGCATATTGCCGCCGGGAAAGGGACGGGTTCGGGTGTGGTCTTCACACCCGATGGGTATGTGCTCACCAATAGCCACGTCGCGGGCGGAGAGAGCCGGGTCACGGCGACATTTCCAGACGGGCGTTCGATGGGCGCGCGGCTGGTGGGCGATGATCCGGAGACGGATTTGGCCGTGCTGCGCCTGGAAGGCGAGGCCCCGGCGGATGCGCGGCTCGGCGAGGCGCGGCGGCTCGCCGTCGGCCAGCTCGTCGTCGCCATCGGCAATCCGTACGGATTTCAGGCGACGGTCACGGCTGGCGTCGTGAGCGCGCTTGGACGCAGCCTGCGCGCGCGCTCCGGCCGGCTGATCGACGGGGTGATCCAGACTGATGCCGCGCTCAACCCCGGCAATTCAGGTGGGCCATTGGTCAATGCTGCCGGAGAGGTGGTGGGGATCAACACCGCGATCATTGCCGGCGCGCAGGGTCTTTGCTTCGCAATTTCGGCCGATACGGCGGCCTTCGTCGCCTCGCGGCTGATCCGCGAGGGGCGGGTGCGGCGCTCGGCGATCGGACTTTCCGGACACGATATCATGCTGCCGCGTCGGTTCGTGCGGTTCCACAAGCTGGCCCACGAAAGCGGCGTGCGGGTGGAAGAGATCGTGCCTGACGGCGCAGCCCAGTCGGCGGGACTGAAGACGGGCGACGTGATCGTCGCGTTCGACGGGGTGGCGGTCGGCTCGATCGATGATCTGCACCGGCTGCTCACCGAGGAGCGGGCGGGCAAGATCGTGGTGGTCGGCTTCCTGCGCGGGACGGAACGGCACACGCTGGAAATCATACCCAAGGCGCGTTAAGCCGCTGTAAGGTCTTCCCGATCCGGCAAGAGGTGTCTCGGAACCGTCATCCTTTCGTCCGAGAAGCGTGGTAAGCGACGCTCTGCTTGCCAGTTTCGGGGGACCGGAATGACCGACCGTGGAAATTCCTGCCTCGCTCGGACCCGTCGGCGCGAGACGCTGAAGCTCGGTGCCGGTGTGCTCGGCGCGGCGATTCTGCCAGCGGCGGTACTCTTTCCGAGTATCGCCGGTGCCGCGGGCGCGGGGGCGAGCGACCCGGTGCTGATCAAGGCGGCTCGGGCGGAGGGGCGGCTGAACGTGATCGCGTTGCCGCCCGACTGGGCGAATTACGGCGCCATCATCGACATTTTTCAGAAGAAATACGGCATCCCGATCAGCAGCGCCGCGCCTGACGACAGCTCGGCGCAGGAGTTGCAGTCGATTCGCTCGCTGAAGGGCCAGGCGCGCGGGCCGGATGTGGTGGATGTGGGGCCGGCCTTCGCGCTGATCGGCGCCCAGCAAGGGCTTTTCACCCCTTACAAGGTCGCGACCTGGGACAGCATTCCCGCAATGATGAAGGATCCGGGCGGGATGTGGTACGGAGATTATTTCGGCCTGATGTCCTTCGGCATCAACCGCTCGGTCGTGAAGAACGCGCCGCTCAGCTGGCCGGATCTAAAGAAGCCGGAATATAAGGGGATGGTTGCGCTGAACGGCAGCCCCCTCGGCGCCGGGGCCGCGTTTGCCGCGGTGATGGCCGCCTCGCTCGCCGAGGGCGGGTCGCTCGACGATATCGGGCCTGGCATCTCCTATTTCGCGGCGTTGGCGAAGCTCGGCAATTTCAATCCCTCGGCCGCCACCTCGGCGAGCCTCGTTTCAGGACAGACGCCCATTGTCATCAACTGGGATTATCTCAATCTCGCTCAGGCAAAGAAGGCCAAGGGGATGACGAAGATCGATACGGTGATCCCGGCGAATGCCACGCCCTATGGGGCGTTCTACTGCCAGGCGATCAGCCGCTATGCCCCGCATCCGAAAGCGGCGCAGCTTTGGCAGGAGTTTCTCTATTCGGACGAAGGTCAGCTCCTGTTCCTTGCGGGGTTCGCACATCCCGCCCGCTTCTCGGACATGGTCAAGCGCGGTGTTGTGCCCCCGGCGCTGATGGCGGCCTTGCCGCCAGCCACCCCTTATGCCGAGGCTCGCTTCGCCGATAACGCGCAGACCCAGAAGGCGCAAAAGGCCCTCGCCGCGGAGTGGACCAAGATGGTCAAGGCGTGACGCCGCACGTCACGGGTTCTTTGTTGCGGCCCGGATTGTTCGTCCGGTGGGGCGGGGCCCCTACCATTCTGTTCATTGGCCCTTTCTTTATCTACGTGACCGCTTTCCTGATTTTGCCAGCAGGGAGGCTTCTGCTTCAGGCCTTTGCCGGGAATCATGGGCCGACCCTCTCCTATGTTGCCGGACTCGGTGGAGGGCCGACGCTGGTCGCCTTTCGCAACTCCCTCGTGCTCTCGGCTCTGGCCGCCCTGGTCGGCCTGATCGCCGGCGGATTGGGGGCCTATTTTGTGACGCGCCCAGGCATGCCGCGCAGCCTTGGCTCGCTCGTCACGAGTTTCAGCGCCGTGGCTGCAAATTTCGCCGGCGTGCCGCTCGCCTTCGCCTTTATCGCGACCCTGGGCAGCCTCGGGATGATCACAACGTGGCTGAAGGCAGCCGGGATCGATCTCTATGGCATGGGATTCAGCCTCTATTCGCTGCCCGGGCTCGTGCTCGTCTATGCTTACTTCCAGATCCCGCTGATGATCATTGTGATTACGCCCGCGCTCGAGGCGCTGCGGCGGGAATGGCGGGAGGCGGCGGAGAATCTCGGCGCTTCCTCCTGGGATTATTGGCGGCTCGTCGGGCTGCCGATTCTGCTGCCTTCGCTGCTTTCGGCCTATATCCTCCTCTTCGGCAATGCCTTTTCGGCCTATGCCACGCCCTATGCGCTCACCTCAGGCATCATCGCGCTGGTGCCGGTCGAGATCAGCAACGTACTCTCGGGCAATGTGATGCTTTCGCCAGGGACCGGAGCGGCACTCGCGCTTGGCATGATCGTGGTGATGGTGGCTGTGATGGGGTTTTATGCGCTGATCGCGCGGCGCGTCAGCCGGTGGGTGCGCTAGAGCAGATCGCGATCAGATGGAATCGGCTGATCGCGTGAAGATGCTCGCAAAACAAACACATAGAGCGGATTGCGTGAGCCCGTGCAAACGCAATTCGCTCTAGAGCGTGATCGCCGGAGGTGGGTTCACCGAAGGCGCGAATCACGCGGGAAAACAATGGCGGGAGCGAGGTGAGCGAGCGCGGGCGGACGCATCCCACTCTCGCCGGGCCGCGCGCCGCGATGCCCGTGCGCTCGGTGGCGGGAAGGCGGAGCGGCACGGCCCTTCCCAAGGTCGGCCTTCTGTTGCTCGGGTTCTATTTCGCGGTGCCCCTCTTCGCGACAGGCGTCTTCAGCCTGTGGGAAGGTGGCCACAAATACGGGTTCCGCGCTTATGTCACGTTGATTCACGCCGAACAGTTCTGGAACAGCCTCTTCCTTTCGCTCCGGCTCGCAGTGGAGACGGTTCTATTGGGCCTTGTGGTCCTGGTGCCGGCGACGTTCTGGATGAATCTTCGCGTGCGCGCCCTGCGGCCGATGTTCGATTTCTTCTCTGTTCTGCCCTTCGTCGTGCCGCCGATCGCGCTGGTCGCGGGGATGACGGCGCTTTACACGGGGCCGGCCTGGTTCGTGGGCACGGCGAATTTCCTTGCCGTGCCCTATGTGATCCTGGCGTTGCCCTATACCTATCGCGCGCTCGATATCGGGATGCGGGCGCTTGATCTGCGCACTCTCACCGAAGCTTCGCAAAGCCTTGGTGCCGGTTGGGGTGCGCTGATCTTCCGCGTGCTGGTGCCGAATTTGACGAGCGCGCTGATCGGCGCGGCGCTGCTCACGATCGCCATCGTCATGGGCGAGTTCACCTTTGCGACCATCCTGCTGTTCAATACCTTCGCCGTGTATATCAACTACGTCGGCCAGACCTCGGCGACCGAGGCGGCGGCGCTGACCCTGCTGAGTTTCCTGATCACCTGGCTCGCCATGCTCGGTGTGCTGCTGACCGGGCGTGGGCAGGCGCAGATCGGAGGGGCGCGCTGATGGCCTATCTTGATCTCGAGTCCGTGGCCAAGGAGTACGGCGCGCGGGCCGTGCTGCGTAACGTCACGCTCAGCCTTGAAGCCGGGGAATTCGTCTCTTTGCTCGGCCCGTCAGGCTGCGGCAAGACGACGCTCCTGCGGATCATTGCCGGATTCGAGCAGCCCTCCACCGGACGGGTTCTGCTGGGGGGCAGGGATTTGACGGCGCTGCCGGCGGCGAAGCGGCAGATGGGCATGGTGTTCCAGGCCTATTCGCTGTTTCCGAACATGACGGCGGCGGCGAATGTGCGCTTCGGCCTTTCGGTGCGGCGAATGGAGCGATCGGCGCAGGAGGAGCGGGCGCGCGAGCTTCTGGCGCTGGTCGGGCTCACCGATCATGCCGAGAAATATCCCCATCAGCTTTCCGGCGGGCAGCAACAGCGCGTGGCACTTGCCCGCGCGCTCGCTATCCGGCCCTCCCTTCTTCTGCTCGACGAACCGCTCTCCGCGCTCGATGCCAAGGTGCGGGCGCAGCTGCGCGAGGAGATTCGCCATATCCAGAGAGAAACCGGCGTGACCACGATCTTCGTCACGCACGACCAGGAAGAAGCGCTCTCGATCTCCGATCGGGTGGTGGTGATGCAGGAGGGCGTGCTCTCCCAGGTCGGCGATCCGGCGACGATCTATGGCGAGCCGGAGAATCTCTTCGTTGCCCGCTTCGTCGGCGCTGTGGCCGAGCTGCCGGGCGCCGTCGTGGATGGCGCGGCCGGCGTGGTGGAGGTGTTCGGCGCGCACGTGCCGGCGGCGCGCGCCCGTGGGCTTCCTGCGGGGACGCGTGTGCATTTCCTGCTGCGCCCGGAGAATGTTCGGATTTCGCCTCCGGGCACGAACGGTGTGCTCGTGGGCATTGTCGCGGGCCATACTTTCTTCGGCGCGCTGACCAATCTCAGGATCGATCTCTTTGGCAAGGGCAGCCTGACGGCTTCGATGCCGAGCGCCGCGGCCAATGCTCTGGCCCCGGGCGTCAAGGTCGCGGTGTCGTGGGACGCGGACGCACCGCGCGTTCTGGTGGCGGAGAGCGATGCCGGTCGGCGGGAAAACCAGGGGACTCAGTCTTTCGGATCCTAGAACGGCTCATATCAGCCAAGGCCGCCGGAACGTTCGATGAAGGATGCGATCTCGGCGACGCCCCGGCCCGCGCGGATATTGGCGAAGACGAAGGGGCGGTCGCCGCGCATGCGCCGCGCGTCGCGGTCCATGATTTCGAGGCTCGCGCCGACGAGCGGAGCGAGGTCGATCTTATTGATGACGAGCAGATCGCTGCGGGTGATGCCCGGGCCGCCCTTGCGGGGGATCTTGTCGCCCGCCGAGACGTCGATGACATAGAGGGTGAGGTCGGCGAGCTCGGGGCTGAAGGTGGCGGCGAGATTGTCCCCGCCCGATTCGATGAGGATCAGGTCCAGAGCAGGAAAGCGGCGACGGAGATCGGCGACACCGGCGAGATTGATGCTCGCATCCTCACGGATCGCCGTGTGCGGGCAGCCCCCGGTCTCGATGCCGAGAATACGTTCGGGCGACAGCGAGCCGGCGCGTGTCAGGAACTCCGCGTCTTCCTTGGTGTAGATGTCGTTGGTGATGGCGGCGATATCATAGCGAGAACGGAATGTCTTGCAGAGTGCGTCCATCAGCGCGGTCTTGCCGGTGCCGACCGGGCCGCCAATGCCGACGCGAAGCGGGCCGTGATCGCTCATGATCGGAAGAGCCTCGTATATTGCGTTTCGTGACGCATGGCGGCGATGTCGGAACGGAAACAGGCGCCACCGAGATCATCGAGCGTCGCGACGCGGGCTTTCTCCGCCGTTTCGAGGATGACAGGCGCGAGAGCGGCGAGAACGCGCAGGCCCGCCTGCTGGCCAAGAGGGATCAGCCGCACCGCGGCCGAGACGAGCGATGATGTGAAGGCATGGAGATAGGCAGCGGCGAGATCATCTTCATCGACGGCATTTCGCGCGCCCAGGCATCCCACCGCGACCGGATAGGGGGCGGGATCGATGGTGCCCCAGGGCGCGGCGGCAGCGGCGAAGGCTTCGCCGAGAAAGGCGGTCTCGCGGCGCCGCTCGAGCGAAGGGGAAATTGCGCGGGCAAGATCGATGACGTGTGCGCCTCGCCTTGCGTGCCGGAGCAGGATGACGTCGTTGCGGCCGGTGCCGTGGGCGATGACATCGGCAAGCCAGCATTGGAGGCTCGCTTCATCCCGGACATCGCCAGCCTCCACGGCCCATTCGAGCCCATGCGAATAGGCGAAGCCGCCCGTCGGGAAGGCGGGCGAGAGCCAGGTGAGGAGGCGGAGCAACACAGACGCGTCAGTCATCGTCGTCGTGATCGTGATGATGGCGGCCGCCGCCTTCATAGGCGCCAGGCTCGGGATCGAAGGGCGATTCGATCGCGGCGGCGGTGCCGCCGAGACGCCGGACCATGTCCGCGATCACGTGATCGGAGCGGATGAGGATCCGGCCGGGAAGAAGCTGAACCGCGAGATGGCGGTTGCCGAGATGCCAGGCGATGCGCGTGAGCGCATCTTGGTTCGGAGCATGGATCTCGAGCAAGTTTTCCGGTTCCGCAATGACGCGGACGATGCCGCCTTCCGCGAGACGGAGCCCGTCTCCGTCCCGCAGATGATGCACCTCGGCCAGATCAATCAGAAGATCGGCTCCGGAGACGGTCGCAAGCACGATCCGGCGGCGATGCCGTCGGTCGAAATCGATCCTGACCCGATCGATTTCCTCTTTGGGATTCCAGGTGCCGGCCGGCGCCACGGCAAGCGCACGCATGGTCAAAAGAGGAAATAGCGCTGGGCCATGGGCAGGGTTTTCGCCGGCTCGCAGGTGAGCAGCATGCCGTCCGCGCGAACCTCGTAGGTTTCGGGATCGACCTCGATCACCGGGGTCGCGTCATTATGGATCATGCTGCGCTTGCCGATCCCGCCGCGTGTATTGGCGATCGCGGAGAGCGGGCGGGCAAGGCCGAGCTTCCTGCCGACATCGTCGGCGAGCGAAGCGGCGGAAACGAAGCTGAGGCAGCTTTCGGAAAGCGCGCGGCCGAGCGCGCCAAACATCGGGCGGTAATGGACCGGCTGCGGTGTCGGGATCGAAGCGTTGGGATCGCCCATGGCGGCGAGCGCGATGCTGCCGGACTTGAGCACCATGTCAGGCTTGACGCCGAAGAAGGCGGGCGACCAGAGCACGAGATCGGCGAGCTTCCCGAGTTCGACCGAGCCCACCTCATGGGCGATGCCCTGAGCGATGGCCGGATTGATCGTGTATTTGGCCACGTAACGTTTTGCCCGTGCATTGTCGGCAGCACCGTCACCAGGAAGCGCGCCGCGCTGCTGCTTCATCTTGTGCGCGGTCTGCCAGGTGCGGATGATGACCTCACCGACCCGGCCCATAGCCTGGCTATCCGAGGAAATCATCGAGATGGCGCCGAGATCGTGCAGGATGTCCTCGGCAGCGATCGTTTCGCGGCGAATACGGCTTTCTGCGAAGGCCACGTCCTCGGGAATCGAGGAATCGAGGTGATGGCAGACCATGAGCATATCGAGATGCTCATCGAGCGTGTTCACCGTATAAGGGCGCGTCGGGTTGGTGGAGCTTGGCAGCACGTTGGGAAGGCCGGCCACCTTGATGATGTCCGGCGCATGGCCGCCGCCCGCGCCTTCGGTGTGATAGGCATGGATGGTCCGGCCGCGGAAGGCGGCGATGCTGTCCTCGACGAAGCCGCTCTCGTTCAGTGTGTCGGTGTGGATCATCACCTGCACATCGAACGCATCGGCGACCGCGAGGCAGCAATCGATGGCCGCCGGCGTGGTGCCCCAATCCTCGTGCAGCTTGAGCGAGCACGCGCCTGCACGGACCATCTCCTCGAGCGCTTCGGGCCGCGAGGCATTGCCCTTGCCGGCAAAGCCGAGATTGACGGGAATGGCTTCGGCCGCTTGCAGCATCCGGCCGAGATGCCACGGCCCGGGCGTGCAGGTGGTGGCGGCCGTGCCGGTGGCCGGGCCAGTGCCGCCGCCGATCAGGGTGGTGAGGCCGGAAGCGAGCGCCTCATCGGCAAGTTGCGGACAGATGAAATGGATGTGGCTGTCGATGCCGCCGGCCGTCAGGATTTTTCCTTCGCCGGCGATGATCTCGGTGCCCGGTCCTATGATGATATCGATGCCGGGTTGGATATCCGGGTTGCCCGCTTTGCCGATTCCGCTGATACGCCCGCCGGTGATCGCGACATCCGCCTTCACGATGCCCCAGTGATCGAGGATCAGCGCATTGGTGATGACGGTATCCGCCGCGCCCGCTGCGCGGGTGGCCTGGGACTGGCCCATGCCGTCACGGATCACCTTGCCGCCGCCGAACTTCACCTCCTCGCCCGGAATCGCAAAGTCACGCTCGACCTCGATGAAAAGATCGGTATCGGCGAGGCGGACCCGATCCCCGACAGTGGGGCCGAACATGTCGGCATAGGCGGCACGGGGGAGATGGGCCATCAGTCGAGCGCTCCCGTCACCTGCCCGCGAAAGCCGAAGACGGCGCGGCGGCCGCGATAGGGAATCAGCGTGACCTCGCGGTTCTGGCCTGGCTCGAAACGGATGGCGGTGCCGGCCGGAATATCGAGCCGCTTGCCGCGCGCCGCTTCACGGTCGAAGAGCAGCGCCGGATTGGTCTCGGCGAAATGATAATGGCTGCCCACTTGGATCGGGCGATCGCCGGTATTGGTGACGATCAGGGTGGCGCGTTCGAGATCGGCATTGATCTCGATCTCTCCGGGAAGCGTAACGATCTCCCCGGGGATCATCGGATCGGCTCGTGCACGGTGACGAGCTTCGTGCCGTCCTGGAACGTCGCCTCCACCTGCACCTCCAGGATCATCTCGGCAACACCTTCCATGACCTGATCGCGTGTCACCACGGTCGCCCCTCGTTCCATGAGATCGGCGACGGAGAGGCCGTCGCGCGCGCCCTCGACGACGAAATCGGTGATCAGTGCGATCGCTTCGGGGTGGTTGAGCTTGACGCCGCGTTCGAGCCGGCGGCGGGCGACGATCGCCGCCATGCTGATCAGGAGCTTGTCTTTCTCGCGCGGAGTGAGGTGCATCGCGGCTTCCTGGCTGGCCGATGGGACAATCGATGCGTCTTAAGTCTCGGTGATTGTGTCGTCCGGCGCGCGGGCGTTCAAGGGGCCGTAGAGGCGACTCTGCATCAGCAAAGCCAGACGCGCGGCAGGGGGCGGCGGGCACGAAGCATGGCGAGTGCGGCGAAGAGAGCCGCGCGGAGGGCGGCGCCATCCCGCGCCGCGAGGCGGATAAGGAGAAGCCCGTCGAAGAAAGAGGCGCCGGCCTCGACAAAAGGAAGCGCGAGCGCGGCACGCAGGGCATCGAGGTTCATGGGGGGGCCAATGTGAAGAATGGTCGCGAGCGCGCGGGCGCCGTCGGCGATGGCAGGCCGATCGAGCATCTCGGCGATCGGGCCCTCGAGACGGAGCGTATCCTCGAACAGGAGGCGGCCGGCGCGGCGCACGGAAAGGCGATCGCGCAGGAAGCCTGAACGCACCTCTTCACCCATTGCGCGGCGGCCGAAGACGAGGGCCTCGATGGCGAGAACGGAGGAGTCCGGGGCAAGGTCGATGGTGAGCGCGCGGTCGAGCGCGGAGCGATCGAAAAGGATCGCCTCCTGCGGCAACCATTCCAGGGCCGCACCGGGGCCGACCGAAAGACAGTGCCTGAGATGCGCGGGCGGACTCTTCGGCGCGGCGCGGTAGAACCGCTCGGCGGCCTGACCCGCGATGGTGGCGGCGGCGCCCTCTTCGAGACTCACGGAAATTTCGAGGCGATCGCCCGGGGCGACCCCGCCCGAGCTGTTGACGAGAACGGCGATGGGCGGTTCGCCTGCGGGCGCGCGGGGAAAGCGGGCCTTCAGACAGTCTTGCTGGTAGAGACGGGAGAGCACGGTCTTCCCCGCCTCGCGGCAGCGAAAGCTGATGGCGAGACAACCGCTTGCGCGTTGGGCGGAGGGAGGTTCAGACCGAGAGGCGCCGTCGTACATCCTGCTCGTCGAGCGAGGCGAGCGGGCCGGAGAGCACGATATCTCCGCGGTCCATCACCGCGACCTCCTGGGCCAGCTCGCGCGCGAAGTCGAAATATTGTTCGACGAGCAGGATGGCCATGCCGCCGCGTTCGCGCAAGAGCGCGATGACCCGGCCTATATCCTTGATGATGCTGGGCTGAATGCCTTCCGTGGGCTCGTCAAGAACGAGCAGCCGCGGCTGCATGACAAGCGCGCGGGCGATCGCGAGCTGTTGCTGCTGGCCGCCCGAAAGATCGCCGCCACGGCGGCTCAGCATGGATTTGAGGACCGGGAAAAGGGTGAAGATATCGTCCGGAATCCGGCGTTTGCCGTGCCGGAGGACTGAGAAGCCTGTCTCGAGATTCTCGCGTACCGTGAGGAGGGGGAAGATATCCCGCCCCTGCGGCACCCAGGCAATGCCGCGCCGCGCGCGCTCATAGGAAGGCAGACGCGAGATTTCCGCGCCCTCCCAGCGGATGCTGCCGGAAGCGATGGGGTGGGCGCCGACGATCGCCCTGAGAAGGCTCGTCTTGCCCACGCCGTTCCGCCCGAGCAGGCAGGTGATCTCATTCGGTCTTGCTTCGATCGACACCTGACGAAGCGCGACGGCGGCGCCGTAGTAAAGATTCACCCCCTTCACTTCGAGCATTGCATCAACGCCCCAGATAGACCTCGATGACACGGTGGTCCTCGCTCACCTGGTCGATCGATCCCTCGGAGAGCACAGAGCCTTCATGCAGCACGGTGACCGTGACGCCGAGCTCACGCACGAAAGCCATGTCGTGCTCGACCACGACGACGCTGTGGGTACGGTTGATGGCGCGCAGCAGCTCGGCCGTTTGGTGTGTTTCCGCATCCGTCATGCCGGCGACCGGCTCGTCCACCAGAAGCAGGCGCGGATCCTGGGCGAGCAGCATGCCGATCTCGAGCCACTGTTTCTGACCGTGGCTCAGAATGCCGGCAGGCAGGCGGCGCTGCTCGCTCAGCCGGATCGTCGCCAGGATCGCATTGATGCGTTCGTCTTCCTCCTTCGTCTTGCGCGCGAAGAGGGAAAAGCGCGGGCGGCGGTCGCCCGCAAGGGCGAGAAGGAGATTGTCCTCGACGGTGTGGAATTCGAAGACCGTGGGTTTCTGGAATTTCCGGCCGATGCCGAGCCGGGCGATCGCAGCTTCGTCAAGCCGAGTAAGGTCGGTGTCGGCGCCGAACAGGGCGCGGCCGCTGTCTGGGCGCGTCTTGCCGGTGATGACATCCATCATCGTGGTCTTGCCGGCGCCGTTCGGACCGATCACCGCGCGCATCTCGCCGCTGGTGAGCTTCAAGGAAAGATCATTGAGCGCGCGGAAGCCGTCAAAGCTGACGGTGATGTTTTCGAGGCGCAGCAGCGGTTCGGCGACAGCGTTCATGGCACGGGCTCAGGCTCGGCGGAGGGCTCTTTCGCGAGGCGCTGCTCACGGACCTCCGGCTTTCGGCGGCGGTCGAAATAGGCCGCGATCGTTCCAACGATGCCGCGCGGCAGGAAGAGCGTGACGAAGACGAAGAGGCCGCCCAGCGCGAAGAGCCAGAGTCCGGGAAGCGCACTGGTGAGCCAGCTCTTCGCGAGATTGACGAGGATTGCGCCGAGGATTGCGCCCGAGAGCGTGCCACGGCCGCCGGTCGCGACCCAGATGACGGCCTCGATGGAGTTGCCCGGTGAAAACTCGCTCGGGTTGATGATGCCGACCTGTGGCACATAGAGCGCGCCGCCGATGCCGGCCATGACAGCCGAGAGCACGAAAACGAAAAGCTTGTAGGATTCCGGGCGGTAGCCGAGAAACCGCGTGCGGCTTTCGGCATCGCGCACCGCGACCAGCACTTTGCCGAAGCGCGAGCGGACAACCCAGCGCGCGATCAGGAACTCTCCCGCAAGCACGAGGGCGGAGATGAGCATCAGCCCGATCACGGTCCTGTGCGCATTGACCGGAAAGCCTAGGATATCCTTGAAATCGGTCATCCCGTTATTGCCGCCAAAGCCCATGTCGTTGCGGAAGAAGGCGAGCATCAGCGCATAGGTGAGCGCCTGGGTGATGATCGAGAGATAAACGCCGGAGACGCGTGAGCGGAAGGTGAGGAAGCCGAAGACGAGCGCCAGCACGCCGGGCACCAGCATGACCATGATCAGGGCCAGCCAGAAATGGTTGAACCCGTACCAGTACCAGGGCAGCGTTTTCCAGCCGATGAAGACCATGAAGTCCGGCAGGATGGGGTTCGCGTAGACGCCACGCGCACCGATCTCGCGCATCAGGTACATGCCCATCGCATAGCCGCCGAGCGCGAAGAAGGCGGCATGGCCAAGGCTGAGGATCCCCGCGTAGCCCCAGACGAGATCGACCGCGAGGGCGAGCATCGCATAGCAGAGATATTTGCCGATCAGGCCGACGACGAAATCGGGCACATGCACCGGCGAATTCGCCGCAGTGCCGATATCGAGCAGGGCAATCAGGAGCGCGATGCCGAGCACCAGCGCGATGGTGACCGTTGCGTGCGTGTCGCGGGCGCGGATCATGCCTCGACCGCCCGCCCCTTGACCGGGAAGAGACCGCGCGGACGACGCTGGATGAACAAGATGAGAAGCACCAGAACGGCGATCTTGCCCAGCACCGCCCCGGAGATGGGCTCGAGCACCATGTTGACGATGCCGAGGATCAGCGCCGCGACGACCGCGCCCCAAAGATTGCCGACGCCGCCGAAGACGACGACCATGAAACTATCGATGATGTAGTTCTGGCCGAGATTGGGGCTTACATTGTCGATCTGCGAGAGCGCGACACCGGCGATGCCGGCGATGCCGCAGCCGAGGCCGAAGGTAAGCGCATCGACGATTGGCGTGCGGATGCCCATGGCGGCAGCCATGCGGCGATTCTGCGTCACCGCGCGCATGGCGAGCCCGAGGCGGGTGACGCGGAAAGCGAGCATGAGCAGCACGACCACGCCGGCGGTGAAGGCAATGATCCAGAGCCGGTTGAGGGTGAGCGTAAGGCCGCCGAGCTGCACCGCGCCGCTCATCCAGGAGGGCGATGTGACATCCACATTGGTGGGGCCGAAGATCGAGCGCACGGCCTGCATGAGGATCAGGCTGAGCCCCCAGGTGGCAAGCAGCGTCTCGAGCGGGCGGCCATAAAGGAAGCGGATCAGTGTCTGCTCGATGATGATGCCGAGAATGCCGGCAACGATGAAGGCAGCAGGAATGGAGAGGAGGAGGCTCCAGTCGGACAAAGCGGGGAAGAAAGCGGCTACGAGCTGCTGGACGACGAGCGTGGTATAGGCGCCGACCATGACGATCTCGCCATGGGCCATATTGATCACGCCCATCACGCCGAACGTGATGGCAAGCCCGGCGGCCGCGAGAAGCAGCACCGAGCCGAGGCTCACTCCGTAATAGGCCGTCTCGAGAATGTTCCAGAGGCTGAGCACATAATCGATATGCTTGACCGCGGCGGCGGCCGCCGCCGCGACCGGCCCCTGCGCGTTCGAGAGCGAGGCAAGTAGGCTCCGGGCGGCAAGGTCGTCACGCGCGCCGATGACGCGGATGGCGGCGAGTTTTTCAGAGATTGGCGTGGCTGCGGATTTCAGGCGCGCCGCTGCCTCGGCCTCCACCAGCAGGCCATGCACGTCGGGATTCTGCTCATGAGCAAGCGCGCGGATGATGAGCGGAAGCGAATCGGGATCGGCGGCCTCGAACAGCGCCTCGGCTGCCTGTTTCCGCACCGCGACATTGCGCGAAAAGAGATCGAGCATTCCCTTGGCCGCATCGATCGCACTGCGAACCATGTCATTGACGATGACGGGGCGGATGACGGGGAAAGGCGGTGTCGCGATCGGCTTCCCCGTGCGTGCATCGACGAAGTTGCCGCTCGGTTCCTTGATGAAGAGGCCATGATCGGGGCGCGGCCAGCGCCAGGTATAGAGGCGATTGTCGGCGAGCGCGGCGATGACGGCGCCGGCACGCGGATTGCCGGAGGCGGCAAGCTCGGTGACGGCATTCTGAATCGCATTGAAATCGGGTGAGGTGAGGCCGGCGAAAACATCGCCCGCGCCCGCGGCTCGCGCCGGAGCTGCGAAAGCGAGAGCGAGGACGAATCCGGGGACGAGCAGGAGCACCGTGAGCCACGAAAGGCGGCGCTGCTTTCCCCGGACCCGTCGCATCGCGGAACCGATCAGCTCTTCTGCGACTTGCCGAGGCACTTCCCGGCAACGACGTCGTAATTGCCGCAGGACATGGGCGGCAGCCAGTCACCGATCAGGTTTTTCGACTCCGGCAGATAGGGCGACCAGGGTTGAGCGACGACCAGGCCTGGTGTCTGATAGACGACGTTGAACTGGCCATTCGCCTGTACCTCGCCGATCAGCACCGGCTTGGTGAGATGATGGTTCGGCATCATGGTCGCGTAATCGCCGGTCAGGTTCGGATGAGCGACGCCGATCATGGCATCGATCACCGCGTCCGAATCGGTGGTTCCGGCCTTCTCCACCGCCTTCACCCACATATTGAAGCCGATATAGTGGGCCTCCATCGGGTCGTTGGTGACGCGCTTGTCGTTCTTCACGAACGCCTTGAAGTCGGAGATGAACTGCTTGTTGAGCGGCGTATCGACGCTCTCGAAATAGTTCCAGGCGGCGAGATGACCGACCAGCGGCGCGGTATCGATGCCGGCCAGTTCCTGCTCGCCGACGCTGAAGGCAACCACCGGAATGTCGGTTGCCTTGACGCCCTGATTGCCAAGTTCCTTGTAGAAGGGCACGTTCGCATCGCCATTGATGGTGGAAACCACCGCCGTCTTCTTGCCGGCGGCGCCGAAGCTCTTGATCTGGGCGACGATGCTCTGCCAGTTCGAGTAGCCGAACGGCGTGTAGTTGATCATGACATCGGAGGAAGCGACGCCTTTCTGCTGAAGATAGGCCTCGAGAATTTTGTTGGTGGTGCGCGGATAGACGTAATCCGTGCCGGCGAGCACCCAGCGCTTCACCCCCACTTGATTCATCAGGTAGTCCACGGCCGGGATCGCCTGCTGGTTGGGCGCGGCGCCGGTGTAGAAGACGTTACGGCTGCATTCCTGTCCTTCGTACTGGACGGGATAGTAGAGAATACCGTTGAGCTGCTCGAACACCGGCAGGACGGATTTGCGCGAGACGCTGGTCCAGCAGCCGAAGACGGCAGCAACCTTTTCCACGGAAAGGAGATCGCGCGCCTTCTCGGCGAAAAGCGGCCAGTTGGAGGCGGGATCAACCACCACGGGCACGATCTGCTTGCCCATCACGCCGCCCATCGTCTTGTTCTGCTGATCGATCAGCATCAGCATGACGTCCTTGAGCGGGGCCTCGCTGATGGCCATGGTGCCGGAGAGCGAGTGCAGGATGCCGACCTTGACCGTGTTGTCATCGGCGGCGCGTGCGGCGCGGCTCACGAGCGCCGCGGTGCCGAGGGTCGCGCCCACGGTTGCCGCAGCGGCGGCCGCCATGCCAAGGCCGCCGAATTCCCGGCGGCTCAGGCCCGGACCATCAACTGCCATCAAAAGCCTCCTTCCCGATTGTCTTGAAGTGATTCCCAAGCTGCCAAATCGGCAGCGGAGGAACGAAAAAGAGAAAAGCAAGAAGGGTGCCAGAGCCTCCGGCCCGATGTTTGAGCGGAGGAAACGCCCGTTTTGCCTAAAGACAAGGCAAATGCTTCATTAGACGCCGCTGATCGATGCACCCATGAATGTCGAACGAAGGCCGAACCGGCCTTTGTCTGCTATCTCGGGTTGAGAATTGCCTTGGTCAGATCTCGGCTCGGGCGAGCATCGCCTTGTGCGAGCTGCCGGTGGAGATCACCATTGCCGAGGCCACAAGGCCGTGCCCGCAGATGCGCTGGAATCCCCGAAGGGAGTGGGTCCCGAAACCGGCCCGCAACAGGCTTGGGAGGAGGGCGATGCTCGCCGCGCCGAACGAACGGCTGAGCCCGCAGGCGCCTCAGCGGCTGGCCAGTTCTCCGTTGGCTGCCGGAGGCAAGATCCAGCACGGCAACCGATGGCGGGCGAGTGCGGCACAGGCGGTATGCGCCTCGGAGGCGGAGAGATCGACGATCCGTGCTCGCCAGACCGCCCTGCCATTGAGATATCCCTGCTCCACCACGGCGCGGCCGGTTCGCACAATGCGCTCGGACAAGCCCGAGACGTAAAGGGCCATGTGCTCGCTTGTATAAGCCGCGACCTGCACGCCCCATGGCGCCGGCGTATCGTCAGTTTCGGGGGGCGCCGCCTCGGGTGCCGGCACCGGCAGGGAAGCCGCGACGGGGGCTGCTATAGGAGCAGCCTGAGCGGACGGGATCAGAGCATGGAACGGCCCACGGGCGGCGGCGACCTCGGGCCCTGCGGCCGGCGCGTTCTCTTCGGCAAACCCTTCGTTGAGCAGCGCCATCATCTCGCCGTCTACCTGCGGGATGGTCTGGGTTCCCAGGACCACGCCGATCAGCCGGACATCGCCATGCGCGGCACTCGTCACCAGATTGTGGCCGGCCGCATACGTGTAGCCGGTCTTCATACCGTCTGCGCCCGGATAGACCTTGAGCAGGTTATCGTCGCTCACGATCCAGCGGCCACGGAAAAGAAAGCGCCGCGTGCTGAACCAGTGGTACTGGTCCGGGAAATCGATGATCAGGCGCCGTGCCAGGATAGCGATATCGCGCGCCGTGGTCACTTGGTTGGCGGCCGGCAAACCCGAGGGGTTCTCGAAGCTGGTATTGGCCATGCCGAGCGCATGGGCGCGAAGCGTCATCATCTCGGCGAAGCGGGGGATGCTCCCTCCGCCGAGATACTGGCCGAGGGCCGTCGCCACGTCGTTGGCCGAAAGCGTGACCATGGCGAGGATCGCCTCATGGACGCTGATGGTATAGCCGGGCGGCAGGCCGAGCTTCACCGGCTCGACCGACGCGGCCTCCACGGTCATCGGGATGCGCGTCTCGAAGCTGATCCGCCGGTCCCTCAGCGCCTCGAAGGCGAGATAGAGCGTCATCAGCTTGGTCAGGCTGGCCGGATAGCGAATGGCATCGGCGTGGAATTCGTTCAGCACCTGGCCGCTCGCCGCGTCGACGACAATATAGCTCGGGTGCTGGAATCCGGGCTCGGCCTCCGCCTTTGCCGCGAGCCCGAGGCAGAGCGCAAGTGCCAGGGTGAGTGTCTGAGGAAGGAGGGCCAGCATGCGGGCGAGGCCCTTGCCCGGTCTGCCGCCTTCCTGGCACCGCTGCAGGCGCTCTGCGAGCCGGGATCCTGACGACAAAAATCGGGGCTGTCGCGGGCGCTCCGCGTCTCCCTCGCTCACCATCCCCTCACCGCTCCCTCGCCAGCCCACCGAAGAAAAAAGTTTAGCGGTGCCCCAGCATATCTGTCCAGCAGGAAAGGGTCGGGAAAAGCAGCGAGAACAAAGAATTAACTAACGGACTTCCAGTACCCTCATGGATGGCCGTGCGAACCTCGTTCTTCAATGTTTGTGCAATGCACAAATTTCACTTGCATTATATCTCGCCGCACCTTAGTTCGTTGCCGTGCTGCATTGCAGCAAGCCGGTTCGATGACGGGCCGAAAACGGCGACGCGAGCAGCCGAATACCGGTTGCGGGCCGTTTTCTCTTCCCGTTCGAGATTATCAATCGCACGGAGCAGCAGATGACGGTTAAGGCAAAGCCGAGCGAGGGGTCCGACGCCGCTGCCCCCGCCGTGACGAGCGGATTCGAGCAGACGGCGGTCGCCTTCAAGGAGGGCGTGGCCAAAGCGACCGCCGGCTTCCAGACGACGCAGGCGCAGGTCAAGGAAAACGTGGAGAAGGCCATGAAGACGGCGGAGGAACTGCTCGCTTTCAACCAGGGCAACTTCGAGGCCGTGGTGAAGTCGGGCAAAATCTGGTCGACGGGTGTACAGGATATCACGCAGCAGGTCGTGGCCTCCGCGCAGGCCTCCTTCGACGAAACGCTGGCGACCTGCAGGGCTCTGACCGCAGTCAAGTCGCTCAAGGAAGCGGTGGATCTGCAGACCAGCCTTGCCCGTTCGGCGATGGAGAAGGCGGTGTCCGAGACCGGCCGCCTCACCGACGCCTCGGTGAAGCTCGCCGAGCAGACCCTGGCGCCGCTGACCCAGCGCTTTGCGGTGGCAATGGAGAAATTTGCCCGGACGGCGTGAGCCGGGCGCGGCAAATCCGAAGCACAGCTCCCTGCCTTCGGGCGGGAGGGCAAGCCTTGCTGAGGGCCCGGAGTCGTCTCCGGGCCCTTTTGCGTCACGCGCGCGCAGATGCGTGCGTGCCACGCCCGTAAACAAGACCGTGTGGAATCTTGCAGAGCCCTTTTCCGACGGGGCCGCGTTCCGATATGGTTTTGCCATGGATCATGCATCGCCTCGCACGTCCGATCGGTCCCCGTTTCCGGCGGAGCCAGGCTGCGCGCGGCGGCGCATCGCTGGAAAGGGTGGAACGGGCAAGCGTGGGTGGACGAACCCGCCGGGCCGCCGCCGGATGGAATGCGGATGAGCGAGAGCGACAGACAAGGGGGCAGCGGCCCATCCACCGGCGTGGTCGTGCGGGCGCGGCCGAAGACGCGCAAGCCCGCCATGTACAAAGTTCTGATGCTGAACGACGACTACACGCCGATGGAGTTCGTCGTCCACGTGCTGGAGCGCTTCTTCCAGAAGACGCGGGAGGAGGCGACCCGGATCATGCTCCACGTGCATCGCCGGGGTGTCGGCGTCTGCGGCATCTACACATACGAGGTGGCCGAGACCAAAGTAACGCAGGTAATGGATCTCGCGCGCCAGAACCAACACCCTCTCCAATGCACGATCGAGAAAGAATGATCGCCTTCAGTCGTTGTCTGACCGCCGCCCCCGGCCCGTCCCGGCCGCCGGCAGGCTGGTGCACGGAATAAAGGGAGCGTCGCACGCCATGCTGTCCCGCAATCTCGAACAAACGCTCCATCGGGCCCTTTCGCTCGCCAGCGAGCGCCACCACGAATATGCGACTCTCGAGCATCTCCTCCTCGGCCTCGTCGATGATACCGATGCCGCCACCGTGCTTCGCGCCTGTGGCGTCGATCTCGACAAGCTGCGCCAGGATCTCACCGAGTTTCTCGACAAGGATCTCTCCGGCCTCGCCACCGACCGTCCGGGCGACCCCAAGCCCACCGCGGGGTTCCAGCGCGTGGTCCAGCGTGCGGCGATCCACGTTCAGTCCTCCGGCCGTGAGGAGGTCACCGGCGCCAATGTCCTCGTCGCTCTTTTCAGCGAGCGCGAGAGTCACGCTGTCTATTTCCTCCAGCTCCAGGACATGACGCGGCTCGACGCGGTAAATTTCATCAGCCACGGCATCGCCAAGGCGCCCGGCCGCAGCTCTCCCCGTCCGGTGCAGGGTACCGGTTCGGGCCCGGATGGCGGGTCGGGTGAGTCCGAGCGGGAGGAAAAGCCGTCTCGCCGCGGCCAGGACGCGCTCTCGAACTACTGTGTCAATCTCAACAAGAAAGCGCTTGCCGGCCGGATCGATCCGCTGATCGGCCGGGAGATCGAGATCGAGCGGACCATCCAGATCCTCTGCCGCCGCACCAAGAACAACCCGCTCTATGTCGGTGATCCCGGCGTCGGGAAGACCGCCATCGCGGAGGGACTCGCCAAGCGCATCGTTGAGGGCACGGTGCCGGAGGTGCTTGCCCGCTCGACCATCTATGCGCTCGATATGGGGGCGCTGCTCGCCGGCACCCGCTACCGCGGCGATTTCGAGGAGCGGCTCAAGGCCGTCGTCGCCGAGCTCGAAAACCAGCCGGGCGCCATTCTCTTCATCGACGAGATCCACACCGTGATCGGCGCCGGCGCTACCTCCGGCGGCGCGATGGATGCCTCGAACCTGCTCAAGCCGGCGCTCGCCTCGGGAACGCTGCGCTGCATAGGCTCGACCACCTACAAGGAATTCCGCAACTATTTCGAGAAGGACCGCGCCCTCGTCCGCCGCTTCCAGAAGATCGACGTCAACGAGCCCTCGCTTGAGGATTCGGTGAAGATCCTGCGCGGGCTCAAAGCGAATTACGAGAAGCATCACAAGGTCCGCTACACCGAAGAGGCGATCCGCGCCGCGGTCGAGCTATCGGCCAAATACATCCATGACCGCAAGCTGCCCGACAAGGCGATCGACGTGATCGACGAGGTCGGCGCCTCGCGCATGCTTCTGCCCGAGCACAAGCGTCGCAAGACCGTGACGCTGCGCGATGTCGAGGAGATGGTGGCGAAAATCGCCCGCATCCCCCCGAAATCCGTCTCCGCCGACGATAAGGAGACGCTGCGCAATCTCGAGCGCGATCTCAAATCCATGGTCTTCGGCCAGGACAAGGCGATCGAGGCGTTGGCCGCCGCCATCAAGCTTTCGCGCGCCGGTCTCCGCGAGGCGGAGAAGCCTATCGGCAACTATCTCTTCAGCGGGCCCACCGGCGTCGGCAAGACAGAAGTCGCACGCCAGCTTGCGGCAACCCTCGGCATTCAGCTCATCCGCTTCGACATGAGCGAATATATGGAGCGGCACTCGGTCTCCCGCCTCATCGGCGCGCCGCCCGGCTATGTCGGCTTCGACCAGGGCGGCCTGCTGACCGACGCCATCGACCAGCACCCGCATTCCGTCCTGCTGCTCGACGAGATCGAAAAGGCGCATATCGATCTCTTCAACATTCTCCTGCAGGTGATGGATCACGGGAAGCTTACCGATCACAACGGCAAGACGGTCGATTTCCGCAATGTCATCCTGATCATGACCACCAACGCAGGGGCGGCCGACCTTGCCCGGCCGGCGATCGGCTTCGAGCGTGAGGCCCGCCATGGCGAGGATGACGAAGCGATCAAGCGGATGTTCACGCCGGAGTTCCGCAATCGGCTCGACGCGACGATCGCCTTCGCGGCCCTGACCCCCGAGGTTGTCGCCCGGGTGGTCGAGAAATTCGTCATGCAGCTCGAGGCCCAGCTCGCCGACCGCAACGTGACGATCGAGCTTTCCTCCGCCGCCAAGGAATGGCTCGCCGAGAAGGGCTATGACCGGCTCTACGGCGCCCGTCCGCTCGCCCGCGTCATCCAGGAGCACATCAAGAAGCCGCTTGCCGAGGAGCTTCTCTTTGGCCGCCTTGCCCGCGGCGGCGCGGTGAAGGTCACGCTCAAGGAGGGCGCGCTTGCCTTCGAGTTCATCGAGGCGGCGCCGAGCGCTCTTCCACGCCCCGAGGGCGAGGAAGATGGTGAACGCGAGTCCGAAACGGTCGAGTAGCCCTCGCGCCCCGGCTTCTGTTCTTCGGATGCCCGCCTCCGGTGTGGTGGAGGGGGCAGCCGGAAACGTTAACCAATCGCAATCTGGCGGCAATCCTGTTGGGGGATTGGCGACATAGACCCGTAATAAGTCTATGCCATTTGCCGATTCGGGCACGCGCCGGTCCGGGTGCTCAGACAGGCTTGCCATTTCCATGGCCGCCATGTTTTCGCCTCGCCGGCGCAACAACTCCGCCCAGGCGGCCCGCTAAGGCCGCATGCGAGGAGAGCGATGGACGAACGCACCGATCCGGCAGTGGCACGCGGCTACGGCGCTCCTCCGGCGCGCCGTGAGACGGTGGAGGCCCCGAAAGTACGCGGCCGCCGTCGTGTCCTGCCGTTCGTCCTCGTCCTCGCGCTGATCGCGGGCGCCATCCTCTGGGCCCACCCCTGGGCTGGCAGGCCGCGCAAGGGGCCGCCTTCCGTCCCACCACAGCCGGTCAGCGTCGCCACCGCCACCACCGGGGACATGCCGGTCATCCTCAATGCTCTGGGCACCGTCACGCCCTTCAATACCGTGACGGTGATGACGCAGATCAACGGCCAGCTCATGAGTGTCGGATTCAAGGAAGGCCAGATCGTCCAGAAAGGCCAGTTCCTGGCCCAAATCGACCCGCGCCCGTTCCAGGTCGCGCTCGAGCAGGCGGAGGGTCAGCTCGCCCACGACACCGGCCTTCTGGATCAGGCGAGAAGCGACCTTGCCCGCTTCGAGCGGCTCAAGGCGCAGAACTCGATCGCCGAGCAGCAGGTTTCCGACCAGCAGTTCCTGGTCCAGCAGCTTCTGGGTACGGTCAAGAGCGACCAGGGGGCGATCGCCAGCGACAAGCTCAACCTCACCTATTGCCATATCACCGCGCCGCTCACCGGCCGCGTCGGCCTGCTCCAGATCGATCCTGGCAACTACGTCCAGACCAGCAACACGACCGGCATCGTCGTCATCACCGAGCTCGACCCGATCAGCGTCATCTTCACGCTGCCGCAGAACGACATCGAAGCCGTGACCGAGGCGACGCAGTCCGATCCGGCCCTGCCCGTCACGCTCTATGACAGCACCAACACCCGAAAGCTCGCGACCGGCACGCTCTACGCCATGGACAATCAGATCAACGTCACGACCGGCACGGTGCAGCTCCGCGCGAGCTTTGCCAATCCGAAATACGCCCTTTTCCCCAACGAGTTCGTGAATGTCGATCTTCTCGTCAAAACGCTGAAGAATGCCGTTCTGGTGCCCGGCGCGGCGATCCAGCGGGGTGCCCCCGGCACGTTCGTTTATGTCGTCCAGCCTGACGGCACGGTCGCCGTGCAGAAAGTGAAGCTCGGGCCGAGCAATGCGGATGAGACCGCCATCACCTCCGGCCTCACCGCCGGCGCGAAGGTGGTAACGGATGGCGCCGACCGGCTGCATCCCGGTGCCAAGGTGACGATCGTTCCGCCCGCCACCGCCGCCGCGGCGTCCACCGCCGCGAAGGCCAGCGCAGCCAAGGCGGCCGGTGTCCCGCCTGCGGCCGCGCCGGCCTCGGGTGCCCCTGCCGCGACCGGGACGCAAGCGGCACCATCATCTTCCGCACCCTCTTCGGCTGCGCCCCCCTCGACTGTTCATCAACGACGTTCCGGGCAAGGGGATGGACGGTCTCGCACCCAGGGTGCACCGCGCGGCGAATCGGGCAGGGCGGCCCCGGCAAATCAGACCCAGCCGTGAACGGCACTCTGCCTCTCTTCTGCCCCTGGCGCGCATGATCCGGCCTGCGTGAGCCATGAATCCTTCGCGCCTTTTCATCATGCGACCGGTGGGCACCTCTCTGCTCATGGTGGCAATCCTGCTCGCCGGGCTGCTTGCCTACGGCCTGCTCCCGATCTCGGCCTTGCCCGAGGTTGATTACCCGACCATCCAGGTCACCACCTTCTATCCCGGCGCCAGTCCCGACGTGATGGCGACCTCCGTCACCGCGCCGCTCGAGGTCCAGTTCGGCGAGATGCCGGGTCTCAACCAGATGTCCTCGGTCTCTTCGGCCGGCGCCTCGGTGATCACGCTGCAGTTCGATCTCTCGCTTTCGATCGACGTTGCCGAGCAGGAAGTGCAGGCGGCGATCAATGCTGCCGGCAACCTGCTCCCCTCCGGCCTGCCCGCCCCGCCGATCTATGCCAAATACAACCCGGCGGACGCGCCGGTGCTCACCCTCGCCGCAACCTCCGCGGTGTTGCCGCTCACCGACGTCGAGAACGATGCGGACACGGTGCTCGCGCAGAAGATCTCCCAGCTTCCGGGGGTCGGCCTTGTCAGCATCAGCGGTGGCACCGCGCCGGCCGTGCGGGTCGAGGTCAATCTACAGAAGCTTGCCGGCTACGGCCTCAATATCGACGATCTGCGCACCACCATCGGAAATCTCAACGTCAATCTGCCCAAGGGTGGTTTCGATGGCCCGGCGCGTTCCTACACGATCAATGCCAATGATCAGCTCGAGAGCGCGGGCCAGTACGAGAACGCGGTCATCGCTTATCGCGACGGCGCGCCGGTGCGCCTCTCCAATGTCGCCTCGGTCCGCGAAGGGCCGGAGAATGCCGAGATCGGTGCCTGGTCCGACACCACGCCCGCCGTCATTCTGAATATCCAGCGCCAGCCCGGCGCCAACGTCATCGCCGTTGCCGACCGGGTCAAGGCACTCCTGCCCACGCTCACCGCTTCGCTTCCCTCCTCGATCCAGGTGGCGACGATCTCGGACCAGACGACCACCATCCGCGCCTCCGTTCGCGATGTCGAGTTCGAGCTCACGCTCGCCGTCGTGCTCGTCGTTCTGGTGATCTTCCTTTTCCTGCGCAGCGTCCCCGCCACGATCATCCCGAGCCTTTCCGTGCCGCTTTCCATCGTCGGCACGTTCGGGGTGATGTATCTGCTCGGCTTCAGCCTCGACAATCTCTCCCTGATGGCTTTGACCATCGCGACCGGCTTCGTCGTCGATGACGCGATCGTGATGATCGAGAACATCGCCCGCTATGTGGAGCAAGGACTTCCGCCGCGCGAAGCGAGCTTGCGCGGCGCCGGCGAGATCGGCTTCACCATCATTTCGCTGACGGTCTCCCTGATCGCGGTCTTGATCCCGCTGCTCTTCATGGGGGACGTTGTCGGCCGCCTCTTTCACGAGTTTGCGCTCACGCTTTCCGTCACGATCATCATCTCGGCGATCGTCTCGCTCACCCTCGTGCCTATGCTTTCGGCGCGTCTGCTCCGCCACGATGTCGAGACCGAGCAGAGCCGTATCGGTGCCGCGAGCCGGCGCTTCTTCGATGCCTTGCACAATGGCTACGATCGCTTGCTCCGCGTCGTGCTCGACCATCAGCCGACCGTGCTCGTGATCGCGATCGCGACACTCGGCCTCACCGTCGCCCTCTATGTCGCCATTCCCAAAGGCTTCTTTCCCACCCAGGACACCGGCGAGATCCAGGGCTTCACGCAGGCTGCCCAGTCGATCTCCTATGCCGACATGGTGAAGCGCCAGCAGGTGCTCGCCGGCATCATCCTCAAGGACCCGGACGTTGCCGGCCTTTCATCCTATGTCGGCGTGGACGGCACCAACATGACGCTGAGCAGCGGCCGTTTCCTGATCACGCTGAAGCCGCGGGACGAGCGCTCGGCGAGCGCGACAGAGATCATCGCCCGTCTCCAGCGGGCGGTCGCGAACGTGCCGGGCATCACCCTCAGCATGCAGCCGGTCCAGGATCTGACCATCGGGGACACGGTGAGCGCGGCGCAGTACCAGTTCGTTCTCGAGAACGCCTCCGCCGCCGCCTTCACCACCTGGGTGCCGAAGCTGCTCGCGAAGCTGGACTCGCTGCCCCAGATCACCGACGTCACCAGCGATCTTCAGGACCAGGGCTTCGCCGCCTATGTCGATGTCGATCGCGCGAAGGCGGCGACCCTCGGCATCACCATGGCGACCGTGGACAATGCGCTCTACGACGCTTTCGGCCAGCGCATCATCTCCACCATCTTCACGCAGTCGAATCAGTATCGCGTCATCCTGGAAGCGTCTCCCAAGCTCCAGACCTCGCTTGCCGGACTCGATGCCGTCTATCTGCCCTCGGCGCTCGCCACCGGCGGTCCCGGTGGCGGTGGCCAGGTGCCGCTCTCATCCATCGCGACGATCAAAGTCGAGACGGCGCCGCTCGTCATCGAGCATCTGGGGCAGTTCCCCGCCACGCGCATCTCCTTCAACCTCGCCCCCGGTGCCTCGCTCGGCGGCGCCGTCGCGGCGATCCAAAAGGCTGAGCGCGATATCGGGCTGCCCGAGAGCTTCATCACCAGCTTCCAGGGTGCCGCACTCTCCTTCCAGGCCACGCTCGGCAACGAGCTCTTCCTCATCATCGCGGCGCTCGCCACCGTCTATATCGTGCTCGGCGTTCTCTATGAGAGCTTCATCCATCCGCTCACGATTCTTTCGACCCTGCCCTCCGCCGGCGTGGGCGCCCTGCTTGCGCTGATGATCGCCGGCCAGGATCTCGATGTCATTTCGATCATCGGCATCATCCTGCTCATCGGCATCGTCAAGAAGAACGCCATCATGATGATCGACTTCGCGCTCGCGGCCGAGCGCGGCGAGGGCCTCGCCCCGCGCGATGCCATCCACCGCGCCTGTCTTCTGCGCTTCCGCCCCATCATGATGACGACGATGGCCGCTCTGCTCGCCGCCCTGCCGCTCATGCTCGGCGCCGGCACAGGATCGGAGCTGCGCCGCCCGCTCGGCCTCACGATCGTGGGCGGCCTGATCGTGAGCCAGGCCCTCACGCTTTTCACCACGCCGGTGATCTATCTCTATCTCGACCGGCTCGCCCTCTGGCTCGGCCGCCGGCACGGCCCCGCCACCGCTCCGGCCGAGTGACAGCAGGGCGAGGGCCCGTGAACCTCTCCGCGCTCTTTATCAACCGGCCCGTCGCCACCACGCTGCTCACCATCGGCATCGTGCTCGCCGGACTCTTCGCCTACGCCCAGTTGCCCGTAGCGCCGCTCCCGCAGGTCGATTTTCCGACCATCGTCGTTCAGGCCAACCTGCCTGGAGCCAGCCCGGAGACCGTCGCCACGACCGTCGCGAGCCCGCTCGAGCGGCATCTCGGCACGATTGCCGACGTTACGGAAATGACTTCGACGAGCTCGGTCGGCCAGTGCCGGATCGTGCTCCAGTTCGGGCTCGACCGAGACATCAATGGTGCTGCGCGGGATGTCGAGGCGGCAATCAATGCCGCGCGCGCGGACCTGCCGACCAGCCTGCGCAGCAACCCCACCTGGCGCAAGTTCAATCCCGCCTCGGCACCGATCATGGTGCTGGCGCTCACCTCGGCGACGCTCACTCGCGGCCAGATCTATGACGCCGCCGACACCGTCGTGCAGCAGCGCCTTTCGCAAGTTTCCGGAATCGGAGAGATCACGCTTGGCGGCAGCGCGCTCCCGGCCGTCCGCGTCGACCTCAATCCCAACGCGCTCTCGAAATACGGGATCGGGCTCGAGGATGTGCGCGCCGCGCTCGCCGCTGCCAACGCCAACAGTCCGAAAGGCGCGATCGAGTTTTCCGGCAACCGCTACCAGCTCTACAGCAACGACCAGGCGACCAGCCCGAGCCAGTACGCACCCCTCATCATTGCTTATCGCAACGGCGCTCCCGTCCGCCTCTCAGACATCGCAAGCGTGACCGAAAGCGTGGAGAATGTCCGCACCGAGGGGCTCGCCAACGGCCAGCCCGCCGTGCTCGTCATCCTCTATCCGCAGCCTGGCGCCAACATCATCCAGACGGTCGATCAGGTGAAGGCGCTGCTTCCGGTGCTGCGCGCCTCCATCCCCTCCAGCATCAATGTCGCGGTCTCGCTCGATCGCAGCACCACGATCCGCGCTTCGCTCGCCGATACGCAGGCGACGCTGCTGATCGCCTTCGTCCTCGTCATCTCCGTCGTCTTTCTCTTCCTGCGCGATCCGCGCGCCGCCCTCATTCCGATCGTTGCCTTGCCGGTCTCCATCATCGGCACCTTCGCCGGCATGTATCTGCTCGGCTACAGCCTCGACAATCTTTCGCTGATGGCGCTCACCATCTCCACGGGCTTCGTCGTCGACGACGCGATTGTCGTGCTCGAGAACATCTCACGCCATCTCGAAGCCGGCCTTCCGCCGCGCGAAGCGGCGCTCCGCGGCGCGCGGGAGGTTGGCTTCACCGTCCTCTCGATGAGCCTCTCGCTCGTGGCCGTCTTCCTGCCGATCCTGTTGATGGGCGGGATCGTCGGCCGCCTCTTCCGCGAGTTCGGGATGACCCTCTCGCTCGCGATCGCCTTCTCGCTCCTCGTCTCGCTCACCACCACGCCGATGTTGTGCGCGATCGTGCTTCGCCCGCCTGGGGCGAAGGAAACGGGCGGCCTGCTCGGTCGCATTTTCCGCGCGAGCCGTGCCACCTTCGACTATGCGCATGACCGCTACGCGGCGAGCCTCGGCACGGCGCTCCGTCATCCGCTGCTTTCGATCCTCGCCCTTGGCGCCACGCTCGCCTTCACCATCTTCCTTTTCATTGTCATTCCGAAAGGGCTCTTTCCGGTGGAGGATACCGGCGTGCTGATCGGCGGTGTCCAGGCGGACCAGGACATCTCCTTTCAGAGCATGGAGAAGAAGCTCGCTTCCTTCATGGCGATCATCCGCCGCAACAAGGCGGTCGAGAACGTCACCGGATTCACCGGTGGGCAGGAGACCAATTCCGCCTTCGTCTTCGTCACGCTCAAGCCGCTCTCCGAGCGTCACGCCTCGGCCACCCAAGTGATCGCGGAACTGCGCCGGCCGCTTGGTCGGATTGCCGGCGCGCGGCTTTTTCTTCAGCCGGCCGCCGATCTTCGCGCCGGCGGGCGGCAAAGCAATGCCGCCTATCAGTTCACTCTGCAGGGGAGCTCGGCGCCCGAGGTTTATGAATGGACCCAGAAGCTCGAAGCGGCGCTCGCCCATTCTTCAGTGCTGCGCGATGTCAATTCCGATCAGCAGCAGGGGGGGCTCGAGGCCAATGTCGAGATCGACCGCGCCACCGCTGCCCGCCTCAACATCACGCCCCAGCAGATCGACAATACGCTCTACGATGCCTTCGGTCAGCGCCAAGTCTCGACCATCTATCGCCAGATGAACCAGTACCATGTCGTCATGGAGGTGGCGCCGCAATACTGGCAGAGCCCGACGATCCTCAAGGACATCTATGTCAGCACCTCAGGCGCGTCCGCCGCCGGCACCTCGACATCCGGTTTCGCCTTCGGCACGGTCGCCAGCTCCTCCTCGAGCCTTTCCGCCGCCGCAATCGCCTCTGACGCCGCGCGCAATGCCGCGCTCAATGCGATCGCGACTTCGGGCAATGCCAGCGCCTCGAGCGGCACGGCGGTCAGCACGGGCGCGGAGACGATGGTGCCGCTCTCCGCCTTCGCTCGTTTCGCTCCAGGAACCACACCGCTTTCCGTCAACCATCAGGGCCTCTTCGTGGCCTCGACGATCTCCTTCAATGTCGCCCGGGGAAAATCGTTGAGCGAAGCCGGCGCAGCCATTCGCCAGACCATGCTCAAGATCGGCGTGCCCGCCTCGATTCATGGCTCCTTCGCCGGCACCGCGCAGATCTTCGTCCAGTCGCTCTCGGAGGAGCCTCTGCTGATCCTTGCCGCGCTGCTCGCCGTCTATACCGTGCTTGGCATCCTCTATGAGAGTACCATCCATCCGATCACCATCCTCTCCACGCTCCCCTCCGCAGGTGTCGGTGCACTCCTCGCGCTCATGCTCTGTCACGTCGAATTCACCGTCATCTCCCTGATCGGACTCATCCTGCTCATCGGCATCGTCAAGAAGAACGCGATCATGATGATCGACTTCGCGATCCACGCCGAAAGAAGCCGCAATCTCACGCCGCGCCGCGCCATTCGCGAAGCGGCCATCCTGCGCTTTCGCCCGATCATGATGACGACGCTCGCCGCCATCCTTGGCGCGCTGCCGCTCGTGCTGAGCCAGGGCTATGGGGCAGAGCTGCGCCAGCCGCTCGGCATCTCCATCGTCGGTGGCCTGATCGTGAGCCAGGTGCTCACGCTCTATACGACGCCGGTCATCTATCTCTATCTCGATCGCTTCAGCCTCTGGCTGCGTCGGCTCTCCGGCCACGCTCCCGCCGTGGAGCCGGGGGAATGAGGGTACGGCGCCTCTCTCTCGTCTCTCTCGCGACTCTTCTGCTTCTTGGCGGATGCATGGTGGGCCCCAATTATCACCGGCCGGCCGCGATCGTGCCGACCCATTACAAAGAGCTTTCCGGCTGGGTCGTTGCCCAGCCGCAGGAAAGCATCAATCGCGGGGCCTGGTGGTCGGTCTTCAATGACCCGGTGCTCGATTCGCTCGAACGTCAGGTCAATGTCTCCAACCAGACGGTCCGCGCCGATGTCGCGGCCTATTTCCAGGCCCGCGCGCTGGTGGACGAGGCCCGCGCCGGCCTTTACCCGACCCTCTCGGCCAATGCCGGCGTGACGCGCCAATCGAGCAGCCGCGGCAGCCTGAGCGGTGGCGGCACCACTGCCGCCTTCTCTGCCGAACCCGTCACCGCCACCAATTATACCCTCGAAGGCACCGGCGCCTGGGACCTCGATCTCTGGGGCGCGATCCGCCGCCAGGTGCAGGCCAACGTCGCCGCCGCGCAGGTGAGTGCCGCAGACCTCGCCGAAGCCGAGCTTTCCGAGCAGGCCGCCCTGGCCTCGGATTATTTCCAGCTTCGCGCCGCCGATGCCGATGAAAAGCTGCTGCAGGACACAGTCGCGGCATTCCGCCGCACCCTGGTCATCACGCAGAATCAGTACGCCGCCGGCGTCGCGGCGCGCTCCGACGTGCTGGCGGCATTGGTGCAGGTGCAGAACGCCCAAGTCTCGGCCATTGCCGCCGGCGTTGCCCGCGCCGAGTTCGAGCATGCGATCGCGGTGCTGATCGGCAAGCCCCCAGCAGATCTCACCATTCCGCCTGGCACGCTCGCGAGCAATGTTCCCGTCGTGCCCGCCGGCATCCCCTCCACGCTGCTCGAACGCCGCCCGGACATCGCCGCCGCGGAGCGCACCATGGATGAGGAGAATGCGCTGATCGGCGTCCAGGTGGCCGCCTACTATCCGGTTGTCGATCTTTCGGCGGTCTTCGGCTATGTCGGCAACCCGGTCGGCTCGCTCATTCAGCTCTCGAACCGAATCTGGTCGCTTGGCGCGAACGCGACCGAATCGCTTTTCCAGGGTGGCGAGCGCAGCGCGGCCGTCGCGGCCGCCGCGGCCGCCTATGACGAAAGTGTCGCCAATTATCGCAATACCGTGCTCACGGCCTTTCAGGGCGTCGAAGACCAGCTCTCCTCCCTGCGCATCCTTGCCGAGGAGTATCAGGCGCAGCAAGCGGCGGTCGCCTCCGCGACCGAGGAAGTGACCATCACGCTCAACGAATACGAGGCCGGAACGCAAGCCTACACGGCGGTGGTGGTTGCCCAGACCACCCAGCTCGCCGACCAGGAATCCCTGCTCACCGTGCAGCAGAACCGCCTGCTTGCAAGCGTGAGCCTGATCGAGGATCTGGGCGGCGGCTGGAGCGCGAACGAACTGCCCACCGCGAATGCGCTCCAGCAATCGAACCCGCTTATCCCCAATTTGCCCAATTGAGGATGGGGGCTACGCCGCCGCCTTCATGAGATGTGCGAATCCTTTGCGGAACTTCAGCACCTTGGGCGCGACCACGGCACGGCAATAGCCGCTGTAAGGATTGCGGTTGAAGTAGTCGTCATGCTCCGGCTCCGCCGGCCAGAATCGCTCGAGCGGCACGATCTCGGTCACGATCTTTCCCGCCCACAGATTTTCTCCCGCAATCTCCGCGATCACCGCCCGCGCGGTCTCCGCCTGCTCCTCATCATGCGTCAGAATGATGGAGCGGTATTGCGTCCCGACATCGTTGCCTTGCCGGTTGAGCGTGGTCGGATCATGGATGGTGAAGAAAATCCGAAGCAGATCCGCGTAGCTGACGATCGCCGGATCGAAGGTGATCTGCACCACCTCGGCGTGGCCTGTCCTGCCGGTGCAGACCTGTTCGTAAGTCGGGTTCGCAAAGTGCCCGCCAGCATAGCCGGACTTCACAGCGCTCACCCCCCGCACACCCTGGTACACCGCCTCCAGGCACCAGAAGCAACCACCGCCCAAGGTCGCCTGAGCCATCTCCCCCACTCCTTTTCATGAACGCATCCAACTTTGGGAGCAGCACCCGTTTCCTCAAGCCTTGCTGTCGGAGCGTGATGATTCCAGGTCATCGCGCTCCTCCTTTGATTTCTCGATCAATTTCATGGCCTTGGCGGATCGCTCTGCGCCGGGGGTCCTCGCGAACATGTTCTGGGCATCCCGCCGACAAGTCCGGGGCACCCCGCGAACTTGTTCGCGGGGACCCCGTGGCGGGGACCCCGTCGCGGGGTGCCCGGATTCCGCCAGAAGCCATATTGATCTGAACTCACCCTTTCCTGGCGAGCAGAGCCGCCACGACCAAGGCCGCGGCCGCCACGGCAGAGGGCGCGCCGAAGCCCCCGATAGCGCCCGCGCGCCCCTGCGCGAGCCAGCCTGCAAAGCTCGGCCCGATGATCTGCCCGAGCCCGAAGGCGCTCGTCATCAAGGCCAGCACCTGCCGCCCGCCACCGCCTGCGATCGCCCGCGCCCGCACGAGCCCGAGCGCCGTGATCCCGACGAACGTGCCGCCAAGCAGCACTGCCGCGAGGAAGACCCCGGCCTCGGTCCGCCAGGCCACGCTCGCCGCGACCCCGACCGCCTCGACCAGCGAGGCAAGCGCGAAGGCCTGCGCCAGCCCGATCTTTCCGGCAAACCGCGTCCAGAGCGCGACGGACGGCGTGGCAGCCAGCCCGACCACCACCCAGATCACTGGTTCGAGCACACGAAGATGCGGATCGGCCCGCACGATCGCGACCAGGAAGGTGGCCGTGATCACGTAACCGAACCCGAACAGCCCGTAGGCGGCGATCAGCCGGACCAGCGCGGGGCTCACGACGGCGCGGCCCTCGCGGGCTTGCGCGAGCAGAGCCTCACCCGACGGCATCAACAGAGCGACCACGGCCGCACCAAGAAGCGAGAGCGCCCCGCTTGCCACCCACATTCCCGACCAGCCGATTCCCACAGCGCGCAGGGCGGAGACGAGCACCGCGGAAACAGTGATCCCCGCACCCACGCCCGCAAAGAGCAGCGAGGAAAGCCGGACCTGGCCGGCTTCGACCAGCACCTCGAGCACGATCGCCGACGCAAGCACGAGTCCGAGCGCGCTCGCCACCCCGCCGGCGAAGCGAAGCGCAATCAGCACCGGCAAAACCGTGGTGAACCCCATTGCTCCAGTGGTGACGGCGCTCGCGGCAAGCGCGCCGACCAGCCAGGCATGGCGCGCGCCGGGCAACCTGCCGG
>DATJLS010000031.1:0-138322 GCA_035509315.1 Acetobacteraceae bacterium | reverse complement strand
GCGACAAGGGATACGACACCAACGCCGTGCGTCAGAAAATCGAGGCAAAGGGGGCGGCACCCAACATTCCGCCGAAGGTCACACGGATCTGGAAAAATTGCTTCTCCCCCTATCTCTACAAAAGCCGGAATGCCATCGAGCAGATGTTCAACCGGCTCAAGGACTTTCGTCACGTCGCTACACGCTATGATCGTCTCGCCGTCAACTTCCATGCCGCCGTCTGCATCGCCGCAACCGTCAGCTACTGGTTATGAGTTCCAACCCTAGAAAGCGGTTCGGTGAAATACCGCCTCGGCAGGGCGTTATCGGACGACAGGGACGACACGGTTGGCGAACTTGACGACCACGGCCTTCGCGAGTGGCCGTGGATAGGCTGAGAGACTGTTTGAGAATGCACTGTGGTGAGTCGGTTCGTTCCAAGTTGGGGGCGCCGCAGGCGCCGGCCGGCGCGGCTTTCGAGAACCGGAGCGGAGTGGCCTTCGAGGGCCGTGAGCACCGGAAGCGCAGAAAGACGCGTCGGACGACCACCACAGTCGCATTCTCAAACAGTCTCTGAGACCACGCTGGAATCGCTTTGCGCCCGACGAGCTCCCGGTCCTCCATTGTCGCGATATCACGGATCCTACTGAACGGGGACCGCCAGACGAAACAGCCAGACCATCCATATAACAGCGACAAACGCGCCCGCCGGGATGCCGAGCAGGATGCCAACTGGCTGGGTGACATCTTTTGTCTGCGCCATTGTGCAGCAGGCGCGAACCCCTTCGCGCGGCGGACCGCGCTTGCCACTCTGCCGATCGATATTCCGGACCGCCTGTCCCACGACACTCACATGGCGATATCAGAGAGCAAGAAAGATCATCGTCGCGGCAATCTGGCGACCGTCAGTCCAACTTTCGAAACATCTTCTGCGCCCTCTCGTTCGCGATTCGAGTCAACCTTTTGCCCGGGTACCGGCTCGTGCGCCATCGCCACTTCAGCTGTGGTTTCCCGTCGCGTTTCTTCGGGGTCGGCGGGTGAGGACACCAGCGCTCTCGCCCTGTAACGTTCCACGGCGCCGATTATCAGATGCCTTCGCATGGCCGTACGCGCGCCATTGGCATCACCGAGCCTAATCGCGTGCTCTATCGCGCTATGTTCCTCATACAAAATGTCTGCATAGGCCCTTTGGCCTGAAGCCGTCGTCTCCATTTTGACCCCTCGTCGCGGAATGAGCAGCCCACCGAGATATTTTATGAAATCCGGAAACCGCGGATTGCCCGTTGCTTCCGCAATTTTCATATGAAACGAAAAATCGGCCTCGACACCCGAATCGCCTCTGAGCATATCCTGCCGAATGCGGACGGCGATCGCCCTGATCTCCTGTTTTTGTTCCCTGCTGCCGCGCAATGCAGCGAGGCCAGCCGCTTCGATTTCGACACCGGCCCGAAGCTCCAGAACCTCGAGTATCCTCGGAATGGCGTCGAGCTCTCCTGGCGCTAGACGGAAAGGCCGGCGATTCGGTGTTTCGCTGACGAACACACCGGCTCCCCGCCGGCTGTTCACCATTCCTTCAGCCCGCAATGTCGCAACCGCCTCCCTAAGAACCGACCGGCTTACTTTAAGAGACGCCACCAGCTCATGTTCAGGAGGGAGTTTCTGACCTGGCGATAACGCGCCTGTCTCGATCATGTCGGCAAGCTTCGCGGCGACTTCAGCGGTCAAAGTCCTTGGGGGCGCTATAACCGTAAACATGATGACCCTGTCTGACCTATTGAAAGATGGCCACAGTTACCGATGTGCTCGCCTATCTTAGGCACCTCCACGCAGCAGGCCAATTGGCAAGACGCCCAGGAACATTCGGCTGCGCCGCCATTGGGCGTGCGCCCTGCAACGACAAGTGCTGAGCCATTCTTGACCTTCCGATCCGGCCGATCGATCCCATCGAAGTCAACGGACACGATTCTTCTCCGCAGAAGATGCGTTCCGTCACAGCGGTGAAGAGATGTGGCCACGCATCCAGCTTCTGTTGCTTGGCGTGAGTCCCCTCATCGTTGGACGATGCGACAATGCTTGCGCATGCCGGTCATATCGAATCACCAACCAGATCAAGTGGAGGCCCATCGTGGCTCCAGACTCGCCGGGTCAGACTCAAACCGGACCAATTTGATTCCCGCTCCGTCTCGTGCCCGGATTGACAGCAAAGCTGAATGGGCTCTACCGTGTCAAGCAACCTGACTACCTGCTTACTTTGCGGGAGGGGGAGGAAATGGTGCATTTCGCACCCGAAAAGCAATGGTGCAGCAGACCCTTATCGGGCGAAAAGCCTGCCCCAATGCCGATTGCGCTTGCCAAGGTCGGAGACGTGGGCGGAACGAAACCCTCGGATCTAGAGTCAGATCAGAGCGAAACGATGCCCAGGGCGGATTCTTGGAACCTGCCATTGCGGTGCAGTGTGTTTGTTTTCGCGTTGTCTCAGCAGGAATTATAGCCTCCAGCGCAGAGTAGGGTCTCCATTCAATGGATCGACAGCGCAATAAGTGGCGTGCTGTATTTTGCGGTTTGGAGGCAAGCTGACAACAATCCAGTGAAAAACTTACGAAAAGCGAGAAAATAGGGAGAAAGCGAGGATGCTGACCATGTGCTCCAAATGGCTTATGATAGGTCTTGCTGTGTTGGGCAGCGTCACCCTTGGCGGGGTTTCGGCCCATGCGACGGACAAGCCCGGAGCTGGCCTCAAGATTTGCATTTCTCTTGACAAGGTGAACTCTTCTCGAGAGGGCCAGTTGCGACTCTGGCGAGCAGCGGCACAAGAGCTCGGGGTTTCAAAATTGATTGTCGAGGTCGCCAACGAGGATGCGCAGCGCCAGTCATCCCAGATCGATACCTGCATCGCCCAGGGAGTGAGCGGAATCATCGATATTCCGTGGGATTATGAAGCGGTTCTACAGGATATAACACGCGCGCGTGCGGCGCATGTCCCGCTCGTCACAATGGACCAGGCACCAGCGGATATCAGCACGGTCGATTTCTTCGCCGGATCGGATCCCTACGCGGACGGGCTGCACGCCGCGGAGCAACTCGTGAAGCTCGTCGGCGACAAGTCGATCAAAGTCGCCGACATCCAAGGGGCGCTGAGCCAATATAACGGGATTGAGCGCGACAAGGGCTTCAAGGCGGGAATCAAGGGTCACTCCAATATACGGATCGTCGCGGAAATCCCGACGGACTGGCACCCTGAGCCGGCCCTCGCCGGCATGGAGAACGCACTCGAAGCAAACCCTGATTTGGGTGCCGTCTTCTCCGCTTCCGACGGTATGCTGCCGCCGGTATGGTCGGCGCTGCAGAAAGTTGGACGATATGCCAAGGTTGGCGCTCCCAACCACGTGATCGTCCTTTCCGTCGATGGCGATCCGCAGGGCTGCGCGGGTGTGAGGGAGGGCTATATGGATGTCGGTGTGGCCCAGCCGTTCGCGCTCATGACCTACGATACGATCAAGGTTATCATTGATATGGCGAAAACCGGAAAAGGGCCAACCGGCGCCAACCGCATCCTGCGCATTCCGGGGGTCATTTATACGCCCGCCAATTTTGCCCAGACATCGGCCAAAGTATGGGGTTGTTCGGAGTGAACGGACTGCCGAAGCCGGGCAATCTCACAGGACACGCGCCTTCAGGCCTCGCGGTTGGCTCGTCCCGTGGACCGGCACGCATCAGCGTGTCCGGTCTCGGGCGGCTGATGCGCGCTTTCCGAAAACTTCCAATGCTGCCAGTCATTATTCTGGTTGCGCTGGTATTCTCCTTCACCGTCGATGGGTTTCTGTCTGTTTTCAATCTACAGAATATTATGCGGCAGCTCTCGGTCATCTTGATCGCTGTCAGCGGGGAGACTCTGGTGCTGCTTATCGGCGGCATCGATCTTTCGGTCGGAGCGATTATCAGCCTTGCGTCTATTTCCGGCGCCTACGGAATGCACTTTACGGGTTCCGCTCCTCTGGGCGTGCTCGTTTGCCTGGCTGTCGGCATCACGGCGGGCGCCCTGAACGGCTTCGGTATTTCCCGCATCGGTCTCCAGCCATTCATCATGACATTCGGGATGCTGCTCACAACACGGGCGATCGCCTTCCTGCTCACAGGGGGCATGTCCGTCGGTCGATTGCCGACGATCATGTTGGAGGGCGGAGAATGGAATATCCTCGATATCCCGTTCGTCTTCGTGATCGGGCTCGTCGTCACCATACTGACAGGCCTGATCTTGAGTCGCAGCCTATTCGGCCAGAAAATCTATTTGATCGGCACCAATCCGCGTGCGGCAATCTTTTCCGGTGTCGATGTCAAGCGCGTGACATTTCAGGTTTATCTGATCGCCGGCGCGCTGAGCGGCTTTGCGGCATTCGTGTTCATGATGCGCCTGGGCGACGCGGAGCCGACCGCTGGCGATCCGTTGCTGCTGCAAATCATCGGAGCGGCCGTGCTCGGCGGCACCTCCCTGACCGGAGGGGAAGGCGGAATCACCCGTTCGGCGAGCGGCGCCCTTCTGATCACCATGCTGGCTGCGGGCCTCGATCTGCTTGGTGCGCAATTCTGGGATCAGATGATTGTCATCGGGGTCCTGATTGCCCTCGGCAGCGCTTTGGGAACGTGGCTCATTCAGCGCCGGGTCGGTGAATCGAATGTTGCGGCCAGTTCTCCTGCCCGGCAGGACGGGGGCAGCGGCTGAGGCCGAGCGACCGACGGACGAGGACGAAAGATGCGCATTGCCTCTGTGCGGGTACGCGTAGTCTCCGTTCCTGACGGAGGGCCTTCACCCCTCTTGCCAGAGCGCCAACCGAAGGTGCGTCAGATCGTTACGATACGTATACGAACTGACCAGGGTCCGGAAGGAATCGGGATCGCCTTCGTGCCTGGCGGACTGACACGCCCTTTGGCAGGAATGGTGGAGGAGCTCGCTGAGTTGACGATTGGCGCAGACCCAGCGCGCATCGAGAACGTGACGGGAAATTTACGCCAGCATGCGGCAACCCTGGCGAGCAGCGGGATGTTCAACGTGGCGTTGTCGGCCATCGACTGCGCTCTCTGGGACATCAGAGGCAAGGAAGCTGGGCAGCCCCTCTGGAAGCTTCTCGGCGGTTTCCGTCAGCGTGTACCGGCCTATGCCAGCGGGCAGGTGCACCGCGATGTATCCAACGGCGATCTTGCTTGCGTTACCGAGCGGATCTTGGCCAGGGGATTCCGGCACATGAAGATTCACCTCGCCCTCGGCGACACCGTCTCGCCGGAGCAGGAACTCGAACGTGCGCGGCTCGTGCGCGAAATCGTGGGCGAACATGTCAAGCTTGGTTGCGATATCAACGAGCGCTGGTCGGTCGGCCAAGCGATTGCGATTGGCCGGCGTCTCGAAGAGGTCGGACTCTTCTGGCTGGAGGACCCCACGCGCGGCGATGACTATGCAGGGCTGGCGCGAATCACCCGGGCACTATCGACCCCGGTCATGGCTGGAGAGAATAACTGGGGCGTTACCCCGTACCGGCTTATGCTTGAAGCAGGATCGGTGGACATCGCGATGATCGATGTCATGCATGTGGGCGGGATATCAACATGGATAAAGATTGCGGCACTGGCAGACGCATTCAACGTGCCCGTCGTCAGCCATATCATGCCGGAGTTCCAGGCGCAGCTCGTCGCCGCGGTTCCAAACGGCCTGATGGCCGAACACAAGGAATGGACCTGGAATCTGTTCGACGGTGTTCCGGAGATTGTCGGCGGCGATTTCGTTCTTCCAGAGCGACCCGGACACGGGTTGAGCTTCAGCCCCGCGTTCGAACACTTGACTTGAACACTTAACGCCCGACGCCGGATAGAGATTCGAGTTCGATGAGACAAGATTTCGAATCAGCACAAAACGCCCGAAACGAGGAGCTGCCGGGCAAGCCGCTGATAAACCTCGAAGGCGTAGGAAAAAGCTATTCAGGCGTGTGGGTGGTACGAGACGTCAGCTTCTCGGTGTCGAAGGGCGAGGTCGTCGCCCTTATGGGAGAGAACGGAGCCGGGAAATCCACGCTGAAGAACATCCTGTGCGGACTGGTTTCCCCGGACGCCGGCGCGATCACTTTTGGCGATAAGACCTATTCACGATTGACGACTCGCGATGCTAGCGCATTCGGAATCGCGGCCATTCATCAGGAGCTCAGTCTTTTCCCCAATCTCTCCGTTGCCGAGAATGTGCATATGGGGGTTGGCACGCTTCCTGCGCGGCACGGCCTCGTCAACGGCACCGATATGAGCCAAGAGGCGGTCCGCCTTCTGGGCGATTTCTTCGATGGCGGGATTGATCCACATCAACTGGTTGAAAGACTTTCCCTGGCGGAGCGCCAGCTCGTCGAGGTCGCCAAAGCTCTGCGCCGAGCCTCCACCATGCTGATCTTCGACGAACCGACGACGTCTCTGAGCCTTCCTGAGCGGCGACGGTTGTTCGAAGTGGTGCGACGCCTGCGCACGCGCGGGTACGCGCTCGTTTATATCACGCACTTCATGGAGGAAGTTTACGAGCTGGCCGATCGTATCGTGGTTCTCCGCGACGGCAGGATCGTCGGCACCGGAACCCCCTCCGAAATCGACGAGAAACAGCTTTCCAATCTCATGGTGGGTCGTGAGCTGGCTGGAATCGACGCCAATCTAGCGTCTTCCTCACAAAGGGCTGGGGACACCGCGCCAACCGACGTAATCCTTCGGGTGGACGATATGTCCGATGGTCGGCTGCTTCATGGCATCAGCTTCGAACTCCGCGCCGGCGAAATCCTGGGGTTGGCTGGGCTCATGGGAGCGGGCCGATCCGAGGTCGCAGAAGCGATCTTTGGTATCCGCCCGGCGAGCGGAACCGTCGAAGTCTGCGGCCGGCCGTTCACGCACCGGACGCCGGAAACAGCGAAAGCGCGAGGCGTGGCCCTGGTCTCGGAAGATCGAAGGGCGGATCAGGTCTTTTCAGGCCGCAGCGTGCGCGAGAACCTGACCTCTGCCATCCTGAACAGGCTGAAGGCAAGAGCCGGATTGCTCTCCCTCAACAGGCAGCGCAAGCGTGCGGCCGATCTGGTGCGAGACCACGGCATTCGCCTGCCGGGATTGGAGGCACCAATGCTCGCTCTCTCCGGTGGCAACCAGCAGAAATGCATCATAGCCCGATGGCTTGCCACGAAGCCCGTGATCTGCATTCTGGATGAACCGACCAAGGGTATCGACGTGAAAGCCAAGGCTGAAATCCACGCCCTGGTCGGGCGACTGGCGAAGAAAGGTCTTGGAGTGCTCCTGATCAGTTCCGACCTGCCGGAGCTGCTTGCCCTATCCTATCGCGTGCTGGTGCTGCACAAGGGGCGGATTGTCGGCGAATTGGGCCGATCGCAGTTCGATCCGAACGCCATCGTGCAGATGGCCTCCACGGGAAGGCCGCTGTGATCGCCGTTAGGGTCAACCGGTCCTGGGTGGCCAGCGTCCAGAGATATTCCCTTATCGTGATGCTCGTCATCATCACTATTCTGTTTGCCAGCGTTTCCAAGCCCTTTTTCAGTGTGAGCAATCTCGACAATATTCTCCTGCAGTCAGCGGCCACCGCAATTGCGGCGGTGGGAATGACCTTCGTGATCATCATCGCAGAGATTGATATTTCGATCGGGTCGCTGATGTCGCTTGCCATGACCATCGCTTGGATGATCGCGGTCGTGCCCGGTGCCAAGGCGGGAGAGGCAGCCGCGGTGAATGCCTGGGTCTATCCGGTCGGGCTGGCGGCGGGCCTCGTTCTTGGTCTGCTCAACGGTCTGCTCATCACCGGCCTCAGGATCAACGCGCTCATAGCCACGCTGGCGACAATGTTTGCCTTCCGCGGCGCTGCCCTGAAGATGGTCGGGGCAAGCGACAAGGCGTTCCTGCATAGCGCAGTGATGTATCTCGGCCGAAGGGAGATGTTCGGCGTCGGCCTGCCCGTCTATGTCATGATCGCCGTCGCCGCGATCGGCACCCTGGTCCTCGGCCGGACACCCGTGGGCCGCTATTTGTACGCGATCGGCGGATCGCAACGTTCTGCGGTGGAGACAGGCCTGCCGGTCGATCGAATGAGATTGGTGGCTTACGGTGTATCCGGACTCTGCACTGCCATAGCCGGGCTGATCATCATCAGCCAGGTGGGCACGCTGCAGGCGAGTCTTGGGACAGGGTTCGAGTTTACCGTAATCACCGCCGTCGTGGTGGGTGGAACCAGCCTGTTGGGTGGCCGCGGCACGATTGCCGGAAGCATCCTGGGGGCGGTCCTTCTGGTTGTCATCAACAACGGCCTCAATCTCATCAACGCATCGGTTTATATCTATGACGTGGTCAAGGGCGTCATACTCATCGCCGCAGTGATGATAGACGTCCTTCTGCTGCACCATCTCGAGGAATGACCGAAGACTGTTTCAAAGCATGAGTCCGGATGCGGATTGGCGCTGACCAGATGGAAGAACCAAAGGGAAGAATAAGGACCAGCCCGAAAATGAAACGGGTTCACGATCAGGAGGATGGGATGTGCCGACTGTGCGGCCAAGGATCCAAACCGGTGTGGTCAAATGAATGGCGCGCCCGCCAGGCGTGAGATCCCCGATCTGAGACCGTTGTGCGCGGAGGCATGCCTGACGGAGGCGCTTCGCGATCACGCGATCGCGTTTGCCTCCGCCAATCTGCGTCGCTTGGGCCCATCGACAGTCGGTCGGGGAGAGTTTTCCACCCCATCCGGCTCCGACTATAGTGCTGCGCTATTCCAAGCGGAGGATCAGCAGAATTATCCCTGCGGTCACCAGCCTGCGGCCATCCCGATGAATAGGCTCAAGGCCGGGCTTAGGAAGTGGCATCAAAATCCGAGCCGCGAGTCGGGATGCTCGACCTTCCTGGACCGGGGGCAAAATCGTGAAACATGGAAGGAAGAGGTCATATGGTTGAGCTTTCGACACCGAGCTATGCACGCAACATGCGCATCCTCGGACACTCGGACCAGGGTGGCGGCCGTGCAGACGGCGTGCAGATCATGGTGCACAAGGGTCATGCCTATATCGGGCACATCTTTTCGAAAGGCTTCTCTGTCGTGAACGTCAGCGACCCGACAAAGCCCGCTCCGGTTCTGTTCGTTCCCGCCCCGCCAAACACCTGGACACTTCATTTGCAGCAGCAGGATGATCTTCTGCTCGTTGTCCATGCGAAAGACATGTTTGCACAAGCCGAGCTTGCCGACGAAAAAAACTACTACAAGGGAAAGGGAAGCTTTCACGCTGCCCCCGCAGGCGAACGGAACTGGTCGGCCGGGCTTGCCGTGTATGATGTCAGCACGCCGGGCGCGCCGCGGCAGATCGGCTTCATGCCGGTGGAAGGCGGCGGCCTCCATCGTTGCTGGTATACGGGCGGCCGGTGGGCCTACGCCTCGGCGCTCCTGGACGGCTTCAGCGATTACATCCTGGTGACCATCGACATGGCGGATCCGGCGAAGCCGCAGCTTGCCGGCAAATACTGGTTGCCAGGAATGAATCTGGCAGCCGGAGAGAAGCCGAACTGGCCGAGCGAAGTCGGTCGTTTCGGGCTCCATCACGCGATCATCCACGATGACATCGCCTATTGCAGCTGGCGCGATGCTTGCCTCGCAGTGGTCGATGTGGCCGATCGCACCAACCCCCATCTCATCGTACATAAGGTTTGGGCGCCGCCATTCGGCGGCGGCACGCACAACGCCCTTCCTTTGCCGAACAGAGACCTGCTGATCGTTGTGGATGAGACCGTGCTCGATAATAAGGAGGATGGTGAGAAACCGATCTGGGTGTTCGACAACCGCGTGAAATCCAACCCGATCAGCATCGCCACTTTCCCCGAGCCCTCAGACAGCGATTATGTCGCTATCGGTGGCCATTTCGGGCCACACAATATCTACGAGAATCGGCCGAACGGCCTGGTCAGCGAGACATTGATTTTCGCCACGTACCAGAATGCCGGCCTGCGTGTGTTCGATATCAGTGACAAGTTTCGTCCGGTCGAAGTCGGCGCTTGCGTTCCGCCCGCTCCGAAGAAGCTCGTCGATCCGCGACCCAATCGCCCCGTGGTCCTGCACTCCGCTGATGTGTTCGTGGACCGAAATGGCATCTGCTACTGCACCGACTTCAGTGCTGGCCTCTATATCGTGGAATATGACGGCGAGCGCTGAGACGAAATTGGCAAGGGTTCGCCTGCAACCGAGCCAGGCGAACCCTTGCCAGGAAATTGGGGTTCACCCGTGGATCTAGATCAATATGGCTTCTGGTGGATCGCTTCGCGATCCGCCAAAGCCATGAAATCGATCGAGAAAATAAACCTAGAGCGTGATGACCTAAAATCATCACGCTCTAATGTGATCGCGGGCGACATTCCAGCGAAAGACGTTGCCGACGAAACGATAAGGCAAAAATGGGAGAAACGAAATCATGCCTACCAAAACAGAAAAAACCACACGGCTCACGGCTCGTCGAGGCTTGTTGAAGCTGGGCGGCGGAGTGGCAGCGCTGGCCGCCACGGCACCACTCTTCCGTCCCGCGATCGCCCGTGCGGCACGACGGTACAGCATCGCTATCGTTCCAAAGGCGCTGGATATCCTGGTCTTCACCTATGGCCACTATGGGGCCGAACAACGTGCGAAGGAGATTGGCGATGTCGATGTCATCTGGTCGGGTCCGACCAACGAGGATGCCAACAAGCAGGCACAGATTCTTGATGACCTGATATCGCGCCATGTCGACGCCATTGCGGTGACCGCCGCGGCGCCGCAACCGCTGATCGCGCCAATAAACAGAGCTATCGATCAAGGGATCATCGTTACCACCTGGGACTCGGACGTCCCGGGGAGCAAACGCATCCTTTATTATGGCGTGAACAATTACAAGGTCGGGCAGACGCTGGGCGAATTGGTCGTCAAGGGAATCGGCCATAGCGGCCTCGTTGTGCTCGAAAGCGGTGGCCCGGGTGACACCGATCAGAATACGCGGCTGAAGGCCGCCACCGACGTCTTCAAGCAATATCCGGGCATCAAGACAATCGGCCCGTTCTTCAATTATGATGATCTCCTCAAAGCACAGGACATGACGGACAATCTTCTCCTGGCCCATCCCGATGCGGCAGCGCTGTTGATGACCGCCGGCACGCCGCTTTTCGGCAAGATGAGCGGCATGCCCCAGCTCATCAAGAACGCAGGCAAGGTGAAGGTGTTCGCCACTGACTGCGCCCCGACGCAAATGCCGTTCGTCAAGATGGGTTATGTCGAGGCGCTGGTGGGGCAGGATTACTGGGGCTGGGGCTACCAGACGGTCAGCATTATCCACAATCTTCTGACCAACAAGAACTGCAAATATCCTGAGTTCGTGCCTCAGGCTATGCCGGTCATCACGGCTGCAAATGTCGATACATGGATCGACCGCTGGAACAAAGCGACGAGTGTTGAGGGTGCAGCCCAAGTGTTCAAGGAAGCGCCGATCGGGTGCATGTGAAGCATCGCAGCCTCACGCCTGGGGCGCAGCGATTTCTTTGATCGTCATGCCCCAGGCTAAATTTTGTGATCGTCCCCCGGTTTCCACAGAACCGCCAGCCGTTCTGCGCGAGCCATAAGCCAAACTGGCGACCCGCCGGGTTTCACAAACCAGAGGTAAGGGCCAAAATCAGCCGTGGCCGGCAACGGCCGCACGCATCAGGGTCGGCACTTCGATATCGATTTCGAGCGTCGATATCGGATCACCACGATCAAGCTTCACCTGCACCTTGTCGCGATCCACCGCCACATGCTTGGCGATCGCCGTCAGGATCTCTTCCTGCAGCACGGCGACGAGGTCCGAGCCCCCGACCACCGCGCGCTCGTGTGCGAGCAGAACCTGCAGCCGCTCGCGCGCCACGGGGGCGGATTCCCGTCGGCGAAACAGCGTGAGGAGGTTCATGCCACGGCCCTCCGGCCGAACAGCTTGCCGAAGAAGCCGCTTCTCTCAACCGGGACGCTGACGCGAATCTGCTCGCCCTTGAGACGCCGCGCCGCCTCGGCATAGGCACGCGCGGGGGAAGAGGTGGGGTTCGCCAAAGTCACCGGCGCACCGATATTGGATGCACGCAACACTTCCTGGCTTTCGGGGATGATGCCAAGCAAAGGAATCGACAGAATCTCCAGCACGTCCTCGGTCTTCAGCATCTCTCCACGGGATGCGCGAGCGGCATCATAGCGGGTAAGCAGCAAATGTTTCGGAATCCGCTGGCCGCGCTCGGCCTTCTCGGTCTTGGAATCGAGCAGCCCGATGATGCGGTCGGAATCGCGCACGGAGGAAACTTCGGCATTGGTCACCACCACGGCGACATCGGCATGCCGCATGGCAAGCGTGGCACCGCGTTCGATCCCGGCAGGGCTGTCGCACAGAATCCAATCGAACTTGTCACGCAGTTCGGCAACCACGCGTGTGACGCCTTCCGAAGTCAGCGCGTCCTTGTCCCGGGTCTGCGACGCCGGCAAAAGTGCGAGGTTTTCGAGCCGCTTGTCGCGGATCAGCGCCTGATGGAGCTTGGCGTCCCCCTGCACGACATTGACGAGATCGAACACGACGCGGCGTTCGGCGCCCATCACCAGATCGAGGTTGCGCAGCCCGACATCGAAATCCACCACCACGACATTCCCGCCCCCTTGCGCAAGGGCCGCGCCGAGGGCTGCGGTGGAAGTGGTCTTGCCCACGCCGCCCTTGCCGGATGTGACCACCACGACTTGCGCCATCGCGTTCGGCTCCTTTCCCTCTCGCTCGCCTCTTGTCAGTCCATCGGGGCAAGCATCATCGTTTCGCCATCGAGCCAAGCCTGCGCCGGAGCGCCATGCAAGGCGGGATCCCATTCCTCGGCAGTGCGATAAAGACCATCGATCGCAAGCAGCTCCGCCTCCAATCGCCGACAGAAGATCCGGGCACGCTTGTTGCCGCAAAACCCGGCGATCGCCCGGCCACGCAGCGCGCCATAGACATGGATCGAACCGCCCGCGATGATTTCGGCGCCCCAGGCGACCGCGCCGAGAATCGTCACGTCCCCCGCCTCATGCACGATTTGCTGACCGGAGCGCAGTGCCTGCTCGACCAGCAAGGTCGGGCCTTCCGCCGCGCCACCGGTGGCCTGCGGGGATGCCAAAGGGACAGACTGTGGCGCCGGCATGGCCTCCGGCGTACTCGGTTCCTGGCGCGATTCCTGGCGCGATTCCTCTGGCACGGCGCTGATTCGCCCTGTCGGCCTCACGGTCCCGTTGCCACGAGATGCCGGGGCCGCCGGTCCGATCGGGCCACCCCATTTGGCAATACCGAGCCAGGACGGATGGGCCCCTTCGGTTCCGATAATCCGGATGCCGCGATCGGCAAGACTCTGGATCAGCTCGGCAACATTCGGCTGATCGGGCGGCAATAGCCCGAAATCGAGAATGACCGGCCGCGAATCGAAAAACGCCGGGGCGTGGGCAATCTGAACGTCGAGCGCCTCAAGCCAGAACGGCAGAGGCGGCTCAGGGGCGAGGACCAGGGCCATGAAGGAACGGCCACGGACTCGAATCGCAGGGCGGGACTCGGCAGCAGACACATATGAGGCCTAGTCCGGGTACCAACCATGGGTCAACGCGAATCATCGCGCCGACTCGGAGGTCACAAAATGCGCCCCGGCAGGACCCATCTCGCCTCCCGTCGGCCGCTCCGCCGGTTTCCCTTCTCAAGCATGGTTCAGTCGTCAGGATTCATCGTGCTCGAGTGCGCGCGCCGCGACGAAATCGAGGCTCACGAGTTCCCTTCCATCATGATAGACGAATCTCACCTGGCGGCGCCGGGAGGCAAGCCGGCCCGGCAACGGCGCATAGCGGGTCCCCTGCCCGCCCAGCAGCGGCACGACAGAGCCGACATCCGTCAGATCTTGCAGCTCAACCCGCAGCAGATTGAGCTGCCGCCCCGCCCCATCCCTGCCCGTAAAAGGCACGCCAGCGAGGCGGAGGAAGCTCGTCGGGTCGGAGCAGCGGGAAAACCCCTCGGCGAAGCTCGCCGCAATGAGATCGAGATCCTGCGCGGGCTCGGCTTCGGCGCCGCGCCGCTCCTCTGGCGAAAGATGCGGCGTCTGCCATTGCGCGGTCCGGGCCGGCCGATTGTGCCCACGCATCCCCTCGCCATGCATGCCCTCGCCATGCATCCCTGGGGCGGCGTCATGGTCGTGATTGTGCCCGTGCCCAGGCTCATGTCGATGCCTATGGTCGCGATCATGATCATGATCGAGTTGCATCGCCCGCCCCTCACAAGCTGACCGGCTTGTCGATGATCGATTTGTGCTTGCCGAGCGTGCCATGCGCGACCATGGAGCCGAGAGTCTCCACAACCACCCGCACGCCGAGCAGCGCCGTGATGTCGGAGGTGTCGTAAGGCGGACTCACCTCCACGACCTCGATGCCGCATACGCCGGACGCGGCGACCAGCCCGAGCAGCTTCAGCGCCTCCCGCGGCAGAAAGCCGCCCGGCTCCGGCCAGCCCGTGCCGGGGACGAAGCCGCAATCCACCGAATCGACATCGAAGGAGATATAGACCGCATCCGCATCCTTCCAGGCGAGCTCCAACGCGATCTCCGCGGCCTTCTCGATCCCCATCGTCTCGATATCGTCGATCGTGAGCACATTGGTCTGGCGTTTGCGCGCCTCCTGCACGCCCGCGCGCGGCACCTGCCAGCCGCCGATGCCGAGCTGGACGAGGTTGGAGGCCGGCACATTGGGCAGGTTCGTCGCCCAGTACCAGGGCGTCGTGTGCATCCGTTCGTCGAGATCTTTCTCCTGGATGTCGATATGCCGGTCGAAATGGATGATGCCGATGCGCCGGGAGGTGCATTGGGCGATGCCGCGCACGCAGGGAAAGCCGATCGAGTGATCGCCGCCCAGCATGATCGGCAAGGCGCCCGAGGAGGCGACATGGGCGACCCCGCGGCTGATCTGATCGAAGCTCTTCTCGAGATTGGCCGGGATGGTGAAGACATCCCCGGCATCGCACAAGGTCATCTGCTCGCGCAGATCGACACCGAGCTCATAATTGTAGGGCGTATAGAGCGCCGAGATGCGCCGGATGCCCTGCGGCCCGAAGCGGGTTCCGGGGCGGTAGGTGGTGCCGGAATCAAAGGGAATGCCGATGACCACCGCATCATAGCGGCCGACATCGCGAACATTCTCGACATAGGGCGCCTTGAGAAAGGTGTTGATGCCGGCGAAATGCGGCAGCTCGCCGCGGGCGAAGGTCGGGATCGTCTTGTCCACCAGGCTCTCGGCCCCGGGCAGCCCCATCTCCAGCGCCCATTGCTGCTCCCGCCGCCAGCCGCTCTCGGCCAGGCGCCCCTCCGCCTCCAAAGCCCGCCAGCCGCGGGTCTCGCGGGCGTTGAAATCGGGATGGTGGAAATGCCGGCGCTCGAACGGCTGGCGGAGGCCGGCACGCGCGGCGTGGTGTCTCATGAAGCGTCTCCTCTCAAGAGTCGGAACGTAACGGGATGCGAGTCCGTCGGCCGCGTGCCGCGTCTCACGGCGTGGCGAGCAAGGCGCGAATCTCGCGCTCGATCATCGCCGACTCGGCGGCGAACCGGCCCGGCGCGCCGGCGGAATGGCCATAGGGCGAGCGCAGCGGGACAAGTTGGGCGCCCCGGATCGCGTCGCGCTCCAGCGCGGCCTCGTCGAGCGTGAAATAGGCATCTGCGTCGCACGGCATCAGCACCGCGCGCGCAGTGATCGCGCCCAGCGCCGCCGCACGCTCTTCCGGGGGCGGCGGCTCGGTCCGGCGCCAAGTGCCGAGCACGGCGAGGAGATCATTGGCATCATGCGCGAGGTGATCCTCCTCCCAGGCTTCGAGGAGGGATTCGAGCGTCTCGAACCCGAGGGTCTGATAAAGCGCATCGCGGAAGAAGGCCGCCGAAAAGGCCCACCCGGCATAGGCGCGGCCAAAGGCCCGCAAGCCGCGCTCGGGTGGCTTGCGATACCGCCCGTCCGCGAAATCCTGGTCGGCCCGCAGCGCTGCCGAAGCACCCGAAAGAAAAGCCTGGTTGAGCGGCCAGCAATAGGCATTGCCACAGATCGCCATCACCCTTGCCACCATATCCGGATAGATCATGGCCCAGTGCAGCGCCTGCATCCCGCCGAGCGACCAGCCGGCGACGAGAGCAACCCGCTCGAAGCCGAGCGCGTTCATGAGCAGGGCATGCTGGGCGCGGACATTGTCCGCGACCGAGATCGGCGGAAACCCGGCGCCGCGCTCATGGTTGCTCGGCGAGGAGGAGCGGCCGTTTCCCAGCATATTGACCAGCACGAGGCAATGACTCTCCGGATCAAGCGCGCGGCCAGGGCCGATCAGGGGTTCGTAGCCGAGATGAGTGCCGGTGAAGTAGCTGGGCAGCAGAACCACATTGTCACCCGCTGCGTTCGGCGCACCGAGGACCGCATAAGCAAGCTCGGCGTTTTCCAGCGCATCCCCACAATCGAGCGGCAAGCGGCCGATCGGAAAGCGAAGCTCTTCCATCCGCGATCCATGTTCAGAAAAACCGCAGATAGCGCTCTTTCTCCCAATCCGAAATATGATGCAGGTAGCTCGTCCACTCCTCGCGCTTATAGCGGATCCAGGCCTCGCGCATCGCCGGGCCGAACACCTCCGTCCCGAGCGGATCGGCGGCGAATTCATCGATCGCCTCACCGAGAGTCTCGGGCAGGCCCCGGATGCCAAGGGTGGCAACCTCTTCTACCGTCTTCAGATACATGTTCTCCGTGTTCGGCGCTCCCGGATCGAGCGCGTGCTCGATCCCCTCGAGACCCGCTGCGAGCACCATCGCCGCGCCGAGATAAGGGTTGCAGGCGCTGTCCGCCGCGCGCAGCTCCACCCGCCCGCCGGCCAGCGGAATCCTGAGCGCGTTGGTGCGATTGTTGTTGCCGTAGCAGCAGAGCACCGGCGCCCAAGTGAAGCCGGAGGCGCTGCCATGCTTGATGAGGCGCTTGTAGCTGTTCACCGTCGGCGCGACGACGGCGGAAATCGCGCGCAGGTGGGAAAGCACGCCGGCGACGAACCGGTAACCGAGACGCGAAAGGCCGCACCCATAAGGGTCATCCCCGGCGCCATCTTCCGGGCGGAAGAGATTCTTCCCGCTCGCGAGATCCGCCATAGAGAGATTGAAATGCGCGCCGCTCCCGGTACGATCGGCAAAGGGTTTCGGCATGAAGCTCGCGAAGGCGCCGTGCCGGCGGGTCATTTCGCCCGCCATCATGCGGAAGAAGACGTAATTGTCGGCCATCGTGAGAGCATCGGCATAGCGGAAATCGATCTCGAACTGGCCGATCGCGTCCTCATGGTCGAAGGAATAGACATCCCAGCCGAGCCCGTTCATCGCCTGCACGAGTTCATCCATCCAGCCGAAATTGTCGAGAAGCCGGGAAAGATCGTAGCAAGGCTTGGCGAGATGCGGCCTGGTCGAGAGCGGCGCGTAGCCCCCCTCTTCGGTCGCGCGAAAGACGAAGAATTCCGCTTCCATCCCGAGATTGAGGCGAAGGCCGAGCTTGGCCGCGCGGGCGATCTGCCGTTTCAGGATCCCCCGGCTGCAGGCGGCGAAGGGCGCGCCCTGAAAGCGGAGATCGGAGGCGAACCAGGCAATATCGGGCGACCAGGGAAGCACCACGCAGGAGGCAGGATCGGGCACGGCCGCGACCTCCTCCTCATGCACCGATTGCGGCACGCCCTCGAGGGCCGCGCCGGTGAAGAGCTCCGATCCGCCCAGCATATCCGCGTGATGCGCAATCGGCACCAGCTTGGCCTTGGAGATCCCGTGCATATCGACATAGCTCGCGGCGCAATAGCGCACGCCGGCGGCCGCGAGCGCCGCGGCATCCGCCCCATCCAGATGCCTTGAGGCCGGGCGCGTCGGGGCCGGGCTGCTCTCGGTCCTTGCATCCATGCCGATATCTCCTCGATCAGGCGGGCGAGGCGGAGGCCCGGCGCACCGGATCGGCACGCACCTCCGGCTCTTCCGGAAGCTCGTACCAGGGCGTTCGCTCGCCGAGCACCGCGCGCATCTTCCAGGCTAAGCTGCGCGGAGCGGACTCGATCGCGCTCTCCAGCATATCGATCGCCTCGCAAAGCACTTGCCCGAGCGCCGTGCTGCTGCAAAGCGCGGCCGCCTCGTTGCGCACCGAGGCGAGCGTATTGGTCGAGGTTCTCCAAAGCCCCCAATCGGCGCCAAGCAGGCGGCCGAGATAGGCCGTGTCGATGGCTTCGGGATTGCCCACGCCCTGGGGAACGGTGAGCAGCAGCGCGGCCGTGTCCATCATGTCCTTGCGCTCGAGCTTCACCACCTGGAGCTTGGTGAGCAGCAGGTCCGCGGGGGGCAAGGTGAAGGGGCAGAGCGGGATCCGCGCGCTCAAATCCAGCACATGGCACATCCGGAACCGCTCGATGAAAACATCGATTTTCGTCTCGCCGGCGTAGAAGATCATCCGTTCCTTGCCGTTGAGCAGGTTGAACTCGGTGGCGGGGAGGCAGCCGAGCGTCTCCATCGCCAGCTTCACTGCCTTCCGGTCCTGCTTGCGGATGATGATGTCGATATCGCTCGAAAACCGGCGAAGCGAATCCGGGATGCGCTCACCGCCGCAGGCCGCGACGGCCCGCCCGCCGAGAAGGCGCGCTGCGCCGCCCTCCCCCGCCACCGCTTCAATCACGTCCCGCGCGGAGATGGTCTCCTTCAATTCGCTGCTCATTCGGGCGGGATCTCCATGAACGCGAGATTGATATCTATCCCCTGGCGCCAGCGCAGCAGCTTGACCGCATAGAAGAACACGAATCCGCTGGCGAAGACCGCGAGATTGATCAGCAGCATGAAAGGCTGGGCGAAGCTGATGCCCGATTGCGGATCATTGAGGAAGGCCCAGGCGATCACCAGCATGCCGATCGTGCTCAGCACGCCGAGGATCGAAAGGACCGGAATGCCGGCGAAACGCCAGGCGACCGGCGAAGCCTCGAACATATCCGTCTGCGTGTACGGAAAAGCGATCGCCGCGAGCGAGGTCAGGAGGAAGGTGCCGCAAACCTGGCCGAAGAAGCCGGAGATCGTCGCGAACGCGGCGTCGTAAGCGTAGATCCAGAGAAAGATCACACCAAGCACGGAGGAGAACACGATCGCGACCAGCGGAGAATGCGTACGCTCATCCACTTCCGAGATCTTGTCGGGCAGCAGCCCGTCGAGCGCCCAGGCGAGCAGATTGCGGGTCGCGGTCAGGATATAGATCGGGAGCCAGGCATAGGTCCAAAGCGCGAAGGAGATGCCGATCACCAGCACCAGCCAGATATGATCGGTAAGTGCGGCGGCGAGCTCAGAGAAGGTCGGCGTGAAAGCGAGCTTCACCTTGGTCGGATCGACCGCCGCGAGATTGCCGAGGAAGGTGAAGCCGAAAGCGTGCAGCGTCACATAGCTCAGGATCAGGAGCCAGAATGCGCTATAGAAGAGCGAGCCCGGCATGCCGATGATCTGCGAGCGGTTGGCCCCCTTGATCTCGCCGCCGATATAGGCGGAAGCGATGGAGAAGCCGAGCACCGTGAAAGGCCAGGTCATGGCGATCATGGTCTGCTCGAGGCTGAATGGGGCCGGGGCGACCGTGTTCTTCCCCAGCGCCTTGACCACCGCGCCATAGGTATCATGGTTGCCGGTGAAGCCCGTCGCGTAATGATTGAAGGCCACGATCGACTGCGTGTGGTTGTACATCACCAGCACCACCGCCGTGACGAGAAGGCCGAGGCTCGCGAGATAGAAGGTGACGTTCTGGATCCGCATATAGGTGCGGATGCCGACGATGAAGACAGCGGCGAACAGGATGATCAAAATGGTGCCGGTGAGCGCGGTGCCGAGCGGGGTGTTGAACCAATCCCCCCAGGTGGTCATGGTCTGCGAGCCGAGAGTCGCGCCGAGCTCGCGGAACAGGGCGGAGATGCCGTATTTGCCGAGGAAGGCAGCAGGGACGCCGATATAGAAGAAGCACCAGATGGTGTAATTCCAGCTCGCAACGAAGCCGAACAAGGGCGAGACCGCCCTGCTGACATACACATACTCGCCCCCCGAACGCGGCATCGCGGAGGCGAACATCGCGTAGACCAAGGATGTCGGCAGGACGAAGATCGTGCAGAGAATGGTGGAAAGATAGATGTTCACGCCGGGATAGGATCCGTTCGGCATGAACAGGAACATGAAGGCGACGCCAATCGCGATATTGATGAAGTTGACATTGTAGATGAAGACATCGCGGGCGCTGGCCTGCCGAACCAGGCCCGTTGCCTTGCGTGCGAAGTTAACGGACATTCGCTCTTCTCCAACGATGCTTGCGGGTCATCGTTCCATCCCCGCGCTCAGGCCTGGACAAGCTGGTGCCCCTGAAGTCCACGGGAACTGATGGTGATCAGCGCGCCATGCAGCACGCCTTCGCTGTATTCGCTCCCAGGATTGATGCAGAGGGTGCGGCCAATCGAGCGGACCGCGCGTGATTCGTGGACATGGCCGTGCAGACCCAGCATGGGCTGCATCTCCTCGATAACCCTGCGCACCGCGGTCGATCCGACCGCCGCCATCACCGTATGGCCGCCCTTGGTGACGACCCTTCCACCCTCGAGCAGGGGAGCGGAATCGAGGCCGGAATTGTATGGCGGCACATGGAGCGTGAAGATCGTGCGGGCAGGATTGCTGAGCCGTGCCGCGACATCACGGATATGGGCCTCAAGCGCCGGTTCCTCCATCTCGCGTGGACTGTCGAAAGGCGTGCGGTTGGAATAGCCGCAGGTCAGCATCTCGAGATCATCGTCGAGCCGCACCACGGCGCCGTCATGATTCTCGACGACGCTCGAACGCCGCAAGGCCGCGTCCACATAATCCTCGTCGTCATTGCCGGCATTGATCAGGCAGCGGATTCCAGTGCCGGCGAGGCGGGATTCCGCGATCGAGACCCAGCGCTCCACCGATTCCAGGATCAGCCGGTCGATCAGCGCCTGGCGCGCTTTCTCGTCCCGCTGGCAATGAGCATGCTCTTCCGGGCTCATCATCACCGGATAGAATCCGTTCATCCGGATCGATTTCTCGAGCTCCGCCCGTTCGGACTCCGATTCGACGATGAAATCGCGTCCCAGAAACCGCGCCTCGTAACGATTGCCACGCCGGATCAGCGGCACGACCATCTTCCCCGTGATGTCTCCGCCGAGCACGAGCGCCCGGGCCTTGTAGAATTTTCCGGCATTGATGAACTTGAGAAAACACTTCTCCGAGCCGTGAATGTCGCTTGCGTAGAAGAGACGAAACGGCTGCTTCACGGCGCACCGGACCGGTACGCTTCAGGCGACGGCTTCCTGATCAGCCTCATTCCGACCTCCTGCGATCGTCCCGGGTCGGCATCGAGGCGAGGGCGGCAGCCGGAGAACGTGCGAACCTCGCATCGATGCTCTCCCGGGCTTTTGTCCCGCCGTGCACCGGCGCATCCGCGCCGGCTGCGGCTCTCGGACCAGACGCCGGACCCTTTGATCCGGCCGGAACCCTAGCCGCCTGCTCAAACTTGCAAGCAAGCGCCATGCCAACGGCTTCGTGAGGCGCAGAGCAGATCGCGGTCAGACGAAATCGGCTGATCGCGTGGCGATGCGCGCAAAAATAAAGCCTTGATGCGCTTCACATAAGCCAGCACGCGCGCAGGCCGCTCCGGCAGTCCGGCGACCGGCTCGCGAAATCGCCGCCCCGCAAGCCGCCGGAGAGGCATCTGACTTTTCTCTGGGCAGACTCTGCCGCTGCGCTGGGCTGAGAAAGCCTATTGTTTGGCGCGCATCGTCGCCGCCCCCGCCGGTACCGCGGCCGCTACCATGATCCGCGGGCGCAGTACCGCATGACCCGTCAATCCGTCGCCGTGGCAAACGAAGTCGCCAACGTTCCGGAGAGGTCGACACCAGGCCCCTGACAAAGAAAGCGTGCGGCAAGATCTGCCGCGTATCCGTGCGCAGGCTCCATCGGCTCCACGAAGTGCGTCCACAGTGTCGCTGCCTGCGGAATCTGAGCCCGTGCCTGAGGTGCCGTCACGATCGCCATCACATAGGCGGTCAGCAACGGGCAAATCCTTCTGGAGAGAAGAGCCGACACATTCGCGATCCTGGGCGCGGCTCTGGGTGCGACTCTGGGCATGACCCCGGGCATAAGCGGCACACCTCGATCAGGCCCGACAAGGTCGGCGCCGGGCTCGCGAAGACGGGCTTGCCCGGGGCACTCGCCGCCTGCCATGGCACGGATGCAAAATACCGTGTCCAATTCGGGCCGCGTATGAATCAATGATGAAAAATCAACAGCTCATCTCGCTCTGTTCGCGGGGCTTCCCGTCCCTTGCTCATGGCCGACGCTTCGATGACAAAGACCGGCGTGCGTGAGCTCCTGTCGAGGAAGATCGAGCCAAAGGGTTCGTTCTGGCGGCCGCTCCTCTGGGTCGCCGGGCCAGGGCTCGTCGCCATGCTCGCCGACACGGATGCCGGCAGCATCATCACGGTCGCGCAGAGCGGCGCCATCTGGGGCTACCGGCTGCTTCTGCCGAATCTCCTGCTCATCCCGTTCATGTTCCTGGCTCAGGAACTGGCTCTCAGGCTGGGCCTCGGCACCGGGCAGGGCCTGGCGGAGCTGGTACGCCGCCACCTGGGCCACGCTGCGGCGCTGCTGCTTCTCGCCGCGCTCGCCGCCAGCAGTTTCGGCGCCCTGGTGAGCGAGCTGGCGGGGCTTGCCGGCGCGGGCGCGGCCCTCGGATTTCCAGCAAGGCTGAGCGTTGCCTGCGCCGTTGCCGTGCTGGTCCTCGTTGTCGCGACCGGCTCCTACCGCTCGGTCGAGCGGGCCGCCCTCTCTTTCGGTCTCTGCGAGCTCGCTTTTTTCGTCATGGCGTGGAAAGCGCGGCCGAACCCGCTGCATATCCTCTCGGCCGCGCGCGCAATCCCGCTCGCGGAGCCCGGCTTTCTCTGGCTCCTTGCCGCCAATCTCGGCACCAGCATCATTCCCTGGGCGCTCGTCTATCAGCAATCGGCGAGCATCGATAAAGGGCTCGGGCCAGGACAGATCCGGGCCGCGCGGCTTGAGACCTTCGTGGGCGTGGTGCTCTGCCAGGCGATCACGGCCGCGCTCCTCATCGCGGCCGCCGCCACGCTCGGAACGGGCGCGCCGCTTCATTCCGTGACTGAGATCGAGGCAGCCTTCTCAGTAACGCTCGGTCCCATCGCCGGACGATCGGTCTTCGTGCTCGGCCTGAGCGGCGCCGCGCTGGTGGCGGCCATCGTCTCCTGCCTTGCTTTCGCCTGGGCCTTTGGCGAGGCGCTCGGCGTGCGCCATTCGCTTGAGCATCGGCCTGCCGAGGCGCCCTGGTTCTATGCCGCCATCGTGATCATGCTGCTCGGTGCCGGTGGGCTCGTGGCCTCGGGCCTCAATCTGGTTTCGCTCGCCGTCGCGGCGGGCGTGGCGAATGCCGTGCTGCTGCCGGGGCTCCTCGGTCTGCTGCTCTATCTGGCGCGCACGGCGCTGCCGCCGGATCTCCGGCTCCGGGGGATCCCGGGCGTCGTGACGGGCGCTTGCCTGCTCTTCATTGCCGCCCTTGGGGCCGCCCTTGGGGCCGGCCTCGGGCTTGTCGCGGGGCTCGCCCCCGTGCTCCGCTGGCTCGGATGAGCCGCGTGGCCGGCGCGCGAGGAATCCGCCTTCGGGGAGTGACGAGAATGACCAATCGGTCGATGTCGGAAATCGTGCGCAAGCAAAAGCCGCTGACGATGCGGCCCGAAGCCACCCTGGGCGAGGCGTGCCGGGAGATGGATGCCCGGCGCTTCGGCGCCGTGTTGGTGACGGATGAGGCGGGCCATCTCCTTGGCATCTTCACCGGCCGCGACGCCGTGCGCTGCCTCGGCCATCACGACAATGCGGCGAGCCTGCGGCTCACCGACGTGATGACGCGGAATCCGCACACGATGCCACCAGGCTCGACCGCGATCGAGGCGCTCCGGCTGATGCAGGATGGCGGCTTCCGCCATATGCCTGTCGTCGCCGAAGGGGTGGTGGTGGGCATCGTCTCGCGGGGGGATTTCCGAGGGCTCGAACTGGACCGCCTGGACGACGAGACGGGGATCTGGGAGCGGATTTGATCAGGGAAAGAACAGGCCGGCGCTGGCGAAGCCCATCAGGATCGCCGTGCCCCAGCCGAAGACCCGGAGCCAGGCCGGCAGCGTCAGCGTGCCCATGACGTCCCGGCTGCCGCCGAGCAGGACCATTGCGACGATCATCGGCACCGCGACCACGCCGTTGATCACGGCCGACCAGAAGAGCGCGCGCATCGGATTGAGCGGGGAAAAGATGATGAGCGTGCCGAGAAGCGTCGCCCCACCAATGGTGGCATAGAAGGCGCGCGCCTCGAGGGCACGGCGGCCGAGCCCGACACGCCAGCCGGAGGCTTCGCCGAGCGCATAGGCGGAAGACCCGGCGAGGACCGGCACCGCGAGCAGTCCGGTGCCGAAAATGCCGAGCGCGAAGACGAGGCTCGCGAATCGGCCCGCAATGGGAATGAGGGCGGCGGCAGCGTCCGCCGCGGTGTTGATCGTCTCCACACCGCGGACATGGAGCGTGGCGGCGGTGCCGACGATGATGCAGAGCGCGACGCAGTTCGAATAGGCCATGCCCGCCCAGGTATCGAAGCCGATGCGGCTGATCTCGGCGGGCGCGTCCGCCTCATGCTCGCGGAGCGGCCTTGGATCGGGCGCGATCTCCTCTTCCTCGACCTCCTCGGCGGCCTGCCAGAAGAAGAGATAGGGGCTGATGGTGGTGCCAAGCACGGCGAGCAGCGTCGTCAGCGCCGCCGGCGTGAGGCTGACGCGTGGCACGAAGACGCCGATCAGAACCGCGCCGAGCGGCAGCCGGATCACCAGCAGCAGCGCCACGTAGGCGATCAGCGCCAGCGTCATCCATTTGAGCAGGATCGCGTATCGTCTGTAGCTGATCCAAATCTCCGTCGCCGCGCAGAAAAGCGCCGTCGCGATCGCCCAGGCCTCGGGCGGGCCGCCAAGGACGAGACGGGCGGCATCGGCCATCGCGCCGATATCGGCGCCGAGATTGATGAGGTTGGCGAGCACGAGCAGCCCGATCAGAAGAAAAAGCAGTGGCCGCGGCGTATGGCGGCGGAGCGCGGCGCCGAGCCCTGCGCCGGTGACGCGGCCGATGCGGGCGCTGATCTCCTGCACCGCGACCATGAAGGGCAATGTCAGCACCACTGACCAGCCAAGCGCATAGCCAAAGGCCGCGCCCGCCTGGGCATAGGTGGCGATGCCGCTTGGATCATCGTCGGCAGCGCCGGTGATGAGGCCGGGGCCGAGTCGGTGGACGAGACGGCCGAGCAGGTGGTTGTGGCGGTTTTTCGGCCGGCTCATCGTATGAGCACGATCTTGCCGATATGCCTTCCCTCCTCCATCAGGCGGTGCGCCGCTTCCGCCTCCGCGAACGGAAAGCTTGCGAAGATGACAGGGGAGACACGCCCGGCGTCGAGCAGCGGCCAGACTTTTTCCGCAAGCGCCGCGGCGATGGCGCCCTTCTCCGCGGTCGGGCGTGGGCGCATGGTCGAGCCGGTGATGGTCAGCCGTTTCGTCATCACCGGCCGGAAGTCGAACTGCTCGACCTTCGATCCCGCCTGAAACGCAATCAGCACCAGCCGCCCGTCCCGGGCAAGGGCGCGAACATCGCGCGCGAGATAGGGTGCGCCGACCATATCGAGGATCACATCGACGCCGCGTCCATCGGTCAGGCGGGCGATCTCGGCCGCGAAATCCTGTGTCTTGTAATCGATCGCCGCGGTGGCGCCGAGACAAAGGCAGGCGGCACGCTTTTCTAGCGTGCCGGCGGTTGCGTACATCGTTGCGCCGAACGCATGGCCGAGCTGGATCGCGACCGTGCCGATGCCGCTCGCCCCGCCATGGATCAGTGCGCGCTCGCCCGGCGCGAGGCGACCGGCCTCAAAGAGATTGGCCCAGACGGTGAAGAAGGTCTCGGGAAGCGCGGCTGCCTTGACCGCGTCGAACCCGACCGGCCAGGGAAGGCATTGTGTTGCCGGCACGGCGCAGTATTCGGCATAGCCGCCGCCATTGCAGAGCGCCGTGACGCGATCTCCGAGATGCCACTCAGTTACGTCCGATCCGATCGCGACGACCTCGCCCGCTGCCTCCAGGCCGAGGATCGGGCTCGCGCCGGGCGGCGGCGGGTAGAGACCCTTGCGCTGCTGGATGTCCGGACGGTTGACGCCGGCGGCCGCGATGCGGATCAGTACTTCGCCGACGCCAGGCGTGGGGCGCGGGACTTCCGTGAGTTTCATGACGTCGGGTCCGCCTGGGGCGGCGAAGGTGATGGCAGTCATACGTTCGGGCAACAGCATGGGCCGGTCCGCAGAGAGAGAGGCGTGATTAGCGTACTCCCCGGTTGCGCGCTTGCGCGATGAGCGGAAGATTGTCCTGCCTGTCGCTCGACCGCCGCCCCGCCCCGGAGACGAGAATGCTCATCACCCGCCGCCAAGCCGCGGCCGGCACCTCGGCCATATTCATTGGCCTCGGCAGGCGCGGTTGGGCGGCGACGCCTGCCCCCCGCAAGACCAACGCGAGTGCGCCGCCGCTCCCCATGGGCGCGCTCTTCCCGCTGACCGGCCCGGCAGCGGTGATCGGGGATGAGAGCTTCCGCGGCCTCGCGTTGGCAACCGATAAGCTCAATACCGGCGGCGGCTTGCTCGGCCGCACCGTGACATTGAAACGGATGGATGCGCCCGATGCCGGCCATGCGGCCGATGCGGTGAAGGCATTGACCGGCAGTGCGAAGGTGGCAGCCATCTTCGGCACCGGCACGACCTCGATCGCGCTCGCCGCGTCGGAGGCGGCAGGGCTGGCAGGCGTGCCCTATTTCGAGCTGACCGCGACGGGGGCTGCGGTGACGGGCCGGGCCGTTCCGGCCGTGTACCGGAGTTGTCCGCAGGCGGATGTCTTCGGTACCGTCTCGGTCACCGGTGTTGCGGAGGTGCTGGCCCCCCTCTGGCGGCGGAGCCCTTCCTCGCTCCGGCTCGCGGTGCTGGCCAGCAGCGACGCACTCGGCCAGGCGGTCGCCGTGGCGCAGGAAGCGGCCTGCAAGCAGCGCGGCCTCACGCCGGCGCAGACGCTGGGCTACACGGCGGACACGGTGGATTTCACGCCCCTCCTGCGCCCTCTCAAAGCGGCGGGGATCGAGGTGCTGCTGCATACCGGCGGGGCAGACGACGTTGTGCTGCTTTATCGCGCCATGCAGCAGGCGGGCTGGCGGCCGAGGATGGTGATCGGGTCCGGGCCCGCCTATTCGATGGAAGACACACGCCAGGCCGTGGGGGCCGTGATGGATGGCACCATGGCCGCCGATTTCCCGCCCTACGCCGTGAATGAAAAAGGGGCACCCGGCGCAGGCGCGGTGGCGGCCGCCTACCGCACGCAATATGGCGCCGATCCGCGTTCGGGCTTGAGCCTTGCCGCCTATGTCGGGGCCGGCTTTTTCTTCGCGGCGATCGCGCGGGCCGGTGGCACCGATGGGGCGAAGCTGCACGCGGCGGTGCTGGCGAGCGACATCCCCTGCCACACCACGGCCAATGGCTGGGGAGCCTCCTTCGACGCGAACGGACAAAACCGGCGCGCCTCCGCCTTGCTGATGCAATGGCAGGGGGGCCGCGCCGTCACGGTCTATCCGGAAGCGGCTGCGGTCGCCCGCGCGCAGGACGCGCTCGCCCCACTGACGGCGCACGACGAAAGCCCCTGAAGGAGCGGACATGAGTCAAGCCATGCATTTTGGGGAACGGTTCGCCGGCAGGACGGCGGTGGTGACCGGCGGCGCCTCGGGGATCGGCGAGGCGATCGCCGCCAGGCTTTCCGGCGAGGGAGCCCGCGTCAGCATCTGGGACCGTGATGAAGCGGCGCTCGAACGGGCACGCGCCGCCTGCCGGGCCGCGCACGCACTTGCCATGGACGTGGCGGATGCGCATGCCGTGGATCAGGCGGCGGCCGAGACGAACGCGTCGCTCGGGCGGATCGATATTCTGGTGACCTCGGCCGGGATCACCGGGCCGAATATGCCGACATGGGAATACCCGCCCGCCGAATGGCGTCGCGTCTTCGATATCGACGTTCACGGCGTTTTCTATTGCTGCCGCGCGATCGTGAAGCTGATGCAACGCCACGATTACGGGCGGATCGTGAACATCGCCTCGATCGCGGGGAAGGAGGGCAATCCGAACGCGCCTGCCTACAGCGCGGCCAAGGCGGCCGTGATCGGACTCACCAAATCGCTCGGCAAGGAACTTGCCGGCACAGGCATCCGCGTCAACTGCGTGACGCCGGCGGCGGTGGCCACGCCAATCTTCGAGCAGATGACCGACGCGCAGATCGATTACATGAAAAGCAAGATTCCGATGGGGCGTTTCGGCACCGTCGAGGAGATAGCAGCGCTCGTCTGCTGGCTTGCGAGCACGGAGTGCTCCTTCTCCACCGCCGGCGTGTTCGACATTTCGGGCGGGCGCGCGACCTATTAGAGAGCCATGCGGTTTCTGGTGGAGTCGCGATGCGATCCACCAGAAGCCATTCTGATTTATTGCTTTTTCAGTGCTTTCCGCCCGCCGCCGTCTCGAGCATTTTTGCCACCACCTGGTCGATCGTGAAGCTCGAAGGCTTCTGGCGCGGCGGGAATTCCCGGAAGGTCGCGAGGAACTCGGCCACGATATGCTGGGCGGGGACGAGCAGGTAGACATGATCGAACATCCAGTCCCAGTAGGTGTTCGACGTGATATCCGCGCGCTCGAACGGATCGGTCCGCAGATTGAACATCTTCGGCACGCGAAGCGTCACGAACGGTTCGGCCCAGATCTGGCAAGTGCCCTGAACGCGCTGCTCCATGAAAACGACCTTCCAATTGTCGTAGCGCAGCGCGACCAGATCGCCATCATCGTTGAAATAGAAGAAGCCCGGCCGCGGGCTCTTCTGCTCCTTGCCGGTGAGATAGGGGAGAAGGTTATAGCCATCGAGATGGACCTTGAAGGTCTTCTCGCCCGCCTTGTGGCCCTTCAGGAGCTTTTCCTTGATATCCGGGTCGCCCGCAGCCGCGACAAAGGTGGGCAGGAAATCGAGGTGGCTCACGATCTCGTTCGAGACCGTGCCGGCGGGGATCATTCCCGGCCAGCGCAGGAGGCAAGGCACGCGAAAGGCGCCTTCCCAATTCGTGTTCTTTTCGCTGCGGAACGGTGTCATTCCGGCATCAGGCCATGAGTTCATGTGGGGGCCATTGTCGGTGGAATACATGACGATGGTATCTTTGGTAATGCCGAGCTCATCGAGCAGATCGAGCAGCTTGCCAACACACTCGTCATGGTAAAGCATCGTATCGTGATAGGGAGATTGCCAGCGCCCCGCACGACCGAGGTCCTGCTTGCGCGTATGCGTGCGGAAATGCATGTGCGTGGTATTGAACCAGAGAAAGAAAGGCTGTCCCGAGCCATGAGCCTTCTTGATGAATTCTCCCGCGCTGGCAAGGAATTCCTCATCGACCGTTTCCATCCTCTTCTTCGTCAACGGGCCGGTATTTTCGATCTTCTGCCCGCCTTTTCCGTCCGCCCAACAATGCAGCACCCCACGCGGGCCGAAATTCTTGCGAAAATTCGGAAAATCCTTCTCCGGCGGGTAATCCGGCAGCTCCGGCTCCTCCTCCGCGTTCAAATGATAGAGATTGCCGAAGAATTCGTCGAATCCGTGCATCGTCGGCAGATGCTCGTCGCGGTCGCCGAAATGGTTTTTGCCGAATTGGCCGGTCGTATAGCCGAGCGGCTTAAGCAGTTCGGCGATGGTCGGGTCTTCCGCGCGCGCGCCAAGATCCGCGCCGGGCAACCCCACCTTGGTCAGGCCGGTCCTGAGCCCGCACTGGCCGGTCATGAAGGAGGCGCGGCCGGCAGTGCAGCTCTGCTCGCCGTATGAATCGGTGAACCGCACGCCCTCCTTGGCGATGCGATCGATATTCGGGGTTCGGTAACCCATCAATCCGTCGCTGTAGCAGCTCAGGTTCGTGATTCCGATATCGTCGCCCCAGATGACGAGGATATTCGGCTTACCGGATTTTGCCATCTCAGTCTCCTTTTCATTGATCTGGTGATATCGGAAGGCTGCGAGGGAGCGGTTGCTTGGCCTGGACGGCTAGACAAGACGCAGAAGGACGGCAAAGAAGGCAAAGAGGCCGATGAAGATGAGAAGGACAGTGATCGCGATGACCGGCGATTGCTTCCCTTCCTTGGTCATTCTCTCATCGGACATTCCCGCTATTGCTGAGAATGATCCGCTCCAAAGATAATGGACCGTCCATCGATATTGCCAGATCGATATGATAAGCGCGAGGATTCCGCTTGCGATCAGCGCCAGCCCCAAATAGTACGGCGCGCCCGGAAGCCTCGCGTGCTGGCTGGCGGGGAAATTCTGCATTCGCTCGAAGAACTGGACGATCGCAAAGCCGAAGCCGATCAGCGAGACGGCCGTCCGCAGCCATGACATCATCGTGCGCTCGAGGCTGAGGCGGGTGCGGATCCAGCCGAAATGGCTGTCCGACGTGACCCTGACCTCGAATCTGCCTGCACCCGTTGCGGTGGGAGACTCCGACATGAAAAGTTCCCTTCTGCTGGCGGTGCGCGCCGGCGCTCTCAGGAGATGCCGTGTGGAGACGTGCCTCCGCGCGAGCGGCCCGCGATTCGTGCGACCGGCCCGCGAATGACCACGTATGGCATGAACGCAAGCAGCAACGCGACGACGAGTGCCTCGTTGGGATAGAAGGTCTTCAGAACGATGACCTGGTAAATCATGTCCATCGCAAGCCCGAGCAGGATGATCCGGGCAGTCGCGTTCACTCCCTCACGCAGCCGCTCGACACGCCGGCCTCGCTTGCTCAGGATCGCCCAGAAATAAGGGGAGCGGCCGGTCCGAGCATCCTTCAGACCGTCGTGGAAAGCGGCGATCGTTGCCATCAATGGCTGAAGAATAAAGCGGAACCTCATCGGCGCATCCGGACGCGCGATGAGGTCGTGCCAGAAACGCTGGAGGACCGCGCTCGTGATACCGTGCCACAGCAAGCCGCCGACCAGCAACAGAAAGGCAAGCGCAATCACCAGCTTGGCCAGGAGACCCAGATCCTGCGGATCGGCTTCCGTCATCGTTCCGCCTCCCGCCTATCTGGCATCAGCTTCTCGCGATACATCGAAAGCCGATATGGCTCATGGATGTGTCGATGGGATGAGCGTGGCGGGCAGCAGGTCGATAGCGTCGGCAGTAGTTGGGAGCACAGAGGTGAGAGCCGCCCTTCACCACCTTGCGCGGAATTCTGATTTGCGGCATTTGCGGGTCGTAGCTTTCCTCCGCACGCGGGCCGCGAGGATTGACCGGTGTGCAGCAGGCTTGCGAGGATTTTTCCCGGTGCCTGGGAGCATACCAGTCGGTCGTCCACTCCCACACATTGCCGATCATGTCGAAGAGGCCGTAACGATTCTCCGGAAAGGCCGTCACGGGTGAGGTGCGCTCGTAGCCGTCCTCGGCCAGGTTTTCGTGCGGGAACGCCCCCTGCCAGGTATTCGCCACGTGCCGGCCGTGAGGCGCCAGCTCGTCACCCCACGCATAATCGGCGCCATCGAGCTGGTTGCGTGCCGCGTACTCGTATTCCGCTTCCGTCGGCAGGTTCTTGCCGGCCCACTTGGCGTACGCAAGCGCGTCGGCGAAGGACACATGGACCACCGGATGCTCGTCGAGAGCATCGATGGTCGTCCCTGGCCCGCAGGGATGGCGCCAATCGGCGCCCTTGAGATAGGTCCACCACTGCGACCAGTCACGAAGATCAACGGGCCCCCTGGGCGCCCGGAATACCAGGGACCCGGCATAGAGCATGTGTGGCAGCGCGCCCGGATAGTCTTTCGGATCGGGCGGGATCTCCGCGAAGGTGACATAGCCGGTTGCCGTGATGAACTCGCGGAACTGGCGGTTCGTCACCGGCGTTCTGTCCATCCAAAACCCGTCTACCGTCACGCGATGAGCGGGCGCTTCCTCGGCATAATGCCGGTCCGAGCCCATAAGGAAGGTGCCGCCGGGGACAAAGACCATATCGCCGCGGTCTTTCCACTTGGGCAACGCCGGACCTCGCGCCATTTTCCCGGATGGCTGCGGCATACCCTGGCTCTCCTACGCGACGCGCTTCATCCGACTTCTTATCGAATGCGCAAGCTTCCGGACGCAACGTTTCGCGTCTTCCCATCCCCGGCCGCGTATTGAGGTGTTTTCCGTTGTGATACGAACGGGGAAGCAACGAAATTCTAGGCGCTCTGTAAGAACCCGGCAAGACTGAATGCCGCGCCGAACGATCGCGATCGGGCTCAAAATGCGCCCGGCGAAAGGCGCGCCGGCAATATCGTTCAGGTCAATACCGTGACAAGTGCGGGAAGTCGCGGTGCCGTGCTTCCGCCCAAACGTGATTTAACAGTAGAAGATTGCATGGATCAGGCTCTAATCTGCTCAGCGGACATGCAAAAGATCCGCCCGCGAGAGGAAGACCGGCAAACCCGGCCATGCCGGGCCGCATGGCTCGGCGCCATAGCGGCGGCTTGCTTCGCGGCCTGCCCGCTCCGCGCGCAAACGGTCGGGCCGGCCTACACCACGCCACCCTCCATCGAGTACGGACAGCTTTACAGCGATGTCGAGCTTGCCGCGATCTTCCCGGACAGCAAAACCTTCCCGGACATGATCCCGGACGCCCCGCCGGCCAAGATCCTGAAGGCGTATCTCGCCGCAAAGAGCATGCCGGGATTCAGCCTCAGCGCCTTCGTCCGCCAGCATTTCACAGGGCCGACGCCGAAGGGCCCCGTCATCACGCCGGCGGCACGCGGCGAGCATCTGCTCGACTATGTGGCGAGCCTCTGGCCGCGCCTCCAGCAAGCTGCTTCCTCGGTGCCGGCCTATTCGACCCTGCAGCCATTGCCCTATCCCTATGTCGTGCCGGGCGGACGGTTCCGCGAGGTCTATTACTGGGATTCCTACTTCACGATGCTCGGCCTGCTGAAGGATGGGCAGCACCGCCTCGCGATCGACATGCTGAAGGATTTTGCCTACGAGATCGATCATTACGGCATGATTCCAAACGGCAGCCGGAGCTATTATCTCAGCCGCTCTCAGCCGCCTTTCTTCTCGCTGATGGTCGATCTGGTTGCCGCGACGGACGGCAACCGGATCCTCGCGAGCTATCTTCCGGAGCTGCGCAAGGAATGGGATTTCTGGATGGAGGGGGCGGATTCCCTCGCGCCCGGCCATGCTTTTCGCAATGTCGTGCGGCTTGCCGACGGCACGCTGCTCAACCGCTACTGGGATGCGCGCGATGTGCCGCGCGACGAATCCTATCTCGAGGATGTGCGGACCGTCGCCGCTTCGGGCCGGCCGCCGGAGATCGTCTGCCGTGATCTTCGGGCGACGGCCGAATCCGGCTGGGATTTCAGCTCACGATGGCTTGCCGATGGCAAGACGCTCGCGAGCGTGCGCACGACCGAGATCCTGCCGGTGGATCTGAACAGCCTGCTCGTCCATCTCGAGGAAACCCTCTCGGAAGCATACAAGCTGAAGGGAGAGACTGCGGAGGCCGATTCCTTCCGCCACCGCGCGGAGCAACGCGCCGAGGCGATCCGCCGGCTGATGTGGGATCCGCAGAAGAGTGTCTTCACCGATTATCTGTGGCGGAGCGGCAGGCTCACCGGCGATATCACCGCCGCCACGCTCTACCCGCTCTTTCTCCATGTCGCGAGCGCGCGCGAGGCGAAGATTGTTTCGGAAACCGTGCAGCGGAAACTTCTCGACGTGGGCGGGCTGGCCACGAGCCTCGTGGATAGCGGGCAGCAATGGGATGCGCCCAATGGCTGGGCACCGCTGCAATGGATCGCCGTCTCGGGGCTGCGCGATTACGGCTACGGCCCGCTCGCCGAGGAGATCGCCACCCGATGGGTCCATAAGAACATCGCCGGCTACCAGCAAAATGCAAAGCTGGTGGAGAAATACAACGTGACCACGTCGGGCGGCGATGAAGGCCGCGGCGGCGAATACGCGACACAGATCGGCTTCGGCTGGACCAATGGGGTTCTGGTGGCGCTCACCTCGCTCTATCCGCACCTGAAAGCGGAGGCCGAGGCCGCCGTCCCCGCGGAGACCGGAACACCCTCCCCTCCAAAACCGCAGTGACTTCTCCCTGATCAGGAGGCTTCCGTTCGTGAAGGCCAAACCCTCTCGGAGACAAACTTGTACGGATAATCGGGTTCGCGGTAGCCATGCGGCTTCTGCCGCTTCGGCAACTTCACCTTCTCCTGCGGCATCGCCTCGTAAGGGATGTGGCTGAGCATATGGGAAATGATGTTGAGCCGTGCTCGCCGCTTATCATCCGAGCGGGCCACGAACCAGGGCGCCCATGCGGTGTCGGTCGCCATGAACATTTCGTCCCGGGCCCGCGAATAATCGTACCATCGGCTATAGGATTTGAGATCCATCGGTGAGAGCTTCCAGATCTTGCGCCCATCATCGATGCGGGCTTCCAGTCGCCGTGTTTGCTCATCCTCGCTGACTTCAAGCCAGTATTTCAGCAGAGTGATCCCCGACTCGACGATCGCCTTCTCCACGGCCGGCACCTGCTCAAGGAATCGCCGCGCCTGGCTTTCCTCACAGAACCCCATCACCCGTTCGACCCCGGCACGGTTGTACCAGCTGCGATCGAAGATCACGATCTCCCCGGCAGCGGGCAGGTGGGGGAGATAGCGCTGGACGTACATCTGCGATTTTTCACGCTCGGTCGGCGCGGGAAGGGCGACGACGCGAAACACCCGCGGGCTCACCCGCTCGGTAATGGCCTTGATCACCCCGCCCTTTCCTGCGCCGTCACGGCCCTCGAACACGACGCAGATCTTCCTGCCCTGGTGAACCGCCCATTGCTGGAGCTGGACCAGCTCGACATGCAGCCGGGTCAGTTCCCGCGCATAATCCTTGAACTTGAGCTTGCCGTCCTTCGGAACGGCTTCAGCTTCGATCCTGTTTTCTTTCTTGTTCTTGGCAGCGTTCATGGACAATTCCTTTTCCTGGCTCCACGCTCCTCCGACCATGGAAAGGTAAGGAGCGAACCTCCCCGGAACTGCTGCCCCGCGGGTCGCTATTGTTTCGGATATTCATAGACCGGCCGTTCGCCCGCTGAAAAGGCCGCCGGTTGTTGACCGCCGGCGCAGCGCACGGCATTGATCCGCGTCAAGGTTCGGACGTGGCGCCATAGGTGAGTGAGAGGCGGGCTTGGGCGTCGCAGAGAGGAGGGATGGGAACGATGTTCGACGAGACCGTCGTTACGGCCAGAGAATTGATGACGCGGGACGTTGCCGTGGTGCATCCCGATACCTCGCTGATGGAGGCGGTGCGGCTGATGGCTCAACGCGGCATCAGCGGCCTGCCCGTGGTCGATGATGCCGGCACGATCGTCGGCATGCTCACCGAGGGCGACCTGGTGCGCTGGCACGAAGGATATAGCGAGAAGCAGGCACGGTGGCTCGACATGCTGGCCGAGGGCGGGAATATCGCGCCGAGCTTCCTTGCGGACATCCGCGACGCGCGGAACAAGGTCAAAGCCGTGATGTCGACGGGCGTGGTGACGGTCAGTGAGGAGACACCGGCGCGCGAGGTCGCGCACCTGATGACGAGCAAGGGCATCAAGCGTGTCCCGGTGCTCCGCGATGGCAGGCTGGTCGGCATCGTCGCCCGCGCGGATCTCGTGCGAGCCCTCGCCGAGAGGTTCGCGGGAATGCCCGAGGTGCCGGAAGGGGGAACTCCGGCGGGCGAGGCTCCGGCGAATGTCGACGAGGCGCTGCGCCGGCGGCGGGAAGAGACCCTTCCCGGCAAGAAACGCTGACGGACCTCTTCTCTCTGGCCGGCTTCAGTGGAGTTGTGTTTTTGTTTTTTTGTCGTCCGACGAGAGCGGCCCTGGTTGTGACCCCACGGGCGTGACCGTGGGGGGCGTGACCGCGGGGGGCATGACCCTAAGGGGCACGACCGAAGGGGGCGTGACCTCGGGCACGGCGCCGAACAGCCTCTCGATTTCCCGCAAGCGTTTTTGGGCCGCCTCGGATAGCACTCCCGGCGCAGCAAGGACCCTCCTCAGCGCATCGAGCCAGGCGCCCCGTTCCTCTCCGCTTTCCGCCAGAAGCTTCGGGATCGCCGCAACGGCCCGCGCCTCGTCGAGGCGAAGGAGAAGATACTGATCCCGGAACAGTGTCTTGAGCTCGCTCACGCTGCGGCGCTTCTCCGCCGGCCGCGCCGCGCGGATCGCCCGCAGCACGGAAAAGCCGCGTTCATCGACCGTGCCTTCCGGCAGCCGAATGTAGATAAGGGCCCGGATCGCGGCTTCGAGAGTGCCGCCACGCTCGAAACGTTGCTCGAGCTCGGCACGCCGCCTCGCCTCGGTGGCTTCCAGGGCCAGGTCGCGCGCGATGCGCCGGCGGGGCGCGGTTTCCTGCGGGCCGAAACCGACCATCGCCTGAAGCAGCGGGGCACCATAGAGATTGAGGAAGGTCGCCTCCATCGTCATGTCCCGCACCCTGCCCTATGTCTCGAGCATATCCGTGATCCAGCACGACATGGCTTTCTCGAAACCGAGCAGCGGATTGTCTGCGGCCGCGGGCCTTCGTTCCGCACGCGCGCGCTGCGCCAGGGCCCTGACCGGCTGCATCATCGGGTTCCGGTCCGAGAACATGGCGAAACGCACGCGGTGCGGATGGAGCGCCCGCAACGCCTCGGCCCCCGCTTCCGTCACCAGCGGGCTGATCACAGGGGCGAGCATCGTCCGGTAGAGCCCCTGGGTGATTTCCGAAACCCGCGCCACGGTCGCAAAACGAAGATCATCCTCCGCGCTGTTTTCGCCGAGCGCACGGATAGCATCGAAGGTGCGCGCCTCCAGCCGGAAGAGGTAGCGGCCCCGGATCAGCTCGGGATTTGCGGTGTCTTCATCGACCTCGGTGATGACCGCCTCATAGAGGCCGGGCGGCATCAGATCGATCATGTCCATGCAGTTCGTGAACTCGCCATGCTCTTTGCTGGCGACTCTGCCTGAGACGAAAATGCCGAGATGGCCGATGGTTTGGTGCAGCGTATAGACGATGGTCTGACCGCTGGCGACGAGATCTTCCTCGTTGTCATAAAGATCGGTGATCCAGCCGAGCGCCTGTTGCGGTGGAGTAATATTGTCGCCCCATGAGCAGAGCACGATGATCGGCGATTGGACATTGCGAAGATCGATGCGCAATCCCGCGCTGGTGCGCAGATCGCCAGCCGTGAGCTTGTTGCCGACGAAGAGATTGTCCGCAATCCATTGCATCTCCCCGGCATCGAGCAGCACCGGGCCGCCCCACCAGGTCTCGAAATCGAGAAAGCGGGACGCTTCCGTGTCGATCTTGGAGTGGACGTTGTAGGATTTTCCCCACAGCGTGTTGGCGGGATTGAGAGCCTCGAAATTGGCGATGAGATTTGCGCCATCGAAGATGCCGTTGCCGAGGTCGCCCGCAAGCGCGGTGAGCCAGGTGCCGCCGAGCATGCCACCGAGATAGCGCAGCGGATTGCGTCCGCGCACGCCCGCCCAGTAGGAAAGCGGCGCGCCGGCCAGCAAGATCGGGCCGGCGAGTTCGGGCCGGATCGCCGCCATCATCATGATCTGCCAACCCGCCTGGCAATTGGCGATGATCGCGGGCTTGCCCTCCGCCTCCTTGTGGCGTGCCGCGACCTCAGCGACGAAGGCCGCTTCGGCGAGGCAGACATCCTCCACGGTTTGCCCGCGAACGGGCTCGGGCAGGAAGCCGATGAAGTAGCAGGGATGGCAAGCGGCCAGCACCTCGCCGATCTCGCTCTCCTGCTTCATCCCGCCGATGCCCGGCCCATGCCCCGCGCGCGGATCGACGACGATGAAAGGCCGTTTCGTCGGATCGGGCTCTTTCCCATCGGGCGGGATGATCCGCGCGAGACCGTAATTGACCGGGCGGGGCAATGTGCGCCCGTCCATGACGGGCTCAACCTTGAAGCTTAGGACATGCGGCACGGCAAGGGCATTGTGCGCCAGGGTCGTATTGCCACGCTCGCGCAGCACATCGAGAAAAAGGATGCTGCGCTGCCAGACATCCTGCCAATAGTCGAGGATGGGGCCGAGGCCCGTCGTCGCGGACATATCGATCTCCCTTGTACCTCGTTCAGGGTGTCGCGGCTTTTTCGCAATCATGGCCCGAGGACATTGATCGGCATCAACGAAGAGAAGCCGCGCACGCCCGGGTTTTCAGCAATCGGTCTCCTCCGGGCTCCAGTCGCGGATGAGAGTATAGAGCAGGGCGAGCAGTGTCGGGCCGAGGAAAATGCCAAGAAAGCCGAAGGCGCCGAGTCCGCCGATCACGCCGAAGAGCATGAGCAGCAGCGGCATGCGGGTGCCGCGGGCGATGACCATCGGGCGGATGACGCTGTCGATCTGGCCGACGATCCCGAAATTCCACACCAGGAGCCCGATGCCCCAGGCCGTGCCGAGCTCGTAAAAGGCCCAGACCGTCGCCGGCAGGAGGACAAGGAAGGCGACATTGGGGATGATGCCGGCAAAGAAAGTGGCGATGCCGAGCAGCGTCGCCTCTGGCAGCCCCGCCACCCAGAAACCGAGGCCCGCCAGCAGGCCCTGCGCCGCCGCCGCGCCGAGGACACCGACCACCACCCCGCGCAGTGTGAGATGTGCCACAGTGATCAGCTCATCCGCGCGGTCTCCGGCGAGATGGCGCAGCATGTCGCGGCCGCGCCGCGCCGCGCCGGGCCCGCCGAGATAGAAGAAGGGCGTGCAGAACACGGCGAGCGCGACCTGGAGCATGCCGGTGCCGAGCGTGGCGAAGGCGCCGAGCAGCCAGAGGATGAGCGGGCGTATCTCCGTGCCGATCAGCCGCTGCAAGGCCGCGTCGTCGCTGAGCAGGCGGTGCCACTCGGAAAGGAGATAGTGGCCGACCAGCGGAACCTCGCCAAGCCAGACAGGCGGCTCAAGCCCCTGCTCGACGAAGACCCTGAGATGAGAGGCGACACGGGCCAGAGCTTCGGCAAGGCGACCGGCGATGAGCAGGAGCGGCACCACCAGGATGACCGCCAGGATGAGCGTGGCGAGAAGAGCCGCAAGCCGGCGCCTGCCGCCAAGCAGGACCTCGAGCCGCTGATAGCCGCGCCAGGTCGCGACCACGAGCACGACGCTCCAGAGCACCGCCGTGATGAAGGGTCGCAGCACCACGAACGCGGCGAAGATGAGGAGCGCCAGCAGGGCAACGGTAAGCGCGAGCTCGAGATGCTGGCGACGTTCCCCCGGCGGCGCAAAGCTGGGCGGGGTACGCTTGTCGTCTCCCCGCGCCGTCATCGCGCCGGAGCACGCGGCGCCCACGGCGGGCCGGCAGACCGTTCGGGAGCATCCACCATCGTGAGCCTTGCCTCGCGCGGGGAAAGAGACGCCATGCCAGGATCGGGGGTTTTTCTCCTCCCGGCAAGCAACAGGCTTCCGCGGAGAGACCCGGCAGAGTGGGCCCCGCGCGCCTATCCCTCCCGGCCCGATCTCATGAAGGCCGGGAAATGCCTCCCATGCTCAGTGCCCAAGATATTGGGCAAGCCTCGCCTCCGCCCTTCGCCAGCTGTCGGCCGCCGCTGCCGCGTTGTAGTTCGGTCCTGAAAAAATGAAGTCGTGCTGGGTATTGGGGTAGGTGACCACCTCGAGCGGCGCGCCCTGCGCGCTGGCGGCGGCGGCGAGCCCGCGCGCGGTGCCGATCAGGCAACAATTCTTGTAGTGATCCAGCTCACCGGCGAACATCAGGACCGGAACCTTGATTCCAGCCACGAAGCTCGCGGGGTCTCGTATCGGGGAGGTGAGCGGGTACCATGCGACAATGACCGAGACCAGATCCGGCCTCCGTGAGCCATAGAAAAGCGCTTCCCCGCCGCCGAGCGAGAAACCGACCATCCCGACCTTGCCGGGATTTCCACGAGGACTGCCTTGCGCTCTCTGGACGGCGGCCAACAGTGCCTGACCGTGGCTTCCCGCCATCGCATTGCCGTCAAGCAACACGACATCGTAGCCGAGGGCGGCGATGTCTTTGGCCGGAGACACGTAGTAGGCCGCGCCCAACTGGCCGGAAACGACGACGACAACGGGCCCCTTGCCTTGCGGGGGCGGAAATTCCGTCTGTGCTTCTGCCGCCTTGTGCGAGCCAGCCAGGACAATTGCAGCGACAAGGGCAGCGATGATGCCGATCGTGCGGGTCACGGAACAACCCTCCCTGCCGCTTCGCATACCATTATTTTATTCCTATATCAGAATATTAATCAATTGGTCCGTCTCAATTTCGAGCATTGCCCCGGGCTCATGGATCCCGCTCTTCCGCATCGCAGGTGGCACCACTTGGATTTCGTCGAACCCTCTCTCATGCGCTCGGCCCGGCTTGCGGGGTGGAAGCGGCGCGGCGAGGATGGGGCATGACGTGGTCGATCCTCGCGCGCGAGCCGCAATCCGGGGCGCTCGGTGCCGCCGTCGCCACCCGCTTCTTCGCGGTGGGCGCGCTCTGCATACATGTCGAGGGCGGGGTGGCGGCGCTGGCGACCCAGGCGCTCGTCAACCCGATGTATGCCGTGGAGGGGATGAAACGGCTCAGGCTGGGCGAGGCGCCGCAGGAGGTGCTCGCGGCGCTGGTCGGTGCCGATGCCGGGCGGGCTCATCGGCAGCTCCATATCCTCGACGCGCAAGGCCGCATGGCCCAGCACACCGGGGCGGAATGCATCTCCTGGTGCGGGATGCTGGGCGGGGTGGATGTCTCGCTCGCCGGCAACATGCTGGCCGGTCCGGCGGTTCTGGAAAAAACACTCGCCGCGTTCGAGGTGGCGCGCGGCCCGCTCGCAGAACGGCTGCTCGCGGCGCTGGAGGCCGGTGAGGCGGCGGGCGGGGACAAGCGTGGCCGGCAGTCCGCGGCACTCAAAATCGCGACGCGGGACCCCTACCCCGACCTCGATCTCCGGGTGGACGACCATCCGGACCCGCTCGCCGAGCTCAAGCGGCTCCACCGCGTGAGCCGCGAGCGCTTCGCCGTGATCCGCCGCTTCCTGCCCGGGCGGGACAATGGAAGCGGCGTGTTCGACTGGACCGTGATCGAGGCGGCGATCGCCCGCGAAGGCGTTCCGCAAGCGTAAATTTCTCGGCTTCTTCTTGCCAGCCTCGATTCCGCGACGCACAAAAGAGGCATCCCCGCGCCAGCGGCAAGACCGGAGGCTTCTCGATGCGACGCACCTTCCTCGCGGCTTCGGCCGCGGCGTTCCTCATGGCCTGCCTGCTCTCCGGCGCCGTGTCGCGGCCGGCTTTCGCCCAGACGCTCAGGATCGGGCTGCGCGAGGACCCTGACATTCTCGATCCCGCGCTCAGCGGCAGCTATGTCGGGCGAATCGTGTTCGCCAGCATGTGCGACAAGCTCTTCGATTACGACAGCAAGCTCGATCTCGTGCCGCGGCTCGCGACGGGCTACGAGTACAAGGACCCGACGCACCTGGTCCTGCATTTGCGCCCCGGCGTGCGCTTCCAGGACGGAGAAAAGCTCGACGCCGCCGCGGTGAAATACACCCTGATGCGGGATCTCACGCTGCCGGGCAGCCTGCGCAAGGGTGAGATCAATGCCATCGGCACGATCGAGGTCATCGATCCGCTGACGGTCGAGCTGGTGCTGAAATCCCCCGACGCTCCCCTGCTTTCTCAGCTCGCCGACCGGGCCGGGATCATCGTCGCCCCCGAGGCGGCGGAGCAGGCGGGAACGAAGTTCGGGCTGCATCCGGTCTGCGCCGGGCCCTTCCGTTTCGTCAGGCGCGTTCCGGAGCAGGAGATCGAGCTTCAACGCTTCCCCGGCTACTGGGACGCCAAATCCATCCATTTCGCCCGCGTGGTCTATGAGCCGATCGTCAATTCCGCTGTCCGGCTCGCCAATCTCCAGGCGGGCACGCTCGATCTCGTCGAATATATCGTGCCGACGGACGCGCCGGCGGTGAAGAAGGATCCCAAGCTCAGGCTCGTGATGGATGACTCGCTCGGCTATGAGGGGATCACCTTCAATACCGGGCATGGACCCATGGCCAAGAGCCCGATCGGCGAAAGCGCCGACCTGCGGCGTGCCTTCGCGCTTTCGATCGACCGCAAGGCGTTGATCCAGGTGGTCTATAATGGTCTTTTTCAACCGATCGCCCAGGCCGATCCGCCCATCTCCCCCTTCTATGTGCCTTCGATCCAGCCGCTGCCGCGGGATATCGGGGCGGCGAAGAAGCTGGTGGCTTCATCGGGATTCAAGCCGCCGATCCCGGTCACGATGATCGTGCCGAACAGCCCTGATCTGCTTCAGGCCGCTCAGGTGATCCAGTCCATGGTCCAGCCTGCCGGGTTCGACCTCAGGATCCAGGCGATGGAGTTCGCCTCTTCCCTGGCCGCCGGGCGGGCGGGAGATTTTCAGGCCTACATGCTCGCTTGGTCTGGCCGGGCGGATGCGGATGGGAATGTCTATTCGTTCCTGCACACAGGCTTCGGCTTCAATTATGGCGGCTTCTCCGATCCCGTGGTGGACAGGCTGCTCGATCAGACGCGGCTCACCACCGATATCGCCAAGCGGCGCGATACCTATGGGCAGCTCTGGGTCGAGGAGCGGAAGGAGATGCCCGTTCTCTATCTCTGGGCGCTCGGCAATATCGTCGGCATGAAGAAGGCCCTGACGGGATTCGAACAGGTGCCCGATGGGATCATCCGCCTCCAGGGCCTGGAGATGGCGAAATCCGGCGGGGCGAATTAGAGAGTTGGAGGGATTGAGGCGAGCGGGCGAAGATGATGCGCTTCTCTCTCGGTTCCCGACTCGCGCAGGTCCTGCCGACTCTTTTCCTCGTCAGCATTATCGTCTTCGGCTTGCAGCAGCTCATGCCGGGCGATCCGGCGCTGATCATCGCCGGAGAGAGCGCGGGCGATCCGCAGGTCGTCGCCCAGATCCGCAATGAGCTGATGCTGAACCGGCCGATCCCCGTGCAGTATCTCCACTGGCTCGGCGATCTGCTGCACGGGAATCTCGGTTATAGCTGGCGGCTTCAGGAGCCGGTGGCCGCTCTGGTCGCGCAGAAGCTGCCGGTCACGGCGCAGCTTGCGGTCATGGCCTTCGTCTTCGCCGTGATCATCGGCGTGCCGATGGGAATCCTCTCTGCAGCGAAACGAAATACCGCCTGGGACTGGCTTGCCAATGGCGTCGGGCTCTTCGGGCTTTCCATCCCGACCTTCTGGCTCGGCATCGTCATGATCCTGGTGGTCTCGGTCTGGCTCGGCTGGCTGCCCCCCTCGGGCTATGTGCCGCTGACCCAGAACTGGGTACGCTCGCTCGCGACCACCGTGATGCCGGCTTTCGTCCTCGGCAATGCGATCGCGGCGATCCTGATGCGCCATACGCGGAGCGCGATGCTGGTGGCACTCGGGCAGGATTATGTGCGCACCGCGCGCGCCAAGGGCCTCTCCGAGCCTGTGGTCGTGCTGCGCCACGCGCTGCGCAATGCGCTCATTCCAGTGGTGACGCTGGGCGGGCTGCAGCTCGGCACGCTGCTCTCCGGCGCCGTGCTCACCGAGCAGGTGTTCTCCGTGCCGGGCTTCGGCAAGCTCGTCGTGGATGCGGTCTTCAATCGCGATTACCCGGTGATCCAGGGCGTCGTGCTGGTGACTGCGCTGCTCTATGTCGTGCTCAATCTGCTCACCGATCTGCTCTATCTCCTGATCAATCCGCGGATGCGCCAGGCATGAGAGTGCCTGCGGGATGAGCAGCACCGTCCTTGCCCCCGCCCTTCCCGTCCCGGAAAGCCCGGCACGGGTCGTGCTCGGGCGGTTTCTCGCTCACCGCTCGGCGATGCTGGGCCTTGCTCTCTGTCTTCTCTTCGTCGCGGTGGCGGTGGCGGCGCCCCTGATCTCCCCCGTGAGCCCGACCGCGACCGACTGGTCCGCGATCCGCCAGCCACCTTCCTGGGCGCACTGGATGGGCACGGACGAGATCGGGCGCGACGAGCTCGCACGGGTGATCTTCGGCGCCCGCGCGAGCCTGCTGGCCGGTGTGGTCTCGGTGCTCATCGCGGCACTCATCGGCGTGCCCGCGGGACTCGCGGCGGGCTTCGCGCACGGCACGGTGGACGCAGCGCTGAGCCGGATCGTCGATGCGATGCTGGCGATCCCGTTCCTCGTGCTCGCGATCGCGCTCGCGGCCTTCCTCGGCCCGAACCTTCGCAATGCAATGATCGCGATCGGCATCACAACGGCGCCGGTCTTCATGCGGATCACGCGCGGCGCCACCATGGACGTGATGACCCACGATTATATCGAGGCCGCTCGCGCCGTGGGCAACCGGCCCTGGCGGGTGGCGGTCAGGCACGTGATGCCGAACATCTTTCCGCCGATCCTGGTGCAGGGAACGCTCTCCATCGCGACCTCGATCATCGCCGAGGCGAGCCTTTCCTTCCTCGGGCTCGGCGAGCAGCCGCCGACCGCCGCCTGGGGGTCGATGCTGAACGCCGCCCAGCAGTTCCTCACTCAAGCACCCTGGCTCGCGATCTTCCCGGGAGCTGCGATCTTCCTTACCGTGCTCGGCTTCAACCTGATGGGCGACGGGCTCAGGGACGCGCTCGATCCCCGGGGATCATGACCTTCGGATCATGACCTTCGGATCATGACGGCCCCGTCTTCGGCTGGCCGGTCTGGACCAGGTTGGCGAAGAACTGGCGCCACGGCTCGAGGGCGGAGGCATCCGGCAGCCACATCCGGAACAGCGCCTCGGGCTGCATCGCCTCGAGGCTTGCCTTCAGCCGCTGCTCCACCTCCTTGAGCATCGCCTGCTGAAGCGGCTTCACGTCCGGCAGGCCGAAAAAGGCACGCGCCTCCTCCGCCGTGCAATCGATATCGAGGGTGATCTTCATGAGTGCCTCTTCCTCAGATCTGCCACGGAAGCGAGCGAGCCCAGGAGCTTCGCGAGGCTCGCGCCAATGCGCCTCATCGCCTCGTCCCAGGCGACAAGCGCGAACCGGTCGAGCTCCGGCAGCACGCGACCCTCCCTGGTCGTGAAGGTCGAGGTGCAGCGGAGCGTTGCGGGATCGGGGAGCGTCTGCGGCATCCAGGCGAAGAGAAAAATATCCTTGCTGCGGAGATAGGGATATTGGCCAAGCTCCATGAGAGCGGTCCTGGCAGGGGCAAGTCCGGTCTCCTCGCGAAGCTCGCGGCGTGCAGCATCCTCGAACCCCTCGCCCGGCCGGGCGACACCTTTGGGGATGTCCCAGCGCGGGGAACGGGTGGCGTGGCCGAGGAGCAACCGCGCGCCATCGGTGACGAGGACGCCGCACGTGACCGCGTGGGTTGCGCTTCGCCGCGCCTTCGCGGGACCGGCCCGAGAATCGGCGGATGGATGCGGCTTCGCCATAGGCTCATTCTAGTGCGGGATGAGGTCGCTCGCACGCACTCATCCCGCTCTCGATCATTGTTTTCCCGCGTGATTCAGACCTGTGGTTTTCCCACCTCCGGTCATCACGCTCTCGCCGCCCAGGAACGCAACCGCCCCGCCGCCTTGCGCAAGCTCCGCGGGCGCGCGAGGTTCGGGGCGAAAGCATTGGGGGAAAAGATGCGGGTTGCCGTTTTGGATGATTGGCAGCATGTGGCGAAGAAGAGCGCCGATTGGGCTCAACTCGAAGCGCGCGGGATCGCGGTTTCCTATTTCTCGGAGCCGCTCGGCAGCGGTGATGCGGCCGTGTCCGCGCTCGCCGATTTCGAGTTTCTGGTGGTGATGCGCGAGCGCATGGCCTTCCCTGCCTCGCTGATCGCCCGGCTTGGAAAATTGCGGATGATCTCGCTCACCGGCAGGCGCTCGCCGGTGCTCGATACCGAGGCCTGCACCAGGCACGGCATTCTCGTCTCCCACACAGGCGGCGAGCTCTCCTCGGCGGCGACGGCCGAGATCGCGCTCGGCCTTCTGATCGGCGCGATGCGGCATATGCCGGCCGGGGACGATGCCGTCAGGGGCGGAAAGTTCCAGAGCGTCGTGCCGACCGGCACGGTCCTCGAAGGACGAACGCTCGGCGTGATCGGGCTCGGCCGGATCGGCGAGCGGATGGCGCGCTATGGTCATGCTCTCGGGATGCGCGTCCTTGGCTGGAGCCCGAACCTGACGAAGGAGAGGGCGGAATCGGCCGGCGCCGCGTTCGCGACGAAGGAGCAGCTGCTTGCCGAATCCGACGCGGTCAGCCTGCACATCGTGCTTTCGGAAAAGACGCGCGGGCTGCTCGGCGCGGAGGATCTCGCGCGCATGAAGCCGGGCGCGGTGCTCGTCAACAGCTCGCGCTTTGCCCTGGTCGACGAGACGGCGCTCATCGCGGCGCTGCGGGCCGGACGGATCATAGCCGCGCTCGACGTTTTCCCCGAGGAGCCTCTGCCGGCGGGGCATCCTTTGCTTGCCTGCCCGAACGCGGTCTTCACGCCGCATCTCGGCTATTGCGTGAACGACGTCTATGCGCAGTTCTATGCCGACAGCATCGCCAATATCCTCGCCTTCCTCGACGGCAGGCCGGTCCGGATGATCAACCCGGAGGCGCTCATGCACCGGGCGGAAGAGACACGATAGAGACCGGAAAGAACGGATCAGAAGAGGAGGAAACGAGCATGCATGCCTGGGCCGTGGTGGAGAACGGGGCGCCTCTGCAGGAACTGGAGCTGCCGACACCGGAACCGAAGGGCACGGAAGTGCTCCTTGCGGTGACGCATTGCGGCGTTTGCCATTCCGACCTCCATATCTGGGAAGGCTCCTACGACCTCGGCGGGGGGCGGAAGCTCTCGCTCAAGGATCGCGGGGTCACGCTGCCGCTGGCGATGGGCCACGAGGTCGTGGGAAGAGTGGTGAAGCTCGGGCCCGAGGCGAGCGGAGTGAAAGAGGGCGATGTCCGCATCGTCTATCCCTGGGTCGGCTGCGGAACCTGCGCGCGTTGCCTGGCGGAGGAGGACAATATGTGCCTCACGCCGCGCAGCATCGGCGTCTATCAGAACGGTGGCTACGCGACGCATGTTCTGGCGCCGCACCCGCGTCATCTGGTCGATCCGCGCGGCGTGGACCCGGCGGTCGCGGCAACCTATGCGTGTTCCGGGATCACCGTCTATTCAGCCATCCGCAAGGTCATGCCGCTGCCGCCGGGTGAGCCGGTGGTGCTGGTCGGCGCGGGCGGGCTCGGCCTCAACGCGATCGCCATTCTCAAGGCGCTTGGGCACGCCAACATCGTGGTGGTGGATGTGAGCGCGGAACGCCGGCAGGCAGCGCTTGGGGCGGGCGCCGCAAAAGTGGTCGACGGCAATGGGGAGGCGGTGGCGCGCGATATCATGGAAACGTGCGGCGGCCCGGTCGGTGCCATCATCGATCTCGTCAACGGCACGGCCACGGCGCGTTTCTCGTTCGATGCGCTGCGCAAAGGTGGCAAGCTCGTGCAGGTGGGGCTTTTCGGCGGCGAGCTGACGCTGCCCCTGCCGCTGATGGCGATCCGGGCGTTGACCGTGCAGGGAAGCTATGTCGGCACGCCCGCAGATCTGCGTGAGCTTGTGGGGCTCGCGGCAGCCGGCAAGATTGCTCCCCTACCGGTAACGACAATGCCGCAGAGGGAAGCGAACACGGCCCTGATGCGGCTCAGGGACGGCAAGGTGACGGGACGGATCGTGCTTCGGGCGGAGGCTGCGTGAATTCTCCTCCGCTCGTCCCGGCCCCCGCGAACAATGCCATCTATTTGTTCTGCAAACATATTTGCGCGATCCGTCATTCCGGTTGATCGCGATCCGCCCCAGAGCAGGATGATTGGCGCGATGATTCCGGCCCATCGCGCTCTGGATCGGCTTTCTCGATCCGTTTGAAGGCCTGCTCGTTGAAGGCCTGGGCGGGCCCGCCCCTCACTCTTTCGCAAGCCAGATTGATCCGGCCAGTCGCGCTTCGGATTGCTTGAAGACGTTCCCTCCGGGGCCGCGTTCTCTCTTCGATCCGATTTCTCTCGATGATATTCACAGTATCGATACCCTAGTGTCACAAATCTGAAATTCGCGTAACTTCAAAGCTGGGGAGGCCCGGAATGGAAGGGTCACGATTCGCGGCCGGCAACCGGGAGGAAATCATGGAACGTCAATATATCAAACCCGGGTTCTACAGCGACGGCAGCCCGCTCGACCGGGTGCACTATCTCGAGTGCAAGATCATCCTGAAGCCGGACGGATTCACATCGGCCAACGCGCTCCGCGAGTATCGAACAACCGTGCGCGAGGCCGCCAACCAGACTGGCATCACCTATTCGGCCGCCGGGATGGAACGGCTGCAGCCGGCCGTCCGCGAGATACGTTTCCTCGATACGCCGGATTTCCGCCTTTACAACAACGGGTTCATCTTGCGCCAACGCGTCCGCTACGTGGACGGCTTTCCGCTCGGCGCGCCCGAGATCGTCTTCAAGTTCCGCCATCCCGACCTGCAGACCGCGGCGGAACATGATGTGCGGCCAAAATTCGACATCAGGCACAAGATCAAGTTCAAGGCCGAGGCCCTGCCCTTGCGCGACCGGGTCGGCGGCGGCCGCATGCTCTATTCGCACAATGTGCAGTTCGGTCTGAACGAGGCCCCCGAGGGCGATCGCAAGTCTTTGACGAATCTGGGGCGCGCCTTCCCTTGCCTTGAGGCTCTGCGGCAATCCGAAGCGGATCGGGTCGAGCTCGTCAATCAGGCGATCGTCGAGGAGGTGCTGCTTGATCTTGCGGTGCTGGGCTTCGGCAAGGGCGTCAGCGCGAAGTGCAATGTGGCGCTCTGGCGCATGCGTGGGGACCATGCCCCGCTGATCGGCGAGTTTGCCTTCCAGGCACGCTTCAACCGCGCCGACGCCCTGCACGACAAGGCGATCGAGCGCGCCCGCCAGTTCTTCAAGTTGCTCCAGATCATCGACGAAGAGAGAGTGCTTCTCGGGACAACCAAGACCGGGGCGGTCTATCGGCTGAGCGGCAATCCCCTGCAATGCCATGAGTGATCGGGGCGAGAGAGAGATCGTCGTTCCGCCGCAACCGAGAGATGATCGCACCGGCCGCGTCGCGGTGAGCGAGATCTTCCTTGCTTTCCTCGCAATCGGCGCCACGAGCATCGGCGGCGGCCTCGTCGCCTATTTGCGGCGCAGCCTCGTCGGCAGGAAGCAATGGGTGAGCGATGCGGAATTCGTCCGCATGCTCTCGATGTGTCAGGCGCTGCCGGGGCTCAATGGAACGAACATGGCGATCCTGATGGGGGACCGGTTGCGCGGGGCCCGGGGCGCCACCGCCGCGATCACCGGCATCTGCCTGCCCGGTGCCGTGATCATGACTCTCGCCGCCTTCATCTATGCGCGGCGCGGCGATCATGCGATCGTGGCCGTGCTTCTCGGCAGTATCGCCGCGGCCGCGGTGGGTATCGTCTTTTCGGTCGCGGCCGATCTTGCCCGCAAGTCGCTGAGTGGAGTCGCCGATCTCCTGTTCGTGGCTCTCACCATCATCGCCGTGAACCTTCTGCACCTCTCGGTTCTGGTCGCGCTCCTCCTGGTCGGAGCGCTTGCCATTTGGTGGCGGCGTCCGCGCCCGATGACCGCAGGATAAGTCGGGAATGAAAGCGCTTCCGGCTCTAATCGCCGTTTTCGCGTACCTCTCCCTGCTGACGGTGGGCGGCGGCATGGCCGCTTTCCCCGAAATGAAGACGCTTACGGTCGCCGTCCATCATTGGTTGACCTTTCCCGAGCTCATTCACTTTTACAGTGTGGGCCAGCTGGCGCCCGGGCCGAACATGATGATGGTCGCTTCGGTCGGGGAATGGGTCGCGGGGCCGGTGGGCGCACTCGCCGTCGTCATCGCCTTCTTCCTCCCCACCGCCCTCCTCACATTCGGTATCGGACGGGCCTGGGCGCGGCTGGAAGGCTGGCCGTGGCGGCAGGCCGTCCAGCGTGGGCTGGCGCCCGTCTCCATCGGGCTGCTGCTCGCCGGCTCGATCACCATGGCGAAGGGCGTCGTGCATGGCTGGATCCATGGGGTGATGGCCTTGATCGTCTTCGCGCTGCTGATGACGACACGGGTCAACCCGGCGCTCTTAATTCTTTGCAGCCTGGTGGTCGGCCTGGTCCGGTATCTCGGCCACTGAGCGTTGCACCGTCGATCCGTTCCCCGAGAGTTTCTTTCGCACATGCAGCACGATACGCCAGCATCATATGATGCCCCCGCCGATATTGCAGTGCCAACGCTCTGAAGCGCACACAAGGGGCCACGGGCCGGGCTTGGCCCGCGCGGACGGCCACGATACTGTGCTGTCTGACTGTCTGCCTGATTATGCGCGGTCTTCGTCCCGGATGCGTTCCGGATGGGAGTCGTGCGGTCGCATCGCAGACCGGGCCAGCAAGGCCAGGCTGCCGAGGAACGTCCGAGGATGATGGATGAGAACGGCCTTCCCGCATTCCACAGTGCCGAGACGATCGGGAAAGAAGAGAGCCCGCTCCTTGCCGTCCAGGGTGTGTCCAAGGCCTTCGCGGCGACCCAGGCGCTCGCCGAGGTAAGCCTCTCGCTCCATCACGGCGAGATTCTCGCCCTGCTCGGCGAGAACGGCGCCGGCAAATCGACGCTGATCAAAATCCTCGCCGGCGTGCACAAGCCCGACGCGGGCCGCATCCTGTTCCGCGGCGAGGATGCCACCGGTGCGCCGACACGCCTGCCGATCGCCTTCATCCACCAGGATCTCGGCCTCGTCGAATGGATGACCGTGGCGGAGAATATCTGCCTCACCCTCGGCTATCCCCGACGCTTCGGCCTCGTGGATTACCGGGAGGCGGAACGGCGGGCAAAGGATGCGCTCGCGGTGCTCGGCACCGATATCGACCCCGACATCCGTATCCAAAGCCTGAGCCGGACGGAGAAATCGCTGGTCGCGATCGCACGCGCCCTCGCCGCGGAGTGCGAGGTGCTGGTGCTCGACGAGCCGACGGCAAGCCTGCCCGCCGATGAGGTGGCCCGCCTCTTTGCGGCCCTGCGCAGGCTCCGGACGAAGGGGGTCGGCATGATCTATGTCTCCCACCGGCTCGACGAAGTGTTCGAGATTGCGGAGCGGGTGGTCGTTCTCCGCGATGGGCGGGTGGCCGGCGAACGGCATATCGGCGAAGTCACCGCCGAGGAGATCATCCTGATGATCGTCGGCCGCGAGGCCGCGCAGGTATTCCGTCGCCCGACAAAGCGGGAAGGCATCGCGCGCCTGGTGCTCGAAGGGCTCCGGGTCGGCGATGTCGGCCCCGTGGATGCCGAGATCCATGCCGGCGAGGTTGTCGGGCTGGCCGGGCTGCGCGGCGCCGGCCAGGAACGGGTCGCCCGGACACTCTTCGGCCTCGCCCCGTTAACGGGCGGCCGCATTCTCCTCGACGGCGCGCCTCTCGTGCTGGCATCGCCGCGCATTGCGATGGCGAACGGGATCATCCTCGTCTGCGGGGACCGTGCCGCGGAATCGGTCGTTCCCTATCGCTCCGTGCGCGAGAATTTCTTCATCAATCCACTCGCCAAGGGCCGCGGCCTCTTCTCCTATCTTTCCCCGGGGCCGGAGATTCGCGCCGCCTTCGCGCTCGGGCAGCTCGTCGGGCTCCGGCCGAACGATCCAGGCCTGGTGATCGAGGCGCTCTCAGGCGGCAATCAGCAGAAGGTCGTGGTCGGCCGCGCCCTCGATCTCGAAGGCAAGGTCTATGTCTTCGAGGACCCGACGGCCGGCGTCGATGTCGGCGCCAAGGCGGAGATCTACGGCCTCTTCGAGGCGGCGCTGGCGGCGGGCGCCGCCATCATCATCGTCTCCACCGATTTCGAGGAGATCGCGAAGGTCTGCCACCGCGCGCTCGTGTTCGATCATGGCACGGTCGCGGGTGAGCTCGGCGCCGCGGACCTCTCGATCGCCCAGCTCCTCGCCGCCGCCTCGGCGAGCCTTGCCGGCGAATCACGCAATGGATCGGGCAATGAATTCGGGGACGAGACCCGCATCGCCTGAAGGAGGGCGGATATGCTGTCGTTGAAGTCCAATGCGCTCGAGCCGACCCGCGCGGAATTTCGCGCCATGTCGCCGGGCGCGGCGCTGCGCCGGCGTCTCACGGTCTATGGGCTGCCGTTGCTCACGGTGGCGCTGATCATCTTCTTCTCGCTCCTTCTGCCTCAAACCTTCCCGACCGCGCTCAACCTGCGCTCGATGCTCGCCGACAAATCCGTCATCGCGCTGCTTTCGCTCGCCTCGATGATTCCGATGATGGCCGGCCGCATCGATCTCACCGTCGGCTACGGAATCGTGCTCTGGCACATCCTGGCGATCAGCCTGCAAGCCTATTACGGCATTCCCTGGCCGGTGGCCGTGGTGCTGGTGCTGCTCGCCGGCACCGTGAGCGGCTTCATCAACGCCCTTCTCGTCGAGATCGCCCAGATTGATTCCTTCATCGCGACTCTCGGCACCGGAACGATCATCTATGCGCTCGCCCTCTGGCACACCGGTGGGCAGCAGGTGATCGGCACGCTGCCGAAGGCCTTCCTCGACATCAACGACCTCTCGTTCTTCGGCATTCCGATCCCGGCCTTCTATGTCGCCATCGTCGCGGTGATCCTCTGGATCGTTTCCGAACGGCTGCCGCTCGGCCGACACCTCTATGCGATCGGCGCCAATCCGCGCGCCGCCGAGCTCAACGGCATCCCGGTGCGGCGCTATGTGATGGGCGTCTTCGTCGCTTCCGGCTTTCTCACCGCCTTCACCGGCGTGGTGCTCGCGGCCAAGCTCAGGATCGGCGAGGCGAGCGTGGGGCTCGAATATCTGCTGCCCGCGCTGGTCGGCGCCTTCCTCGGCTCGACCACGATCAAGCCGGGGCGAGTCAATGTCTGGGGCACGGTGGTGGCGGTGGTGATCCTCGCCGTCGGGATCTCCGGAATCGAGCAGCTTGGCGGCACCTTCTTCGTCGAGCCGCTCTTCAACGGCGTCACGCTGGTGATCGCGATCGGGCTCGCAGGCGTGGCGCAGCGCCGCTACGCGGCGACCAAGCGCGGCGGCGGCACATAGATATCCAATAAGAAGCGAGGCAAGGGAGCGTCCAGATGGCAAGAAAAGTTCTTCGGATGGCTGGGGGAATTTCAGTCTCGGCGATGGTGGTTGCCGTCGCGATGGGGCTCATGGGCGGCACGGCGCGCGCCGATGACGCCTTCGTCCAATCCGCGAAGACATTCATCGCTCAGGTCACGAATCCGAACATTCCCTGGACCGGCCCGACCACCGGGCCCAAGGCCGTCCCGGGCATGACAGTCGTCTATGTCTCGACCGACCAGCGCAATGGCGGCCCGCGCGGTGCGGCGGAGGCGGCGGCCGAGGCGGCGAAGGTGATCGGCTGGAAGTTCCGCATCCTCGACGGGCAAGGCACGGTCTCGGGCCAGAACTCGGCGCTCTCCCAGGCGATCGCGCTCAAGCCGAACGGCATCATCCTCGGCGGCGTGGACGCGGTGCAGTCCGCGCCGCTGATCGAGCAGGCCGAGAAGGCGGGCATCAAGGTGGTGGGCTGGCATGCCGGGCCGAAAGCGGGGACGATGACGAATCCGGATGTCTTCTGGAACGTCTCGACTGACCCGGCCGAGGTTGCCAAGGCCGCCGCGCTCTACGCCGTCGCTACCTCGGACGGACAGGCAGGCGTGGTGATCTTCACCGACAGCGAATACGCGCTGGCGATCGCGAAATCGAATGCGATGGCAAGCTGGATCCGCAAATGCGCCGGCTGCCGGATCCTGACGACCGTGGATACGCCGCTCGGCCAGACCCAAAACCGGATGCCCCAGCTCACCACCTCCCTGCTCGAACGGTTCGGCAAGCGATGGACCTATTCGCTCGGCATCAACGATCTCTACTACGATTTCATGGGTCCCTCGCTGCAGGCGGCGGGCATCCCGGGCGACGGGCATCCCTGGAACATCTCGGGCGGCGATGGCTCCTCCTCGGCGTTCCAGCGGATCCGCACGCAGCAATATCAGGTCGCGACCGTAGCCGAGCCGCTGCACCTGCAAGGCTGGCAATTGATCGACGAGCTGAACCGCGCCTTCGCGGGCACGCCGCCAAGCGGCTTCGTCGATCCGGTGCATCTCTTCATCCACGCCAATATCGGCGCCGATGGCGGGCCGCAGAACGTGTTCGATCCGGCGAACGGATATCAGGACGAATACCGCAAGATCTGGGGGAAATAGGCCGCCCGCGCGCAGCACGAGAAGCTGGAACGGGGCTGCGAGCCCGCGAAAGCCGCAAGAAAGGAGGCAGAAACGATGCAGGAAAAGATCCGCCGGGCCACCGCCCTGATATGGCGAGGTGCGCTCGGCCTTGCCGCCGCCACGACGTTTTTCGCGGCGCGCGCGCATGCCGACGATTCGTTCCTTCAATACGCGAAGAAATACGTGGCCGAGGTGACGAATCCCGTGATCCCCTGGACCGGCCCGACCACCGGGCCCAAGGCGGTTCCCGGCAAGACCGTGGTCTATGTCGCGAACGACATGCGCAATGGCGGCGCGCGCGGTGTCGGCATGGGCGCGGAAGAGGCGGCAAAGATCATCGGCTGGAACTTCCGCATCCTTGATGGCGCGGGCACGGTCTCGGGGCAGAACGCGGCCCTCTCCCAGGCGATCTCGCTCAAGCCGGATGGGATCATTCTCGGCAGCGTCGATGCGATCCAGTCGGCTCCGCTCGTCGAGCAGGCGGAGAAGCTCGGGATCAAGGTGGTCGGCTGGCACGCCGGCGGAACAGCCGGGACATTGCACAACCCGTACGTGTTCTGGAACGTCACCACCAACCCCCCCGATGTCGGCAAGGCGGCGGCACTCTATGCGGTGGCCCAATCCGACGGCCATGCCGGCGTGGTGATCTTCACCGACTCCGAATACAAGGTCGCGATCGCCAAGTCCGACGCAATGGTGGCGTGGCTCAAGAAATGCACGGCATGCACGCTGCTTGCGCTCAAGGATACACCGCTCGCCTATGTCTCCTCGCGCATGGGCCAGCTCACCACCGCGCTGCTCGAGCAGTACGGCAAGAAATGGACCTATTCGATCGGCATCAACGATCTCTATTTCGACTTCATGGCCCCCGCGCTGCAATCGGCCGGTGTCTCGGACACGAGCCCGCCCTTCAGCATCTCCGCCGGCGATGGATCGGTCTCCGCCTTCGAGCGCATCCGTTCGCAGCAATACCAAGTGGCGACTGTGGCCGAGCCGCTCCGCATGCAGGGCTGGCAGACGATCGATGAGCTCAATCGCGCCTTTGCCGGGGCGCCGCCGAGCGGCTTCGTCGATCCGGTGCACCTTTTCGTGCACGACAATCTCAACAGCGATGGCGGGCCGCAGAATCTCTATGACCCGACCAATGGCTACGAGAGCGCATACCGAAAGATCTGGGGCAAGTAACAGCGCCACCCGGCCGCGGAAGCGTGACGACGTTTGCTCGCCACGCTCCCGCTTCCGTTCGCAATCGATTTCATAGCCTTGGCGGAAGCACGAGGCGATCCGTCGTGGCCTTGTTCATCTTGGGGAAGAATGGGATGAAACTCAGGAAATGCCTGATCGGAGCGTTCGTCGGCGCCGCGCTGCCGCTCGCGCTGGCAAGTGCTCCGGCGTGCGCCGCCGATCTCAGCACGGCGAAGGACGGCATCGCGCTCAGCAATGCCTATGCCGGCAACACCTGGCGCCAGCAGATGCTGGCCATCTGGGACCTCGCCTCAAGAGCGGCCATCGCGGACGGCGTGATCGCCAGGACCAAGGTGGTGAATGCGGACAATTCGGCGCCGCAACAGGCCTCGCAGATCGGCGATCTCACGCTCGAAGGCTGGAAGGCGATCGTGATCGACGCCGCCTCGCCCACCGCGCTCAACGGCGTGATCCAGCAGGCCTGCAGCGCGCATATCGTGGTGGTCGTGTTCGACAGCCTCGCCACCGCGCCCTGCGCCTATCAGGTCGCGCTGAACTATGTGAACTGGGGCACGTCGGAAGCCGAGTATGTTGCCAAGCGGCTCAACGGCAAGGGCAATGTGCTCGAGGTGCGCGGCGTGGCCGGAACCTCGGTCGATAACGACATTCATCAGGGCATCGTTGAAACCTTCGCCAAATATCCTGCCATCAAGCTGGTCGGCTCGGTGCACGGAAACTGGACCCAGTCGATCGCGCAGAAGGAAGTTGCCGGCATCCTGCCGACGCTGCCGAAGGTGGACGCGGTGGTGACGCAGGGCGGAGACGGGTATGGCACCTATCAGGCGTTCAAGCTTGCCGGACGGAAGACACCGCTCATCATCATGGGCAATCGCCAGGACGAGCTTGCCCTATGGAAACAGCTCTCCGATGCGCCGGGCGGGTACGAGACCTTTTCGATCGGCTCGCCCCCCGGCGTTTCCTCCATCGCCTTCTGGGTCGCGCAACAGATCCTGGCTGGTGCGAAGGTGCCGAAAATCGTCAATGTGCCCTTCGTCGTTGTCACGGCGGCGGATCTGGGTGCCTGGCTGAAAGTGGTGCCGCCGGGCGGCGTGGCCACGGGTGTCTATGACCAGGACTGGACCCGGAAGCTCATCGTCGCGAATCTCGCGAACACGGCTCCGCCCCCGTCACCCATTCCGACCCGCGCGCCGTAACCCGGCGAAGAGCAGAAGGCCCGTGCCCCTACCCTCACTTGTCGGTCCCTATCCGCTCAGCCACGATAACGGATGCGGGCCCGGATGATCTGAGACGGGCACGGCGTTTCCGGGGCGAACCCTCGCCGGCCTGTCCGCACGGCCCGGCCGCTGGAGCGGGATGCATTCACTCATGCTCACCCATCCCGTTTCGGTCATTTGTTTTGGCGCGTGATTCAGACCTGCGGTGAATCCACCTCCGGTCTTCACGCTCTGGGGAGTAAATGTCATGAAACTCAAGAAACACCTGATCGGAGCGGCCATCGGCGCCGCGCTGCCCCTCATGCTCGCCGGTGCTCCGGCGCGCGCCGCCGGTGTGAGCACGGCGCAGGATGGCATCGCGCTCAGCAATTCCTATGCCGGCAACAGCTGGCGCCAGCAGATGCTGAAGATGTGGAGCCTCGCCTCTCAGCAAGCTGTCTCGGGCGACGTCGTCGCCAAGACCAAAGTGGTGAACGCCGACAATTCGGCGCCGCAACAGGCCTCGCAGATCGGTGATCTCACGCTCGAAGGCTGGAAGGCGATCGTGATCGACGCCGCCTCGCCCACCGCGCTCAATGGCGTGATCCAGCAGGCCTGCAACGCCCATATCGTCGTGGTGGTGTTCGACAGCCTCGCCACGGCGCCCTGCGCCTACAAGGTGGCGTACAACTATGTCGATATGGGCAAGATGGAGGCTGACTATATCGCCGGCAAGCTTGGCGACAAAGGCAATGTGCTCGAGGTGCGCGGCATCGCCGGCACTTCGGTCGATAACGACATCCATCAGGGCATCGTCGAGGGATTCGCCAAATATCCCGGCATCAAGCTCGTCGCCTCGGTGCACGGGAACTGGACGCAGTCGATCGCCCAGAAGGAGGTTGCCGGCATCCTGCCAACGCTGCCGACCGTGAACGCGGTGGTGACCCAGGGCGGAGACGGCTACGGCACCTATCAGGCGTTCAAGGCGGCAGGACGGCCGACACCTCTGATCATCATGGGCAACCGCCAGGATGAGCTGGCCCTCTGGAAGCAGCTCTCCGGGGCGCCGGGCGGGTACCCCACCTTCTCGCTCTCCTCCGCGCCCGGGGTTTCCTCGATCGCCTTCTGGGTCGCCCAGCAGATTCTGGCCGGCGCGAAAGTGCCGAAGACCGTCAATGTGCCTCTCCTCGTCATCGACCAGCAGGATCTCGATTCCTGGCTCAAGGCGGTGCCGGAGGGTGGTGTCTCGACGCCGCTCTACAGCCAGAAATGGACGCAGGAGCTGATCGCCGCCAATCTCTCCAACGCGGTCCCGCCGGCATCGCCGATTCCGAACGGCGTGCCTTAGGCATTGTCGCCGATAACGTTGTCGTCGATCTGGCGGCGCGCCGCATGACGGACGAAGCCGGCGACGCTTTCGTCCGTCTCAGCGGCATCAGCAAGAGCTTCGGCGCCGTCCGCGCTCTGGCCGGCGTCGATCTTACGATCCGGTCGGGCCGGATGGTGAGCGTCGTCGGCCATAACGGCGCCGGAAAATCGACGCTGATGCAGATCCTCGCCGGCACGCTCGCGCCCGATGCCGGGGAGATCCGCGTCGCCGGCCACGCGGTCGGGGATGGGTATGGCGTGCGGCGCGCGAGCGCGCTCGGCATTCGCTGCGTGTTCCAGGAGCTCTCTCTCTGCCCGAACCTGAGTGCTGCGGAGAACACGCGGGTCTTTCACCCCGCCCTCGCCGGTCCCGGTTGGCGGCGGCGTGCCCGGCGGCTGATCGGCGATGCGCTGCAGGCGATCTTCCCGGATCATGGCATCGATCCGCGCCGACCGGTGGGCGAACTCCCGATCGGGCAGCGGCAGATGGTCGAGACGGCGCGCGCCTTCACCGAGACCGACCATCCGGTGCGGCTCGTCATCCTTGACGAGCCCACCGCCTCGCTCGACGCGACGGCGGCCGAGCAATTGCTGCGCTATACCGGAGAGGCGCGCGCCCGCGGCATCGCGGTTGTCTTCATCTCGCACCGCTTGCCCGAGATTCTCGGCCATGCCGATGAGGTTTTCGTGATGCGTGACGGGCAGGTGGTGGGCAGCGGCGCGGCCGATGCGCTCACCGAGGCCCAGCTGGTCGAGATGATGGGTGTCGTCCGCGGCGCGGAGCCTACCCACGCGCCGGGCTGGCGAGGCGTGGGCGAGCAGATCCGTGTCGAGCAGCCGGCGCGCGCGGGGGCATCGTTCCGCGTGCAGCTCAGGGCGGGCGAGGTGGTCGGTCTTGCCGGCCTTGCCGGCCATGGGCAGCGCGAGCTTTTGCAGGCGGTCTTCGATGCCGCCTTCCGTCCGGCCACTTCCCTCAGTGTCAAAGGCTCGGTTGCCTATGTGAGCGGTGATCGCCGCACCGAGGGAATTTTCCCGCTCTGGTCGGTGGGACACAACACGACGATCAGCCGGCTCCGCGCGCTGGCGCGGTTCGGCTTTCTCAACCCTGCGCGTGAGGCGGCGCTCGCCCAGGAATGGCGGACACGGCTTGCCATCCGCACGCCTGATATCGGGCGGCCGATCACCAGCCTCTCCGGCGGCAACCAGCAAAAGGTGCTGGTCGCGCGCGCTTTCGCCGCCGAGGCGGATATCATCCTTTTCGACGATCCGCTGCGCGGGGTCGATATCGCCACCAAACACGAACTCTATCAGCATGTGCACCGCGCGGCCGAGGCAGGCCGCGCCTTCCTCTGGTACACGACGGAGAATACCGAGCTCGTGAATTGCGACCGGGTCTATGTCTTCTATCGCGGAATGATCACCGACGAGATCGCGCACGCGGACCTCACCGAAGAACGCGTGATCAGGGCGTCTTTCGGCGCGGGGCAGAGCATTGCCGTCTGACGCTGCGGCCGACATGAGCCCACAGGGCGCACGGTATCGTGCGCGGCATCATGGGAGCGTGCTGCGCGTCGGGCTGCCTGCCGCCGCGCTCATCGTGATCCTGGGTGCGATCTTCACGATGCAGCCGCGGGCGACGAGCTATTTCGGGCTCACGGTTCTGCTCAATTTCACGCTGCCGGCCATCTTCGCCGCCATGGCGCAGATGGCGGTCATCACGGTCGGCGATATCGATCTCGGCATCGGGCCGTTCCTGTCGCTCGTCAACTGCATCGCCGCGACCCTGCTCGCCGCGCATCCTCTCCTCGGCTGGCTTGCTCTCGCCGCCCTCGTGGGCGCCTATGCGTTGATGGGCGCGCTCATCCATGTGCGGCGGCTGCCTTCCATCGTCGTCACGCTCGGTGCCTCCTTCGTCTGGCTCGGCCTTGCCCTTCTGGTCCTGCCGAACCCGGGCGGCGCGCCGCCTTCCTGGCTGCCCGCGCTCCTCTCATGGCAACCGCCGCTTGTCCCGCTGCCCGTCCTGGCCTCGATCCTGCTCGCCGTCTGCGGCGAACTGCTCCTGATGCACACCTCCTACGGCGTGGTTTTGCGCGGGATCGGCGGCAATCCGCGCTCGGTCGCCCATGCCGGCTGGTCGCTGCTCGCCGGAAGAATGATGCTCTATGCGGTGGCGGGCGCCTGCGGCGTGGCAGCCGGCCTCGCCCTCACCGGCCTCAACACGGCCGGCGATGCCACGGTGGGCACGCAATATACGCTGGTCTCCATCGCCGCCGTCATCGTGGGCGGCGGGGAATTCGTGGGCGGCATCGTGACGCCGACCGGCACCGTCATCGGCGCGTGGATCATGCTGCTCGCCGGCTCGCTTCTCTCCTTCCTCGATATCTCGACCGATTGGCAATTGAGTGTGCAGGGCGGGATCCTGATCGTCGTGCTGGGGCTGCGCGCGCTCAACCGATGGAGCGGCGCGTGAGAAGCGACGTGCGCGCCTGGCTCGATGCGCGGCCCTGGATCTGGTCGTTCGGCGCCGCACTCGTCGTCTGGTTGGTGACCGCCCTCGTCGTGCAGGGCCGCGGCATGCTGGCGACGCTCGCCGTCGCGCTGCAATTCGCGACCTTCTACGCCATTGTCGGCATCGGCCAGATGTTCGCGATCGCGGCCGGCCCCGGGAATATCGATCTTTCGATCCCGGGTGTGATGACCTTCGCCGGTTACATCGCGATCGGGCTGATGAACGGCAGCAATCATGGGCTGCTGGCGGGGCTCGCCGCGGGTGTCGGGGTGGGGATCGCCGCGGGGGTGTTCAATGTTCTGCTGATCCAGGGCCTTCGCATCCCGCCGATGATCGGCACGCTCGCCTCGGGCTTCGTGTTCCAATCGATGGCGATCGCCTATTCGCGCACGACGAACGCCCCACCGGCGCCGCTGCTCGTCTCGTTCAGCGCCGCCCGGCTGCTCGGCGTGCCGCTGATCGCGCTCCTCTTCATCATCTTCACCGTTTTCGTCGCGGTGGTCCTCGGCCGTTCGGTCTTCGGGCGGGCGGTGCTGGCGGTCGGGCAGAATGCGCGCGCCGCGCGGCTCGCGGGTCTCGCCGTGCGCCGCACGCTGGCTTCCGTCTATCTGCTTTCGGCGATCCTTGCCGCCATCGCCGGCATCCTGCTCGCTGCCTATTCCGGCGGCGCAGCCCTCGATATGGGCGCCGATTATCTCCTGATGTCGATCGCTGTGGTGGTGCTGGGCGGCACCTCCATCACCGGCGGACAGGCGAGCCCGGCCGGGCTTTGGGGTGCCGCGACTCTCCTCGACCTCGTGGTAACGATGCTGAACGTGATGCGCGTCGGCGCGGGCGTGCGCTATGTCGTCACCGGGCTCATCATCATCGGCGTGCTGGCCCTGGCCAAAGGGCGTGACGAGGCCGCCTGACCCAGTTGGCCAACAGGCCGCCCCCGCGGGGAAATTATCGTCAGAGCGCGATGATTTCCGGTTATCGCGCTCTGATCACCGGAAGGCTTTGTTCCGCAAGAAACGCCTCCAGGGCGGCGGTCACGAATTCGGGCGCCTCCAGACTGGAAATGTGCCCGGCTTCCGGAATTTCCACGAAGCGGCAGCCCAGGCATTCGGCCATGCGCCGTCCCTCCTCGGGGGGACGCGGGATGTCGTGGGCTCCGGTCATCACCAGCACCGGCATCTTGAGCTTCGCGAGATCGTCCATGGCATCGCGGCGGTCGAAAATGATGCGGCCGAGCGGAACGACACTATCGATCAGCCGCTCGCGGTTCCAGCCGCGGAGCGCGACGTCGAACTCTGCCGGCAGCCCAGGCTTCCGGCTTGCCACGGAGGGCGAGAAGTAAAGGGGCACGATCGCCTCGCGCAGGGCGTCAGGCAGCATGCCCTGCCTCTCTATGGTGCCGAGGATGGCGGAATACTGCTCCCTCGTGGCGGCGGGCTCGTCCGCAAGAGAAGTTCCCATGAGCACCAGGGAGGATACCCGCTCCGGGATCATCATCGCCAATTCCGCTCCCCACATGCCGCCCAGCGACAGGCCGACCAGAGCAAAGCGGTTCACGCCGAGATGATCCAGCATTGTCAGATGTTGCTTCGCGAGGTCCTGCATGCTCGTGGTCGCGACAGGAAGCCGGCCGGATCCACCATGGCCCCAGAGCTCCGGAACGATCACTCTATAGCGCTTCGCAAGGCTCTCTATCTGAGGACGCCACATCCGCATGTCCCACAGATAGCTCGTGCCGAGAATCACGGGATCCCCGGCTCCAAACTCGAAAATGTTCAGTCTCGATCCCTCGATCTCGATCCGCTTCGCCGCATGCGCGACGGATGGAAAGCCACGCGATGAGGCATCGTCGAACATCACAGGATTCTCTTCCACGGAAGACGAGAATGCTACATTGCCCTGCGCAGCGAAGTCCACGCGCCCCATCGGAAAAGGCGTTTCATTTGAAACGGGAATCATGATTTTCCTCCAACCCTTCTCATTGGCGCAGGATTTCGGCGACACAGGATTTCGGCAAGCACTATGCATGAATTCGAGGTTGACGGCCGCCGGGCGGATTGAATCGTTTCATCACAGAAATCAGCGCAAAATGATTCCTGGGACGCGCCCTCGCTTCATGGACCAGCCTGTCTGCTCGCCGCCCATTGCCTGCCTGGAAGCGGGCCAGACCGGTGGCAGAACCCGTCATGGCGCCGTATGAGTGTATTTTCGCAGCCTGCCCCTGATCGTTCGGAACCGGACAATGGAAGCTGAGAGGATCCCTCTGGCGATGGACGACGAAACCACCGCCACACTGGTCGCCTGGCGCCGCCATCTTCATGCGCACCCCGAGCTTTCGACAGCGGAGCGCGAGACGGCCGCCTTCGTCGCCGCGCGCCTCGCCGAGCTCGGCATTCCCTTCGTCACCGGCGTGGGCGGACACGGTGTGGTCGCCACCCTCTCCCGCCCCGGCTCGGATCGCTCGGTCGCGCTCCGCGCCGATATGGATGCGCTGCCGATCCCCGAGGAGACCAATCTCGCCTATGCCTCGACCCGGCCGGGCGTGATGCATGCGTGCGGGCATGACGGGCACACGGCATCGCTGCTCGGCGCGGCGCGGCTGCTCTTGCACGACACCGCCTGGCACGGAACCATCCGGCTGATCTTCCAGCCGGCGGAAGAAGGGGCGGGCGGAGCGCGCGCGATGCTTGCCGACGGCCTTCTCGAGCGTTTTCCTTTCGAACGCATCTTCGCCTTCCACAACTGGCCCGGGCTCGAGGCCGGGACGGTGATGCTGCACGCCGGCCCGGTGATGGCGGCGGGCCAGCGCTTCGCCGTGACCCTGCACGGCAAGGCCGGCCACGCCGCCATGCCCCATCTGGCGAAGGACCCGATGCTGGCAGCGGCTCACCTGCTGCTCGGGCTGCAATCGATCGTCTCGCGCGAAGTGAACCCGCTGGACGCGGCTGTCCTGACGGTCGGCATGATCGAGGGCGGCAATGCCCCCAACCAGATCGCGGAAACCGCCACCCTGCACGGCACGTTCCGCGGCTATCGCGAGGAGGTGCTCGCACTGGTCTGCGCCTCGCTCCGACGCGTCGCCAACGGCGTCGCCGCTGCCTTCGGCATGACCGCAGAGATCGCCACGCGGGGCATCGCCATCGCCACCATCAACACGAAAACCGAGGCCGATCGCGCCGCCTCCGCTTCCGCTGCCTCCGGGCTCACCGTGCGGCGTGATCTCCCGCCCAGCATGACCAGCGAGGACTTCGCCTGGTTCCTGCAGGAGAAGCCGGGCGCCTTCGCCTGGATCGGCAATGGGCCGAGCGAGGGCGGGCGGGACCTGCACAGCTCCCATTACGACTTCAACGACGCGATCCTTCCCGCCGCCGCAACCTATCTCGCCTCCGCGGCGCGCGCAGCGCTCGCGGTATAGCCCGCCGCCCGAAGACCCCCGTCAATCGAAGATCAGTGGTGAACGCGTTTTTAGATTGAGGTCATGCAGCCGCGCCGGAATCGGCTATAATCACTCCTAAGGTCTTGAACGGCTAACGGAGATTGTCATGAGACGCGCCCTTCTCGCCGCAACCGCCTGCTGCGCGCTCGCCGGTATTTCCGCACCGGCCATGGCGAAAAGCCCCTCCGTCCATACCATGACCATCCAGCTTCCCAGCGGGGAGATCGCGCAGGTCCGCTATACGGGCGACGCGCCGCCGGCGGTTGTGATCGCGCCCGGCCCGATGGCCGCGGACGCCTTCATGCCGGCCCTCCCCATGTTCGGGCCCAACTCGCCTTTCGCGGTGATGGACAGGATTTCCGCCCAGATGGACCAGCAGGCGGCGAGCCTGCTCCACCAGGTCGAGAGCCTGGCCGCAGCGCCGTTGGACACATCCGGCAGCCTGCCGCCCGGGACCTCGGGCTATTCCTTCGTCTCGACGACGACGGGCGTCTCGACGATGACGGGGAACGGGGCCTGCATGGAGAGCACGCAAATTACCTATTCGGGCAATAGCACCCCGAAAGTGGTCTCCTACCGCTCGGGCGATTGCGGAGTGGGCGCCGGCACCGCGGCGCCGATGATGATCCGGGCCGTGCCCACCACGCCAGCCCGCCCGCAGGCCCAGCCCCCGAGAACGATCCTGGCGAGCGATAATTAGATCAACATGGCCTTGGCGGATTGCTTCGCGATCCGCCAAGGCCATGAAATAGATCGAGAAAACAAAACTCGAGCGGGAAAAGAGAGGCGTTCCGCTGCCCATTCCCCCTGTCAGGGGAAGGAAAAGGAGCTTCCAAGTCGAGAGCGGGAGGTATTCGCTCGCTCTCGCTCATCCCGCTCCCGCCATTCTTTCCCACGTGATTCACGCCTTCGGTGATCCCACCCCGGAGATCGCACCCCAGAACGCCGGGCCCGCGGTCGCTCACGCCGCGCAAGGTTTCCCGTTCCTTGTTCGCCCAGCCTGTCCCGTGCTCTTATCGGGCCGCGGAAAACCAAAGGGACGTAAGGGGACGATGCGGGCTCGGTTTGTGGGGCTGGCGCCCTTGATCCTTGCCGTGCCGGCATTCGCCGGCGGGTTTACCGTGACCAGCCCCGCCTTCTCCGACGGTGGAACAGTTCCGTCGGCCCAGGTCTTCGATCAGGATGGCTGCACAGGGGCGAACCACTCGCCCGCGCTCGCCTGGTCGGGGGCGCCGGCCGGCACGAAGAGCTTTGCGGTCACCATGTTCGACCCCGATGCGCCGGGCGGGAGGGGCTGGTGGCATTGGGCCCTTTTCGATATCCCGCCCAGCGTGCACAGCCTCCCCGCCGGCGTCGGGGGTGAAGGTGCGGCCCTGCTGCCCCCGGGGGCGAAGGAAGGGCGGAGCGATTTCGGGCCGGCCGGGTATTGCGGCCCATGCCCGCCGGCGGGTGCACTGCCGCATCGTTACGAGATAACGGTCTATTCCGTAAAAGTCGCAAGGCTGCCGCTTGACGCGGGCGCGCCGGACGCGAGAGTGGGTTCCGTGCTGCGCTTCAATACGCTTGCGACTGCGGAGATAACCGGGCGCTACGGCCGCCCGCAGTGACAGAAGCAGGAAGAAGCCGGGCCGGCAGGCGTGTGCGCCCATCCCGGATCGGCGCCCGCGCATCGGAATTGGTAAGGAGAGTGAGATGACCAGTGCCAAGGACGTCAAGGCAAGGCAAACGGCGCCACTTGCCACCCCGACCGGGCTCGGTGCGAACGCGACCAAGGATATCAGCGCGGCGCTGAACGCGCTGCTTGCGGATATGTTTGCACTTTATGTGAAGACGAAGAATTTCCACTGGCACGTGTCCGGGCCGCATTTCCGGGACTATCATCTCCTGCTCGACGAGCAGGGCAGCCAGATCTTTGCCACCACGGACGATATTGCGGAACGGGTGCGCAAGATCGGCGGCATGACATTGCGCTCGATCGGCCATATCGCCCGGCTGCAGCGGGTTGCCGACAATGACGCCGAGTACGTGACCCCGCAGGATATGCTGGCCGAACTCAGGGAAGACAATCAGCAGCTTATCCAGCATCTGCGCGCAACGCACGGGGTGTGCGACGAACACGGGGATGTGGCAACCGCGAGCCTGATCGAGACCTGGATTGACGAGGCCGAACGGCGCGTCTGGTTTCTTTTCGAATCAGGGCGCCGCGGCGAGGCCACCTGATCCCTCGCCTTCCCGGCCCTCCATCCGCTGCCGGGGGGATCGTCAGGGCTTGCGGCTGAGCGAGGATCCCCGCCGAGATCCCGGCGGGGATTCCGGTGCGGACCCATCCGCCAGGTTCAAGAGGTTGATTGCGAAATAAAGACCGGAGCGTGACAGCCCGATCCCCGTCACGCTCCGGTTCGTCCGGAAATTCTCCGCGCCTGCGGATTGACAGAGATCAAGGCGCCTCCTTCGCCCACGCGAAGAATGGCCCGTGATGGGCCGGCAGCTTCGGAGGGAGATGGGATGGTGAATGACGATCTGCTCTTGCAGCAACGCGTGCTCGATGAACTCGAGTTCGAGCCGAGCGTCGAAGCTGCGCATATCGGGGTGGCTGCCCACAACGGCGTGGTGACGCTGGCCGGCCATGTCAGCAGCTATACCGAGAAGTTCGCGGCCGAGCGCGCCGCCCGCCGGGTTCGCGGCGTCAAGGCGGTGGCAATGGAGCTCGAAGTCCGGCTGCCTGACGACCGTAAGCTCGCCGATGACGAGATTGCGGAGCGGGCGCTGCGCATTCTGAACTGGGACGTTTCGGTGCCCGCCGAGCGGATTGGCGTTCGCGTTGAGCGCGGGATCGTTACCCTGACCGGCGAGGTGGCCTGGCAGTTCCAGCGCGGCGCCGCCGAGCACGATATTCATAAACTCAGCGGCGTCCGCGCAGTGATCAACAACATCACCGTCGCGCCCCAGGTTCAGGCGGAGGATGTGCGCGCGAAGATCCGCGCGGCCCTCGAACGCAGCGCCGAGGTCGAGGCATGCAATGTCGGCGTCGCGGTCGCCGGCGGCAAGGTGACGCTTACCGGCCGCGTCGGCGACTGGAAGGAGCGGGAAGAAATCGTCCGAGCGGCGTGGGCGGCGCCGGGCGTGACCGAGGTCTTCGACGAGCTGGTCGTGGCAGAGACGTGAGGAGCGGCGTGGAGGGCTCGCAGCGATCTTTGGGCAACCTATCTTCCCGATGGCGGAGCAAGCCGCCTGAAATCGCCCCGCCCTCGTCCCGTGGACAATGCTCGCAAGCAATGGAGGACGCATATGGCTCAAGTGCCAGTTGACAAGAAGCAAGCGCCGGTGGCCCGCGCGCCGGATCCGTTCCTGGCATTGCGGACTGAGATGGACCGGCTGTTCGACCGTTTCACGTCCGGTTTCGGATTTCCCGCACTGGGCCGGATGCTGAATGTCGAACCGGCCGGGCGGTCGGCCTGGCCATTTGCCGATGGCGTGCCGGCGGTCGATGTGACCGAGAACAACACCGGCTACAAGATCACGGCCGAGCTACCCGGCATGGCCGAAAAGGATATCGAGGTCACCGTGACGGACGAAATGCTCACGATCAAGGGCGAGAAGCGTGCCGAGCATGAGGAAAAGGGCGAGAATCGCTATCTTTCCGAGCGTTCGTACGGCTCCTTCCAGAGGAGCTTTGCCCTGCCGCGCGCGGTGGACCGCGAGAAGGTGAGCGCGAGCTTTGTCAATGGCGTGCTCGCGGTCACGCTGCCGAAGACCCAGGAAGCGCAGAAGCAGGAGAAGAAGATCGAAGTCAAAACCGGCTGAGTTTTCTCGGGAGCACAGGTTGCGGGAAGATTTTTCAAAGTTCACGGCATGATCGTGAGAGCGGGATGAGTGAGCATGAGCGATCTCATCCCGCTTCCTGGGCTTCCATCAGACCGGATTCCTCAGCCTTCGACGATGTCGATTGCATGTTCGGGACAGATGTCCCTTACGATCCTTGCTCTCTCCATGAGCGCCGGCGGGACGATGCCGTGGCCGATCGCTCGGGCGATGCCGAGGGTATCCAATGCGAACATCTCGGGCAGGATCGCATTGCAAAGCGCATGTCCTTGGCAGCGTTCGCGGCTGACATGCACCCGCATCATTGGTGAAGCGGGTTTGCCTGGTGATTTGGGACTCATTTTCTTTCTCCAACTCCCGTCGCAGCGCACGTGCGTGGGTGCCCGCGCCTGAACGATCCCGGGCGCGAGAGCAGGATGCGTTCGCCCGTGCTCACCCATCCCGCTCTCGTCATGTGCTTTCTTGCGTGAGATAGACCTGCGGCGTTCCCACCTTCGGCCATCACGCTCCAGGAACTTCCGCGATGAACGAAAATTCTGTTCCCCAGCGCGCATCGGCACGGGGAAGCTACGTCCTGCCTGCGCTCGATGGTCGATCACCGCAATTCTGTCCTGCTCAATTCGGAAAGTCTTTCCTCAATGGCGCTACAGCGAAATTGCATCACTTGAGCAAAACCGTTACTTCCGTAATGGCGCGAGCGTTCTGGTTGTGCGTCCGGTTTTCGGGGAATGTCCGGCAGCCAAACCTGGCTGCGGAGCTATCATCGACCGGGATAAGGCATCCGCAACTTCCGTGGCGGTGGCATATCCAGGATTGCCTTCGTCAGCCGAAGCCAAGCCAACGATGTTGAGGGATATCGCACGATTCGCGATCGTCGGCGCCACAACATTTCATGCAACTTTCAAAGCATGTCGGTATCCCGGCAAAAGCGATTTGGCGATCCCGATGAAAACATTTCATCCGCAATCGATCGGTCCCATTTTAAGATCGTCCGGTGATTCCGGCTTCCGAACAGCTTGATGAAAGGTCCACGAATCAAGGTCCGTGCTCCGCCGGAAGCGATCGCCCGCACTGAACGATTCTCTTTGCTGATCGATTCATGGCAAACGGCGCCGGAACCTCGAAGTGCCTCAGGCGCGAGCCTGAACAAACCTGCAAAGGCCATCATCGTCGATGACGGCATGAAGCAAGGAATCAAGATCGGATCCTTTGCGGAACAAAGATCCGTGCGAGAAGGTCAAAGGAATGATTGAGGCTCGCCATTGCCAACTCCCCAGGCGCGACCCAATAGAGTGCATCTCACTGCCGGAGGCCTGGTGATGACGAGCCGCACGAGAATTCCGATGCTGACGATCCGCCTTGTCGCTCTGCTCTTCCTCGCCCTGCCGCTGCCCTCGCTCGCCCTCGCCCAAACCGTCCCGGTGTCCGACGCGGCCCATGTGCCCGCCCCCTCCCCTCTGCCGCCCGCAGCCGTCACCCATCACACGCTGGCCCTTGCCGGCCGCACGCTGCATTTCACCGCGACTGCCGGCCACATCACGCTGCCCGATGAGAAGGGTGCGCCCGAAGCCGACATCGCCTACATCGCCTATACGCTCGATGGCGCGGACCCGAAGACCCGCCCGGTCACCTTCGTCTTCAATGGCGGGCCGGGCGAGGCTTCCGCCTGGCTGCAGCTTGGCGCCGTGGGTCCCTGGCGAATCCGGCTTGCCGCTCAGGGAAATACCGAGAGCGCGAGCCCCTCCGCCACGCCCGATCTTCTGCCCAACGAAGACACGTGGCTCGACTTCACCGATCTCGTCTTCATCGACCCCGCCGGCACCGGCTATAGCCGCATCCTCTCCCACAATCCCGCCGCGCGGAAACGCCTCTGGTCGGTCAAGGGCGATATCGATTCCCTTTCCGAAACAATCCGCCGCTGGCTCGAGGCCGCATCGCGCGTCTCGTCACCCAAATTCCTGCTCGGCGAGAGCTATGGCGGCTTCCGGGTGCCGCGCCTCGCCAGGGTTCTGGAACAGGACCAGGGCATCGGCGTGAGCGGGCTGATCATGGTCTCGCCCGTGCTCGATTTCGGCGGCAGCGACGCCTTCGATCCGCTCTATTGGGTCGAGCGCCTGCCAAGCCTCACCGCGGTTGCCCGCGCCAGGAAAGGCCCGGTGACACGGGCCAGCCTCGCCGATGTCGAATCCTATGCCGCCGGCGACTTCCTCCGCGATCTCCTCGCCGGCCCCCGTGATCAGGCGGCGTTGAGCCGCATGGCCGCCCATGTTGCCCAACTCACCGGGATCGATCCTTCCCTGGTGCTGCGGGAGGACGGCACCCTCAATGTCCGGACCTTCCTTCGCGAGATTGCGCCCGGGCGGATCGCGAGCTTCTACGACGCGACGGTCACGGGTCCCGAGGCCGAACCGGCCGATCCCTATTTTCGCGAGCCGGACCCGGTGCTCGACCGGCTGACCGCGCCCGTCACCAGCGCCATGCTCGTGCTCTATTCCGAACGCCTGCGCTGGCATCCGGTGAGCCTCTATCGCCTCTCCAATCCGGAAATTTCGGAAGACTGGGATTTCGGCGAGGCGCTTTCCCCGCCGCAATCGGTCACCGCGCTTCGCGAGGACCTTGCGCTCGACCCGCGGCTTCATGTCCTGATCGCGCACGGGCTCTTCGATCTCGTCACCCCTTATTTCGCGACCGCGCTGATCCTCGCCCATCTGCCCGAGATCGGCCCGCCCGGGCGCGTCCGGCTGGCCACCTTCGAGGGCGGGCACATGTTCTATAGCCGCGATTCCTCGCGCGCCGCCTTCCGCGCGGACGCGGAGACGCTGATCACCGGCCAATAGTCTCCGCTCCGAGCGGTTGCGTCCGTCCCCTTCGTCTGGGAGAAACCGGCGGATGGACCTCTTTCTCCACAACAGCCTGACAAGGCGGCGGGAACTCTTCGCCCCACTCGATCCCGCGCATGTCCGCGTCTATGTCTGCGGCCCCACCGTCTACGACCTCGCGCATCTCGGCAATGCACGGCCGGTGGTGGTGTTCGACACGCTGGTGCGGCTGTTGCGGCGCCTCTTCCCCCGCGTGACCTATGTCCGCAACATCACCGATGTCGATGACAAGATCATCGCCCGCGCCGCCGAAACGGGCGAGCCGATCGCCACGCTCACGGCCCGAACCGCCCACGACTTCCATGAGGACATGGCGGCCCTGGGCGCTTTGCCGCCCGATATCGAGCCGCGCGCGACCCTCCATATCGCCGAGATGATCGCGCTGATCGAACGCCTGATCGCCGGTGGCCACGCCTATGTCGCCGAAGATCCCCGGGAGAGCCCCAGGGAAAGCCCCAAGGGAAGCCCCAAGGGAAGCCATGCGGGGAACAATGTGCTCTTCGCGGTCGCGAGCTTCCTTTCCTACGGCCATCTCTCCGGCCGCTCGCGCGAGGACATGATCGCCGGCGCCCGTGTCGAGGTCGCGCCCTATAAGCGCGACCCGGCCGATTTCGTGCTCTGGAAGCCCTCCGAGCCCGACCAGCCGGGCTGGGAGAGCCCCTGGGGCCGCGGCCGGCCGGGCTGGCACATCGAGTGCAGCGCCATGTCCTGGCGCCATCTCGGCCCCGATTTCGACATTCATGGCGGCGGCTCGGATCTCCTCTTCCCTCATCATGAGAACGAGATCGCGCAAAGCTGCTGCGCCTTCCCCGGCAGCCATTTCGCCCGTGTCTGGCTGCACAACGGCATGCTCCGCGTGAATGGGGAGAAGATGGCCAAGAGCCTCGGCAATTTCTTCACCATCCGCGACGTGCTTGCCACCGCACCAGGCGAGGCCGTGCGCTTCCTGCTGCTGAAGACGCATTATCGTTCGGAACTCGATTTTTCCTTTGCCGCGCTCGCCGAGGCACGGAAGGAGCTCGATCGCTTCTATCGCGCGCTCGCCCGCACCCCTGCCCGCTTCGAGGTCGAAACCCCTGAGCCGGTGATGGCCGCCCTTGCGGATGATCTCAACACTCCCGCCGCGATCGCAGCACTCCACGCGCTCGCCGACCAGGCACTGGCCGGCGATGCGGAAGCCGCTGCGGGCCTCGCCGCTGCCGGCCCCGTGCTCGGTCTGCTCGGCGCCGACCCCGAGGCCTGGTTTCAGTCCGGCGCCGACGCGCCGGCCATCGAGGCGGCGATCGCCGAGCGCCGCGCCGCCCGGGCGGCGCGGGATTTCGCGCGGGCGGATGCGATCCGCGCCGATCTCGCCGCTCAGGGCATCCTGCTCGAGGATGGGCCGGCGGGTACCACCTGGCGCCGCGCCTCATGACCGGGCGCGACGGCGGCGCGCCCCTCGACGCACCCGGGGCGGGCCCGGCGATCATCCTGGTCCGCCCGCAACTTGCGGAGAATATCGGCGCCGCCGCCCGGGCCATGGCCAATGGCGGGCTCTTCCATCTCCGCCTCGTCGCCCCGCGCGACGGCTGGCCGCAGGAGAAAGCCTGGCGCGCCGCCTCGGGCGCGGACCGCATCCTCGATCAGGCCGCGCTATTCCCCGATGTCTCCTCCGCCGTCGCCGATCTCCACCGGGTCTTCGCGACCTGCCCGCGCCCGCGCCACATCATCAAGCCGGTGCTGACCGCCCGCGGCGCCGCCGCCGAGCTCCATGAAATCGCCGCCCGCTTCTTGCGCGCGGGGATCCTGTTCGGCCCCGAGCGCGCCGGCCTCGATGCCGAGGATATGGCACGGGCGGACTCCCTCATCCGCTATCCGGTCAACCCGGCCTTCGCCTCGCTCAATCTCGCCCAGGCAGTGATGATCATGGCCTATGAGTGGCGGCTTGCCGTCGATCCCGGCCCTCCGCCCAGGGCGCTGATGACGAACGAGACCCGCATCGCGACCAAGGCCGAGCTCGAGAATTTTCTCGCCCATCTCGCAGCCGAGCTCGATTCCGCCGGCTTTCTGCGCAACCCGCAGAAACGGCCCGGGATGCTGCGCAATATCCGCCATTTCTTCACCCGCGGCGAGGTGACGGCCCAGGAACTGGCAACGCTGCATGGCATCGTCACCGAGCTTTCCCGCGGTCGGCGCCTGCATGGCAGGCTTGAGCCGAGTTCGGAGCCGGGCGGGGTAGAAGGGGACGGTTTGACAAGGAAGGAGGCGGCGCCCTATAGCGCCCGGCCATTGCCGGGAACGTGGACGGAGGAAGGCCTCCGCGCCCGCCGTGCGTGTCGCGCGCGGCCTACCGGCCCAACAGGCAAGAAAGGAGGGCGCGCGTGACCAAGCGCCTCGAAAGCAAGTACAAAGTCAATCGTCGGCTTGGCGTCAATCTCTGGGGCCGGCCGAAATCGCCGATCGGCAAGCGGGATTACGGGCCCGGCCAGCACGGCCAGCGGCGCAAGAAGCCGTCCGATTACGGCGTGCAGCTGATGGCCAAGCAGAAGCTCAAATTCTATTATGGCAACATCGGCGAAAAGCAGTTCCGCCACTATTATGACGAAGCGGTGCGCCGCCGCGGCGATACCAGCGAGATGCTGATCGAGCTTCTGGAGCGCCGGCTCGATTGCGTGGTTTACCGCCTGAAATTCGCCATCACCCCCTTCGCCGCACGCCAGTTCGTCTCGCACAATCATGTGATGGTGAACGGCAAGCGGGTGAACATCCCCTCCTATCAGCTGCGCGACGGCGATGTGATCGAGGTGCGGGAGAAATCGAAGCAGCTCGCGGTGGTGCTCGATGCGGTGCAGAGTGCCGAGCGCGAAGTGCCCGAATATCTCGAGGTCGATCACCGCGCGATGAAGGGCCGCTTCCTTCGCGGCCCCAAATCCGGCGATGTGCCGTACCCGGTGCAGATGGAACCGAACATGGTGGTCGAATTCTACTCGCGGTAAGTCATCATGGAGGCTGACGGAACCTTGGCGAGTGATCTCACCGGGGCGATCGGCAATACACCGCTGATCCGCCTGCGCCGGGCGTCGGAGACGACCGGCTGCACGATCCTCGCCAAAGCCGAGTTCATGAATCCCGGCGGCTCGGTCAAGGATCGGGCCGGGCTTGCCATCATTCTCGATGCCGAGCGGCGCGGCGCGCTCAAGCCGGGCGGAACGGTGGTCGAAGGCACCGCCGGCAATACCGGGATCGGTCTCACCCTGGTCGGCAATGCGCGCGGCTATCGCACCGTGATCGTGATGCCGGAGACGCAGAGCCGTGAAAAGATCGATTTTCTGCGCATGATCGGCGCGGATCTTCGCCTGGTGCCGGCAAAACCCTATCGCGATGCGGGCAATTACGTGCATGTCTCCCGCCGGCTCGCCGAGGAGACGGGGGCGCTCTGGGCCAACCAGTTCGACAACCTCGCCAACCGCGAGGGCCATCGCGCCACCACCGGGCGCGAGATCTGGACGCAGACGAACGGCAGGATCGACGCCTTCACCGCCGCCTGCGGCACCGGCGGCACGCTCGCCGGTGTCGGCCTCGCGCTCAAGGAGAACGAGCCATCCGTGCGCATCGTTCTCGCCGACTGCGAGGGCAGCGGGCTCTATGGCTGGGTGAAGTCGAACGATCTCTCGATCTCGGGAAGCTCGATCACCGAGGGGATCGGCCAGTCGCGCGTGCCGGCGAACCTCGAAGGCGCGCCGATCGACGACGCGGTGCGCATCCCGGATGCGGAGGCGCTCGAGCAGGTCTTCAGCCTTCTGATCCACGAGGGGCTTTCGATCGGTGGCTCCTCGGGGATCAATGTCGCGGCGGCGATCCACGTGGCGCGCGCCCTCGGCCCCGGGCATACCGTCGTCACCGTCCTGGCCGATAGCGGTGCGCGCTACCAGTCCAAGCTTTTCAACCCGGAATTCCTGCGCGAGAAGAATCTGCCGGTTCCGTCCTGGCTCGCGTGAAAACCTCGGCAAAGGAACGAACCCCGGCGGATTGCTGGGCGAAATAGCCGCCCGAGGCCAGCGCCTCAGACGCATCCGGATCGCCCGTCGGCACAAAATCCCGCGAAAAATCCGCCGTCCCGAAGATCATGTCCCACCAGGGCAGCACCGCGCCGTAATTGCAGCTCCGCTGGCCCGCGGCGAGCACGCCGTGATGGGCGCGATGGAAGCGCGGCGAGATCAGCAGCCGATCGCCGAGCCAGCCGAAGGAGACACGGGCATTGGCATGCGAGAGGCTTTCGACGAAGCGGAGCAGCAGGACGAGCAACGGGAACTGGAAAGGCGAGATGCCGATCAGGAGCGCGATGAAGCCGAACCAGAGGGCGGAGACGAGATCATCCAGCAGGTGATTGCGGTCATCCGACCAGAAGGTCATCTGGCGTTGCGCGTGATGCAGGGCGTGCAGCGAGTACCAGGCCGGAACGATGTGCGAGAGCCGGTGCCGCCAGTAATCCGCGAAATCGAGGATGACCGCATAGAGGAAGAAGGTGATCACCGGATGGCCGATCAGCGGCGGGATCAGAAGCTCGAGATCGGGCGGGATCCAGCCATGATCGACCAGGAAGCCGTTCACCCACACCTGCACCTGATAGAAGCCGACGAAAGTGACGAGCGGCAGCAGGCCGACACGGGCGATCAGCGTATAGATCATGTCCGTCGTCACGACGCGCCGGTTCGGCCATCGCTCAACCGGCCGCCAGGCTTCGAGCGGCATGCAGACCGCCCAGGTGGCGAGCACCTGGAAGAATCCATAGACCGCGAACAGGCTCCAGCCGAGGCCGACATCCTCCCACTGCATCCAGCCGAGCCGGTAGAGCAGGGGAATGACGATCTCGCCCTGCAGCCGCCCGGCGAGTGCCATGAAGGGATCAATCGAGAAGGGATCGATCATACGGAGGCGAACCCGAGGCCGGCACGGCCTTCATCGGCGAAAAGCTTGAGCATCGGCGAGAGAAAGACGCCATGCGGCGAGCGGCCGACGGGAATGACCTCGAAGGCGCCGGTTTCCGGGTCCAGCACCGCGACGCTGTCGCGCCAGCGGCGGGAGATCCAGAGTTTTCCGTCCGGGGCGAAGGCGATGCAGTCAGGCCCGCCGGTGAGGGTATAGCGGGCGAGCGGGCGGAGGGTATTGCCGTCCAAAGCGTCGAGCGTGCCGGCAACCCTGTTGCCGACGAAGATCAGCCGCCGGTCCGGTGAAAGCTGGATGATGTGGCAACCCTTGCCGGTCGGGATATGGCCGATCACCCTCCCGTCGGTCGGGTCGACGACCGCGACGCCATCGCCATTCATCAATGCCACCAACAGCCGGTCCCGGTGCCAGATGATGCCGGCCGGCACCGGCCCGACGCGCACGCGCCAGGCGATCGCATTCCGCATGAGGTCGATCGCGACCAGGCTGTCATTGCCCTGGAGGGTCGAATAGACCATCGAGGAATCCGGCGCGTAGGTCAGGTGGCTCGGCATCGAGGCGACATGGAAGCGGCGGACGAGCTTGAGCGTCCCCGCGTCATAGACATCGACATGATCGAGCCGGAGCGCGTTGACGGTGAGCCGCGAGCCGTCGGGGCTGACCCAGAGCTGGTAAGGGTCGGCCAGAAGCCGGTGGCCGAGCGGGGCGCCCGTGGTCGGGTCGAGGGCGAAGAGGGCATTGCCGCCGGCATCGCCGACCCAGAGCTCGGATCCGTCGGGTGAGAGCGTCCAGTGGTGCGGCTCGCGCAGCACGGGCACCTCGCGGATGGACTGGCGGCTCGCCATATCGACGATGCTGATGGAGGCATTGGCGGAATTCATGACGACGGCGATGCCGCCGCTCCCCGGTGCGGCTTTCGGCCCGGCTTGCGACGCAGCACTCACGGCCGGCGTGGCCTGGGCAAGATGCGTACGCAGCGCAAACCCCGCCATCCCGGCGGCAAGCCCGGCGCCCAGAAGGGATCGGCGGGTGGAGAGGATCATCCTGCTCAGCTTTGCCACGGGATTGCGAACCTACGATGGAACAATAGCAACAACGGGCAAGTGATGGAAACGCGCAAGCGCGCGCGATGCCATGCCGGCCACCGGGCTTGAACCCCGCGCCTCTGCATGCCATGCGGTGGAGACGCGCTGTGGGGAGGCCAGAGATGGTCGAGAACGTGACTCCGGAGGCAGCCTGGAAGGCCCTGAACGACGATCCGGATGCCGTGCTCTGCGACGTTCGCACCGAGCCGGAATGGGCGTTTGTCGGCATGCCCGATCTCGGCCCGGCCGGCAAGGAACCGCTGATGATCCCCTGGCAGGTCTATCCGGCCATGCAGGTGAACGGCGCCTTCGTCGATGCGCTGCGGCAGGCGGGCGTGCGCCCCGATCAGCACGTGTTCTTTCTCTGCCGAAGCGGTGGGCGCAGCATGGCGGCGGCCCGGGCGGCGGAGGCGGCCGGCTATGCCCATGCCCTCAATGTCGCTGGCGGCTTCGAGGGGCCGGTGGATGCGGATGGCCATCGCGGCGCCGAGGCCGGCTGGAAGGCGGACGGGCTGCCCTGGCGCCAGGGCTGAAAATTCAGATCAGCGCGTGTAGAGCACACGCACGACGACGAACCAGGGATAACGCGGATCGACCACCTCTCCGTCCGGCATGGCAAGCTTGCCGTCGCGCGTTGTCGGCACGTGCTTCATCGTCACCGCGTCGTCCACGTTCCCGCCGACCACGACAAGCTGGCCGGGCCTTCTCTCTGTGACGATATCGCAATGGCCGAAGAAGAACGGCACCGGCAGATCATCGAAGCGGAGCGAGCGGTCGCGGCCGGTGCCGAAGCAGATGAGATCGCCCACCTCGGGCGCATAATCCTCGATCCGCTCGGCCCGTACGGCATAGCGCGGATGCGCCGAACGGTCGGCGTGCCAGCCGGCATCGACATAGAAAGCGTGGTCCGGCGCATAGGGAAATAAAGGGCCCGCACCGGCCTCGCGCATCACATAGGAAATGAAGGCCGCGGACCAGGCATAGTCGCCATCCTCGCCCGCCGGAAAGACGTGGCCTTCGGCATCGTGCTTGCCGGTCCAGCGTGAGAAGCGCGTGCCGGCATTCATCCCGATCCACCAATATTCGCCGATCCGTTCCCAAAGCCCCGGCCAGCGCTCGGGCTTCTGCCAGGGCAAGGGCGGCGGGCGGGTGCCCGGCATGGAATCGTCGACACGGCTGCCGAAAAGCCGCCATTCGTCCATCGCGATCGCCGTCGCATCCAGGCGCGAGAACGGTTCATAGGGCTGGCGGGCGAAGGGCGGCACATGGGCATCGGGCGCCGTGCAGGCGGAAAGGCAACCAAGCGTCGCCGCCATGGCCAGCCAACGCGTCATGCAAACTCTTCATGCAAGTTCTGGGAAAAGCCCCTTCAGCCCCTCTTCGCTGGCCGGGCTCAGACCCCGCTCCGTGATCAGCCCGCTCACCAGCCGCGCCGGCGTGACATCGAAGGCGGGGTTGGCGGCGGGGCTGCCTTCCGGCACCACCGAGACCCTGACGATCTCCCCCGCCTCGCTGCGCCCGGTGATGGTGGCGACCTCTGCTTCGCTCCGTTCCTCGATCGGGATCTCGGCGAGACCATCCGCGATGGACCAGTCGATGGTCGAGGACGGCATCGCCACCCAGAACGGAACCCCGTTGTCCCGCGCCGCCAGCGCCTTGAGGTAGGTACCGATCTTGTTGGCGACATCGCCCTTGCGGCTCACCCGGTCGGCGCCGACGATCGCGAGATCGACCTCTCCGTGCTGCATCAGGTGCCCGCCCGCATTGTCCGCGACCACGGTGTGGGGCACACCGTGACGGCCGAGTTCCCAGGCCGTGAGAGAGGCACCCTGATTGCGTGGGCGTGTCTCGTCCACCCAAACATGCAGGTCGATCCCTTCACTGAAGGCGCGATAGATGGGCGCGAGCGCCGTGCCCCAATCCACGGTGGCGAGCCAGCCGGCATTGCAATGGGTCAGCAGGTTCACCCTTTTCCCGCTTCCGGCGGCCTCGGTGATCAGCGCCAGGCCATGCTCGCCGATCGCCCGGTTGCAGGCAACATCCTCCTCGGCGATCGAAGCCGCCTCCTCATAGGCGGCTTCGACGCGGATGGCGGGTCGGGTATTCCTAAGCCTCGTCAGCATCCGCTCCAGCCCCCAGCGGAGATTGACGGCGGTCGGCCGCGCCGCGGCAAGGTGCTGCGCCGCGCGCTCGATGGAATCGCTCGCCGGGTCCTGTCGCACCGCGAGCGCCAGCCCATAGGCCGCGGTGGCACCGATCAGCGGCGCGCCGCGCACCTGCATGCTGCGGATCGCGGTGAAAACCTGCTCGTGATCCTGCAGCCGCGCGATCTCGAACCGCCATGGCAGAAGCGTCTGGTCGATGATCAGAACCGACCATCCGTCCGCGGGATCGACCCAGATGCTGCGATAGGCGGTGCCGTCGATCTGCATGCCACTTCCTCCGAAATCCCTTCTTATCAGGAGAAGGCGCGCGGGAAACGCCGGACTGGGCTCACGATCAGAGGTTGCGTTGCCGGCCCGGTAGGTTAACGTCCGCGTCATGGGAACGCTTACATGGGGGACTCCACATGCGCATGGGCGGCATCGTTCTTGCCGGGCTTCTGCTGGGATCGGTCCTGTCCGGTCCGGCAGAGGCGGCCGTCTTCAAATGGGCCAATAACGGCGATGCGACGTCGCTCGACCCGGACACGCTTCAGGAGACGGTTCAGCTCTCCTTCCTGAGCAACATCTATGAGCCGCTGGTGCGGTTCGACCGGCACATGAAGCTCGAAGCGGCGCTGGCGACAAGCTGGAAGATGACCGCGCCCACGACCTGGGAGTTCCAGCTCCGTCCCGGCGTGAAGTTCAGCGACGGCACGCCCTTCACCGCCGACGACGTGGTGTTCTCGTACCGGCGCATTGAATCCAAGACCTCCCAGCTCGCGAGCGTTCTTGGCGAGGTGAGCGCGGTGAAGACGCTCGGCCCGCTCACGGTCGAATTCACGACCCGGCGGCCCGATCCGATCCTGCCCTTCGAGATGGTCGATTTCGACATCATGTCGCAGGCATGGTGCGAGAAGCACGGCGCGACGGAGCCGGTGCTGCTGAACGGCAAGAACGCGAATTATGCGATCCTCCACGCCATGGGCACCGGACCGTTCGAGGTGGTCTCGCGCGAGCCAGACCGGCTCACGGTTCTGCAACCGAACCCGAATTGGTGGCACAAGCCGACCAGCAACATCACGCGCGCCGAATTCTACGTCATCGCCAATGACGCGACGCGCATCGCCGCCCTGCTCTCGGGCCAGGTGGACATGCTTTACGACACGCCGCCGCAGGATGCGGCGCGGATCGCCCATACCCCCGGTTTCCATCTGATCGCGGGGCCGGAGCTGCGCACGGTCTTTCTCGGGATGGACCAGTCCCGCCCCCAGCTTCTCGATTCCTCGGTCAAGGGCAAGAACCCCTTCAAGGATGCGCGGGTGCGTGAAGCCTTCGCGCTGGCGATCGACGAAGATGCGATCGCCAAGCACATCATGTTGGGATTTGCCCATCCCACCTGGATGATGTGGGGGCCGGGCGTGAATGGCTACGATCCAAAGCTCGACCACCGCCCCGCCGTCGATCCGGCGAAGGCGCGCCAACTTCTCGCTGCAGCCGGTTATCCGAATGGCTTCGAGGTCGGGATGGATTGCCCGAACGACCGCTACGTGAACGATGCCGAGATCTGCACCGCCGTGGTCTCGATGCTGGCGAAGATCGGCGTCAAGGTCGATCTGCTGGCACAGGAAAAGGCCAAATTCTTTGCCAAGATCGATCCGCCCAACTATGGCACGAGCTTCTACATGCTGGGCTGGACGCCGGCGACGACGGATGCCGAGAATTCGATCTACGCCCTGATCGGGACCCGCAACGGCCGCCGCGGCCTCTTCAATGTCGGCGGCTTCTCCGACCCGAAGATCGACGCGCTGGACGAGCAGATCCAGGTCGAAACCGACGAGGCCAAGCGCGACGCGCTGATCGACCAGGTGGCGGAAACCTTGCAGCAGGACTGGGGCTATATCCCGCTGCACCAGCAGGTCATCATCTATTCGGCGCGGGACGGCATTCAGATGACGCAGACGCCCGACAATTTCTTCCAGCTCCGCTGGGTGAACGTCGAGCCCGCGCAGTGACGGCCGGACCAGAGACGCCGCCACCCCCGGTCGGGTATGAAATTGCCATGACAGGCCGTGCGGCTCAGGTCTAGTCTCCCGTCATGAATATTCTTGCTCCACCCAAGGCGCGGCTGACGGTCGAGGTGGTGCATGATCTCGTCTGCCCTTGGTGCTTCCTCGGCGTGCGGCGGTTGATAGCCACGCTCCGGCGCCGGCCGGATCTCGTCTGCGACATCGTCTGGCGGCCATTCCTCCTCAATCCGGACATGCCGCGGGCCGGCATGGCGCGCTACGACTATGTGATCCGCAAGTTTGGCGGCGAGGAGCGGGCGCGCCGGCTCTATGCCTCCATCACCGAGATCGGGCGCGGCGAAGGGATCGCCTTCCGTTTCGAGCGGATCCGGCGCGCGCCAAGCAGCGTGGATGCGCACCGGCTGGTGCGCTGGGCGGGCCGCGCCGGCCGCGCCGCGGCGGCGGTGGAGGCGCTTTTCTATGCCTTTTTCACTGACGGCAAGGATATCGGCGACATTGCCGTGCTGATCGGGGTTGCCGAGGGGATCGGCCTTTCGCCCACTGCCGCGCGCAGCTTCCTGATCAGCGACATCGAGACCGAATCGGTGCATGCCGACAATCTTCGCGCCCATCGCCTCGGGATCAACGGTGTCCCCTGCTTCGTCGTCGCCGGGACCTATGCGGTCGCCGGAGCGCAGGAGCCGGAGGTGATCGAGCGCCTGTTCGACGTTGCGGCGGTGGAAGCCGTGGAGCTCGGCGCTCTCGGCTGAAGAGAAGCGGCGCCGGCCGTCAATTGCGGCCGTCAATCATGGCCCGGCTCGAACACCACCCGGTCATTCACCGCATAGAGCACGCAAACCTGGCCGGGCGCCCCCTTCTGGCAGTCGGTATAGGCGGCAGCGATCGCGTCGAACACGGTCTTGCCCGTTCGCCACAGCCAATAGCCGTTCGGTGTGAGCACGAAGGCGCGGGGCGATGTCTGGGTGGCATAGGAAGCGGCCGTCATCTGATCGGTATCGGTGACGAAGGGGATCTTGGTCGCCGCGAAAATCCCGTGCTGGTCGGCGAGAAAATCGGGCTGGTCGGGATAGCCGCCGAATGTGTCGCGGGCATCGTGCCCGTTGATCGAGATGATGTAGCATGGGCCATTCTCGAAGAACTGGCAGACCTGGAGCGCGGCGCGGGCAAGCTCCTCGACACTCAGGAAATCGGCCGCCTTGTTCGTCGAACGGTACGACCAGGCGTCCCCGCCGGGCGCGCCGACAAAGACGAAAGCATAGAGCCCGCCTGATTTCTGCTGGGCAATCGCGCTGGCAAGCGCCTTGCGGCCATCATCGGCAAGCCAGCCGAGCGTCTGCGGATCGACCATTGTGCTGTTCATGACAAGCACCGGTTGCGGAGGGGGCATTTGCGCGAAGGCGGACACCCCGGCCGCCGAGAGTGCTAGCAGCGGAAAGAAGATCCGCACCGCCAACTTCCAGAGGATCGGAGTCATCGCCGTCTCCCTCGTTTCCTGGCCGGGTGGCCCGATCTGCGCGACAGACCCCACGCAACACACCTCCGCGCGAGATATCTCGGCGTCGCATACCGTTGCGGGTATTTAACGGTGAAGCGCGGCCGAGGACAAGCAGACTCGAGGGACAGGATGGACACGGTTTCGATATTACGGCCATGATTTCATTCGGCTGTCCGAACTCGGACGGCAGCCGGTCTGCCGCGATATCACGACCGCTGCGGTTCTCCCGGAATCGCGAGACGATTGCCAAAGCCATCGCGAACGCGTGCACGGATTTCGAAGTTCGCGGCATCACCCCTGGCGTGAGTCCGAGGCATCCGGCTTCGATCGCAAGATCACTCGTTCCACGCTCCGCCGCGCGGTCATCGGGCCGAGAGGGCGCGAGTCCGTTCCACGAGCGCGAGAAGCGGAGTGGGGTCGGTCGCGAACAGATGGGCCTCGGTGCGGGCCTCATCAGCGATACGGTCAAGCCAAGCCTCGGCTTCCGGAAGTTTTGCCCGGAATGCCTCGGCGAGAAAAGCCAATCCATCATCCAGGGGGGAAGCGGCTGGATCCGCGAAGGCACGGGCCACGACGGGGTCCCCGATCGCCAGCGCCGCCGGCAGTGTCAGGATGCCATCCCGGAGATCGTCGAAGCCACCGCCGCCGAGTGCCGTCGTGCCGCGCACATCCGCAACGTCGTCGCAGCCGTGGTATAGCAGACCGAGCAGCCCTCCGAACTTCCTGAGCCGCTGCGTGCGATCGCCGAAACATGCCGCCACCTCGAACATCGCTCCGGTATCTTCACCGGCGATGATACGCCAGTCCTCGAGGCCCAGCGGCCGACGGCGCAGGCGCCATTGCATGCATTCCGCCACCGCAAGCCGCTTGAGCAGTTCCGCCAACAGCTCGATAAGGCCGGGATCGGCCGCGGCCTTTCGGAATCCCTCGGCGACGACGTAGCCCGAGGCCATGAAGGCGTGAAGCTGACCGAACTTCCTGTGCAAGGCGGGCCGGCCACGCCGCTCGTCGGACATATCGACAATGTCATCGACAACCAGGGACACATTGTGAATGAGCTCGATCAGCAGAGCCGATTCGATCACCTCCGGGGTGATTTCGCCCGATTGCATCGCCCGCCGGCATGAAAAAACGGTAAGAGGGCGGAAATATTTTGATCCAGAGAAAAATTGCCATCGGAGCGCATCGTGCAACTCCGGGCTGCAATGCGCGATCCATTCCTCAATCACCGACGCAAGGGCCCGCATCTCCGCCGTGAAATCGAGAGCGTCCGTCATCCTTCACTATGGCTTGACGCGCACATAGCGCCGTGGCGTGGAGCTCCGCGGGTCGTCAGCAGACGCCGCCAGCTCGAACGCAAGGCGGTCGAGCTCAGCCTGGAACCGCCTCGCTTCCTGCGAGGCCACCTCACCCAGCTCCCGGCCAAGGCGGCGCAATCCCTCCGTCAGCAGCAGCCTTTGCGCCTCGGGCGCGCTCGCCGCTCCCCCTGATCCAACGCGCGAAAGCAGCTCCAGATGTTCGCTCCAAAGGGCCGCCAGGCGCTGCCAGTAGCGGAAACCGCTCATCATCGCGATCAACCCGGCCTGACCGAGAAATTCGGCCGCGCCAGCCCCGCCCCAGGGTGTGCCCGACGCAGCGGATGCTCGAAACGTCCGAAACGGCTCCAACATGGAAGCAAAAGGATCGGCCGCCTTCCCTTCGCCCCCCCTCCCTTCGCCGAAGAAATCCCGCGAGGACGCACGCGAATCGCCATCTTTCGATCCAAAAGCCCAGGCGTCGCGGACAATGGCAAGGAAGGCATCCAGGCCCATTCCGGCGCCCGGCCACATCGGGCCGCTGCGAGCGTCATCGTTCATGCTTGCCGGCATCCGTTTCGCCGCCGATAATATCCCTTCGCGGACGGGCTGCAATCCGGAATCTCGGCAGGAGGACGGAAACAATGTGGAATCCCTTGCTCGACGCTTTGCCCGCAACAATGTTTCGTTACAGCAGCGACTATGCGGAATTCGCGGCCGAGAGCCTGCGGCGCTCCTGGCACATCGGATCACGCTATGCCGAGAGAGCGCTGACGACGGCCGCACGGGCGGCATTGACCCCGGGCGGAGGGGAGGAGCTGCTCTCCCGTTTCCTGACCGGGTGCGCGAGCTACATGATGGAAATGGCGAGCGTTCCCTGCACCGCCCTCGAGCGCACGGCCGAACGGATCGAACGGCGGGCAGGCATCGCGGAATCATCCCACGAGATCTGCGATGTCGGCGGCAAGCCGCTGATGCTTCCGGTGCGTTTCGCGGAAGCGTCCCAAGGGTGGGCAGTATTCGCGGTGGATGCAGCCAAGGCCCAGAAAGCTCTGGGAACTCTTCCCCCCTATGGGGAAATTTTTGAGGTATTGCAGTTTTCCGGGCAGGCATTGCTGGTCATTTACGCGGTTGATTTCCGTAGAACGGATCTTGGCGCCTATCGCGAGGTCGGCGTGGAGGTGTGGGTGCGGCCGAAAGCCAATCCGTCCGCATTTCCCGGGACCGCGATCATCCGCATGTCGGTGGACGGAAAGTTCAGCGTCAAAGGCGCGCACGCGGCCTGGAACTTCATCAAGCTCCTGGCGCCGCGCATGCAGCCCACCTATCGCGACGAGAGCGTGACCTTTCCGGTGGATCACGACGATCCGAACACGCTCGCCATCACGCTTCCCCGATTTGGCCGCTTCCGATCAACGGGCCTGCCGATCCGCTATTACACGGTCAAGCCAAAGGAACGTGCCGCCTGGTGCATCGTGTTCAGGCGCAACGCGGAGCATGAAGGCGTTCAATTCGGCGGCGACGTCGCGGTTCGCCTTGGCGACGGGAAAGGGGCAAATTGTTTTTGCGCGCTGGAGGGTGGCGGCGGACGGGAGCAATGTCTCTGCGCCGCTTTGCGCGACATGGGTCTGCCCAAGGCGCCGCTTGCCAACGGTTGGGCGGGGAACATGACCGGCCATGTGGAGGCCCCCTATACGGTCACACGCGGGGACGTCTCAGCTCATCCCTCGGATCATCCCTTGGGAAACACCTCGCGATAGGACTCTCGCAGCCAGTGTTCAAAGGTCGAGATTGCTTTCGCAAGGTGAGCATAAGGCAGGCCAGCCAGCTTCAGACTGGCAAGCACCCACTCTGGCGCCGTGTTCGGTTCGATGATCTCTATGGGCGTGCCCATCCCGGCACGCGCGCGGATAGCCTCGGCCGCAAGCAACCCGCTCGCAACGGCGCCCTCGATTGTTACCACATCGATCGGGTTGCGACAGTAATCGCCGGCAAGGAACAAATTGGGGATGCCGCAGGTGGCGGCTGGGCGCAGCCCCCAGCTTCCGACCTCGTTTGTGAACAGCTCCTCCGTTGTGTTCGTCTGCAGTTGACAGCGCTCGAAATCCACATCTTCGGTCGTGAACGGAAGATACTCCATAAGCTCCTGGATCAGGAGCCGCCGGATCATGTGCGGAGAATACCCCGAAATCGGCAACGCGTCCGAGGCAACGACATTGATGAAGGTGGCGGTGTCCCGGTCGTTCGTCCATAGCCGCGAGGTATCGAGGAAGCTCAAGGCGAAGCGCGAATTGAGCAGGCCGACAACCTCGCTCGGAAGCGCGAGGGGCTTTTTGAAGTAGAGATCGAATGAGATCATCGGCTGGCTGTCCATGCGTCGCACGGCCGCGAGGTGCGGCGCATGAGCGAACACCGCCTCGTCAACGAGGTCTGCCACCGATTGCGGGGGCACCGCAAGAATAACATCCCCCCCGACAGGGAGCGCGAAATCGCCCTTCGCACACGGATCCGGGTTGGTGTCGGCGGGCGATGAAGCGAGCTCCATCCCCTCGATCCTTTCGATGGCGCTGGCATCGGTCAGGCAGAGCCGCCGCACCTCGTGCAGCCGCCGGATCTCCAGCCTTCGGCTCGCGCCTTCGTGGCTGGCCACACGGTAAAGATGCTCTTCCAGAGGCCCAAAGAGACGTTGCTGCGTGTTGCCCCGCAACAGCCACATCATCGGCGAGGGACAGCAATAACCGAAGCTGATAAATTTCCGGAACGATTGCACCGCTGTCAAAAAGTTTGGAGAGGCAAAGGCCTTGAGGGAAATGTCCTCCTGAATGCTCATCGCGGAGCGGGTGAGATAATGGCGTGAGTTCAGGAATGAGAGCACGCTCATCTTGTCGAGAGCTTCGTAATGCCAGACCGGCGTGCCCAGAAGATCGATGAGCGCGTAGCCGTAAAGGAACATGTCCGCGGGCGAGCGAAGCCCGCTCATGAGATTTCGATAGGCGGTTTCCGGTTGCCCCACATCAATGTTCCGCACCAGACGTGGGGCCCAATCACCGCTGCCGCGACGAAGATAGCCCATGCTATGCTGGGCTTCGAAATGTTTGCGCGCTCCGATCTCGTCCGTGATGCGCCAGAAATTATGATACCAATTGAGATACATATGATAAGAATGCTCGTGGAAATCACCCCCGGCGCCTCCGGTTTGATGGGCGCCGAGCTTGCCGCCGAGCCAATTGTTCCGTTCGAGCAGCGTGACGCGGAAGCCCCGCTCCAACAGCCGAAGGGTCGCCGCAAGTCCGGCGATCCCCGCGCCGATGACAATTACATTGGACCTGGAACGATCGGCCATGGAATGATCTCCAGGCGTTTCGTAAATATGGACAGAATCGAAATTCAGGCTACCATCGCGTAGGCGGCGAGACAATCGACCCCCAATCCGGCGACCCCCAATCCGGCCCAGGCTATGGCGATGACACCGACCAATCGTGCTGACGAATGGCTTGAGTCACTTGGACTGGGTCAGTACCGGGCATTGTTTGCCGAGCAGGCCATCGATTTCGATATCCTTCCGGAACTGACCGATCAGGATCTGGCGGGGCTCGGGATCCCCCTCGGTCATCGCAAAAAAATGATGCGGGCCATTGCCCGGCTTGGGTCTGCCGAAGACATTGCCACTCCGCAAACGAGTGCGAGCCGGCCCAACCGAACCGAGCGTCGGCAGATGACGATCCTGATCTGCGATCTCGTGAATTCGACGGCTCTCGCGAGCCAGCTTGAGCTCGAGGACATGCGGACGGTCGTCAATGCCTCGCTCGATGCCTGCGCCGCGGCGGTCGCGCGGTTCGACGGTCAGGTTGCGCGGCTGCTGGGCGACGGGTTGATGGCGTATTTCGGCTATCCCTTTGCCTCGGAGCATGCGGCCGAGTCCGCCACTCAAGCCGCAATGCATGCCGTGCGCGCCGTAAGCAGGCTGGACGTGCTGCCCGGTGTCGAGCTGCAGGTGCGCGCCGGCGTTGCAACCGGCCTCGTCGTGGTCGGAGACCTCCTTGGAGAAGGCGCCGCCCGGGAGGAAGTCGCGGTCGGCGCGGCGCCGGCGCTCGCCGCGCGCCTGACGGCGCTGGCACCGCCCGGCGGCGTTCTCATCGACCCGACGACACGCCGCCTGGTCAGGGAACGATTCGAACTCGACCCGCTCGGCGCCCAGCCGTTGAAAGGAATCGCAACGGATACCCCCGTCTGGCAGGTCCTGGGCGAAAGACGCCTGGAGACGCGATTCGAGGCGACGCAGGGCCAATTCTCTTCCGAAGTCGTCGACCGCGAGGATGAGACTGCGCTCCTGCTGTCATGCTGGCACAGGGCCTTCGACGAGCAAGGGCAGGTGGTCCTGCTTCGTGGCGAAGGCGGCATCGGCAAATCCCGTCTCTGCACGCGGCTGCGCGAGCGGATCACGGAAACACCGCACACGCTCGTTCGGCTGCAATGCTCGCCTTTCCACACGAACAGTGCCCTCTACCCTGTCGTTGCCCATCTCGAATGGGCGGCCGGGCTGTTGCCGGAGCATTCCGTTGAGGAGAAGCGCCGGCTTCTCACCGCGCTCATGGCCGATACGGTCAGCGACGAAGATCTGCCGTTTCTCGAAATGCTGGTATCCATCCGCCCGGCGGACGGACGATCCGAATCATCGTTGCGAGAGACGAAACGGCGGACGCTCGATGTGCTGGCAAGCCGTCTGATCGCCCTCTCGCGCCGCGGTCCTGTGCTCTGCGTGATTGAGGACGTTCACTGGGTCGATCCAACCACGCTGGAATTGATAAATCTGTGCATAGAGAGGATCAAGTCGGCCGCGATCCTCATCCTGGTGACCTGCCGCCCGGAGTTCGATCCGGAATGGAACCACCTCGATCACGCAACGGTGCTGAACCTCAACCCGCTCGGGCGCGATCACGCGGCAGAGCTGATCCGTCGGGAGACGGGCGGCAAGGCGCTGCCGACGGAGGTGCTCGAGAATATTCTCACGAAGACCGACGGCGTGCCCCTCTTCGTCGAGGAGCTGACCAGAACGGTGATCGAATCCGGCGTGCTGGAGGAGCATGCGGATGAGTACGTGCTCGTGCAGGCCCACTCGCCGGTTGCAATCCCCGAGACTTTGCAGGGCTCCCTGCTCGCGCGTCTTGACAATCTTGCGCCGGTCAAGGAGGTCGCGCAGACCGCCGCCGCCATCGGCCGCGAATTCAGCTATGAGCTGGTGGCGGCCATCCAACCGTCCCGCGCAAGCGAACTGGACGACGCCCTCAAGCAGCTCGTTGCTTCCGGGCTGATCCATGTCCGCGGCGCGTCCGCGGTCACCACCTTCGCCTTCAAGCACGCCCTCGTGCGCGACGCCGCATACAGCACCTTGTTGCGCAGCAAGCGAAATATCCTGCATGCAAGGATTGCGGAGGTTCTTTGCAATCGTTTCCCCGAGATCGCCGCAAGCCAGCCAGAGCTGGTCGCTCATCACTTCACCGCTGCGGGGCTGACCGAAGTGGCCGTGCGCTGGTGGTTCCGTGCCGGGGAGCGCGCGGTCTTTCGCTCGGCGAATACCGAGGCGGTTGCGCATCTCTCGCAGGCGCGTGAGCTTCTCCTGACACTCTCGGGAGAGGTGCGTGCCCGCTACGAGCTCGCTCTGGAGACCGCGCTCGGACAGGCCATGACGGAACTGCGCGGCTATGCGGCGCCGGAGACGCTCGCGGTCTGGAAGCGCGCGCGCGCCATGCTGAGCTTCGATTCGGATCCGTCGCGCAAGTTCGCGGTATTCTACGGCCTCTGGGCGGCGGCCTATGTCCGCGGCGAAACAGGGATTCAGCAGCAGGTCGCGTCCGAAGCGCTGGAAGAGGCCGAATCGCTTGGCGACACCGCAGGGTTGTGCGTGGCCAACCGCAATCTCGGCACGACGCTGGTGATGATGGGGGAGCTGGAGCGCGGGCGGAAGCACCTCGAACGCGCACGCCAGCTCTACGATCCCGAACAGCACCGGCCGCTCATGTACCAGTTCGGGCACGATATCGGCGCAACCGCGCTCTCGCATCTGACGCTTGTGCTCTATCATCTCGGCCGTATCGACCAGGCGGTGGCGATGGCCGCTCGCGCCGTGCGCCATGCCGAGGCGCAGAAACATCCACATACGCTTGTCTATACGCTCGGACATGCCGTCCTTGTCTTCGACGCATGTCGCGCAAGGATCGACAATCATGCCATCTACGACGATGTGCTGGCGCTTTGCCGCAAGCACGATTTCCGGTTCTGGGGCAATCTGGTCGAGATGTATCGTTCCTGGGCTGCCATCTGTCGGGGAGACATTGTCGGACCACTGGAAATCTTTCGTCGGGCGCTGCAGGCAGTGCGCGCGACGGGCGTGAAGAATTGGATCCCTCTCTATCAGGCGCTTTACGCGCAGGGCCTCGCAAGAGCTGGCGAGAGCCCGCACGCACTCGACGTGACCGAGGAGGCGATCTCGATCGCTCGGAGCGACGGCGAGGTTTTCGCAATGAGCGAAGTGCTGCGATTGAAATCGAACATTCTGCTTCAGCTCGACAGAGAGAGCGACGCACGGGCCTGCTTGATGGAAGCGCTGACCGTGGCGCGGGGACAAGGCGCACTTTGCTTCGAACTTCGGGCCGCCATCGACCTTGCCCGGATTGCCGCGGAGCGTTCGGAACGCGACACGGCGATGGTCGCGCTCCGGAGCGCCTATGGCAAGTTCACGGAAGGCTTCGGCTCGCACGAGCTGACGACCGCGCGGTCGGTTCTCGTGATGCTGGAGACACGAGACACGAGTTGCGATCTCTCGAAAATTTCAGGTTAGTGCGATATGGCGCGCATCGACACCAGCATAACGAGACGGGAACGGGATGGGATCGCTCACACTCGCCCGTCCCGCTCCCCGTCATGGCTCCATCGCGTGATCGAGCCTTGCGGTAATCCCGCCTCCGGTCGGCACTCTCTCGCGAACCCTGGCCACGTCCTCCCCGAAATCCGGAACCGTCTTCTCAGATATTCGCGTAACAGTGGGTTTCCGCCGCCGCCCCGGGGTGCGTCACCGCGCCGAGCGAGGCCGGACCGACGAGCTGCGCGTATTTCCAGAGCGCGCCGCTCTGATAATCCGTCTTGCGCGGCTGCCAGGCGGCACGGCGGGCGGCAAGCTCCGCCACCGAAAGCGCCACATCGATCGTGCCCTTCTCGGCATCGATGATGATGCGATCGCCATTCTGCAGAAGCGCGATCGGCCCGCCCATCGCCGCCTCCGGTCCGATATGGCCGACGCAGAAACCACGCGTGCCGCCCGAGAAGCGGCCATCGGTGATCAGCGCCACCTCTCCGCCCATGCCCTGCCCGTAAATCGCACTGGTGGTCGAGAGCATCTCACGCATCCCGGGCCCGCCCTTCGGGCCTTCATAGCGGATCACGATCACATCGCCCGGCTTGTACGCGCGCTCCTGCACGGCGCGGAACGCATCCTCCTCGCAGTCGAAGCAGAGGGCCGTGCCTTCAAAGCGAAGCGACTTGAGCCCGGCGATCTTCACGATCGCGCCATCGGGCGCGAGGCTGCCCTTCAGGCCGACAACGCCCCCCGTCTTCGAGATCGCATGCGAAACAGGATGGACGACATCCTGGTCGGCCGGGAAGACGACATCCGCCAAATTCTCGGCGAGCGTGCGCCCGGTGACGGTGAGGCAATCGCCGTGGAGCAGCCCGGCATCCAGCAGCGCCTTCAGGATCACCGGGATGCCGCCGATCCGGAATACATCGAGGGCGACATATTTTCCGGCCGGCTTGAGATCGGCGATGTAGGGCGTGCGGCGCATGATCTCGACCACGTCATCGAGCGTGAAGCGGATACCCGCCTCATGCGCGATGGCTGGCAGATGGAGGCCCGCATTGGTCGATCCCCCGGTGGCACCCACCACCACCGCCGCGTTCTCGAGCGCGCGGCGCGTCACGATATCGCGGGGGCGGATCTGATTCTCCACGAGCGCCATCACCGCGCGCCCGGATTCGACCGCAAAACGATCGCGATCCTCATAGGGCGCGGGCGCGCCGGCCGAGCCCGGCAGGGCGAGTCCGATCGCCTCGCTCACCGTCGCCATCGTGTTCGCCGTGAACTGCCCGCCGCAGGCTCCCGCCGAGGGACAGGCCACGCATTCCAGCGCGTGCAGCTCCTCATCCGACATCTTGCCCGCCGCGTGCTGCCCCACCGCCTCGAACACATCCACCACCGTCACGTCGCGATCATGGAAGCGGCCGGGAAGGATCGAGCCGCCATACATGAAGACGCTCGGCACATTGAGCCTCAGCATCGCCATCATCATGCCGGGAAGCGATTTGTCGCAGCCGGCAAGCCCCACAAGCGCGTCATAGCAATGTCCGCGCATGGTGAGCTCGATCGAATCGGCGATCAGGTCACGCGAGACGAGCGAGGATTTCATGCCCTGATGGCCCATCGCGATGCCGTCGGTCACCGTGATGGTGGTGAACTCGCGCGGGGATCCGCCCGTTTCCGCAACACCTTTCTTGACCGATTGCGCCTGGCGGGCGAGCGCGATGTTGCAGGGCGCGGCCTCGTTCCAGCAGGTCGCCACGCCGACGAGGGGCTGGTGGATCTCGTCCTCCGTCATTCCCATCGCGTAATAGTAGCTGCGGTGCGGCGCGCGGTCCGGCCCTTCAGTGACATGGCGCGAAGGCAGCCGCGACTTGTCCCAGCGTTTCTGCAGCATCGATGCGTTCCTCCCCTTTTCGCGGCCCCTTTCGGCGGCGATGACGGATGACGAAGGATGAATGTCAGGCGATGCGGCGCAAGGCGGCCTCGAGGCGGGCGAGCTCCGCCTCGGCCGCGGCGAGACGCTCGCGATTCTCCTCGACGACCTCTTCGGGCGCGCGGCTCACGAACGTCGCATCGGCGAGCTTCTGCTTGAGCCGATCGGCTTCACGCCCGACCTTGCCGCGCTCGCGATCGAGCCGCGCACGCTCCTGCGCAAGATCGACGATCTCCGCGAGCGGCAGGATCACGGTCGCCTCATCGACGATCGCCTGCGCCACGCCCCGCGGCGGCGCGCCTGCGAGCGGACTGATCTGCGAGACACGTGCGAGCCGGCCGATCGCCTCGCGCCAGCGCTCGGCGCGCGCGTGTGTCTCGGGCAGCGCATCCTTGAGCAGGATCGGCGTCAGCGTGGCCGGCGGCACGTTCATTTCCGCCCGCACGGTCCGCACTTCGCTGATCAGCCGCACCACCCAGTCGAGCTCCGCGCGCGCAGAATCCGAACCCGTGACAGACACGGGCGCGGGCCAGGCGGTGCGGATCAGGCTGGCCGCAGGGCCGTAGCCCAGCCGGTCCCACAGCGCCTCGGTCGCGAAAGGTATCGCCGGATGCAGAAGCCTGAGCAGCGTGCCCAGCACATGCGCAGCGGCCGCGCGCACCTCCACCGCCCCCGCCCCGCCCGCGGCAAGCTCGGGCTTGGCGAATTCGAGAAACCAGTCGCAGAAGAGATGCCAAGCGAAGTGATAGCAGGCAGAGGCATATTCATCGAAACGAAAGGCTTCGAGCGCCGCGGTCGCCTCGCCGATCGCGCGATTGGCACCATCCAGAACCCAGCGGCAGAGCGGAAGTCTTGCCTCTTCCGGCCGGAAGTCCAGGTCCGGGCGGATTGCGTTCATTTCGCAGAAACGCGCGGCGTTCCAGATTTTCGTGACAAAGCTCCGCGCCGTCTCGACCCGCGCCGGCCCGAGCTTGATGTCCCGCCCCGGCCCGGTGAGCTGGACGATCGCGAAACGCAGCGCATCGGCGCCATAGGTCTCGATCAGCTCGAGGGGATCGATGATGTTCCCCTTCGATTTCGCCATCTTCTGACCGTGCTGGTCGCGCACCAAGCCGTGGATGTAAACGGTGCGGAACGGCACATCGCGCATGAAGTGATGGCCCATCATCATCATCCGGGCGACCCAGAAGAAGATGATGTCGAATCCCGTCACCAGCACGTCGGTCGGGTAATAGCGTGCGAGCTCCGGCGTTTTCTTCGGCCAGCCCAGCGTCGAGAAGGGCCAGAGAGCCGAGCTGAACCAGGTGTCGAGCACATCCTCGTCCTGGCGGAGTTCCGTCTTGCTTCCGTAATGGCGTTCCGCCGCCGCCGCCGCCTCTTCCGCCGTGCCGGCGACGAAGATCGTCCCGTCCGGCCCGTACCAGGCGGGAATGCGGTGGCCCCACCAGAGCTGGCGGCTGATGCACCAGGGCTCCAGATTGCGCATCCAGGCAAAGAACGTATTCTCCCATTGCCTGGGCACGAACTGGGTCTGGCCGGATTCCACGGCCGCTACCGCGGGCTTCGCGAGCTCAACCGCATTGCAGAACCATTGCCAGGTGAGCAGCGGCTCGATCGGCACGCCCGATCGGTCTCCGTGCGGGACCTGATGCGGATGCGGCTCCGATTTTGCGAGCAGCCCCAGCTCTTCGAGCCTCTGCACGATCGCCTCGCGCGCGGCGAAACGATCCTGCCCCGCGAGCGTTTCCAGAAATGCGGGATCCGCGATTCCCGGCGCGGGCGAAACGCTTTCCCGGATCTCATCGAGCTGGATCTTCGCTTCCCGGTCGAGCACCGATGGCATCGGCAAGCCATGGCGCTCGCCCACCTTGAAATCGTTGAAATCGTGCGCGGGGGTGATCTTCACCGCCCCGGTGCCCTTCTCCGGATCGGAGTAGGGGTCGGCGATGATCGGAATCCGGCGCCCGACCAGGGGCAGGATCGCCTCGCGGCCGATCAATGCGCGATAGCGCTCGTCCTCCGGGTGCACGGCAACCGCGATGTCGCCAAGCATGGTCTCGGGTCGCGTCGTCGCGACGGTGATGAACGCCCCCGCCCCCTCCGCCCCCACGACCGGATAGCGAATGTGCCAGAGCGTGCCTTTGATCGCGCGGCTCTCCACCTCGAGATCGGAGATCGCGGACTGGAATTTCGGATCCCAATTCACCAGTCGCCGGGCGCGGTAGATCAGGCCCTCATGGTGAAGTGCCACGAACACAAGGCGCACGGCCTCCGAAAGACCGGGGTCCATGGTGAAGCGCTCGCGCGGCCAGTCGAGCGAAGCGCCAAGCCGGCGGAGCTGGCGGGTGATGGTGCCCCCGGACTCCTCCCGCCAGCGCCAGACCCGTTCCACGAAGGCCTTGCGGCCAAGTGCCCGGCGGCTCGATCCCTCCTCGGCGAGGCGCCTCTCCACCACCATCTGGGTCGCAATCCCGGCATGATCGGTGCCGGGCTGCCAGAGCGCATCCCTCCCTTCCATCCGCCGCCAGCGGATCAGCGTGTCCTGCAGGGTGAAGGTGAGCGCATGCCCCATATGCAGAATGCCAGTGACATTCGGCGGCGGCACCATGATGGTGAAAGGCCGCGCCACGCTTTCCGGCCGGGCCGCAAAGGCACCGCTTTCTTCCCATTCGGCGTAGAGTCGCCCTTCAATCGCCGCCGGGTCATAGGTCTTTTCAAGCATGGCGGATGCTTTCGCTCGCTCGGCTCGGCAGCGCAAGTGCAACGCGCGCTGGCGTGTAATGATTTTTCATCATCACGATCCCGCTCGCCCCGGGCGACCGTTCCCCTGGTTGCGGCGGGCCGTTTTGCGGCCTTTCCACGGGCTCGAGATCGGCCGATCCCGGCTCATGGCGGTCTGTCCTCGCGCGGGATGCACCGCCTCCCGCCCCAGCCATTTGTTTTCTCGCGTGATTCAGACCTGCGGTAAGTCCACCTCAGGTCGTCGCGTTCTAAGGGACGATGCGGCCGATGACGCGCTCGATTTCGGCGCGCACCAGCCGCTCGACCAGACCGGGCAGGTTCGCGTCCAGCCAGGCTTTGAGCAGCGGGCGCATCTCCTCCCGCACGAGATCTTCCAGGGTCGGGCCGCTGCGGGAGACGAGCGTGCCGCGCTCGCTCGCCAGCCGCTTGACGAGATCGCCGACCGCGGCGGCGGCGGCGGCCGCGGCTTCGGGTGCCACCAGCCGCGCCTCGCGTATCGCCTCTTCCCCGCTTTCCGCCTTGAAGGGCGGATCGGCGGGCACCGGCGCATCTGCGCCCGCGACCGGTTCGCTCGCCATGCCCTCGGCCTTTGGTTCGGCGACCATCATCGAGCTGTCCAGGACCAGCACGTCCTCCGGCACCGGCTGCAATGGCGGCGGGGTTTGGGCTGCACCGTCCTCGTTCAGGATGCGGCGGATCGAAGCAAGAATATCCTCCATCGAGGGCTCCGCGGGCGCGGCCCCTTCGGGCTTTGCCGGCGGATCAGTCGTGCCGCTCATCGCTCGTTCCCAATCTTCACGTCCCAATGCTGCGAAACGACCTAGTGTCCCGACTCGTAAATATCGTCATCATGCGTCGGGACACTAGCTCTTTGTTTTCAGTGGCCTGCTGGTCCCTGAAATGCGAAGGCATTTCAGGGGCAGGACACTAGGGCGGGCCGTTTCCGGTATCCGCCGGCCCGCCCGTGCCGACCCAAGCGTCGCGGACCGAGTTGTAATAGGCGTCCTCGTTGTAATAGGGCACCGGCAGGGCAAGGTCACGCGCCGTGAGCCGGCCGATCGCCTCCGCCACCTGATAGGACGCGGTTATGAGGCTGGCTAGGTTCTGAACCAGCGTCGTCTCGGCTGTCAGAAGGTTCTGTTGCACTTGCAGAACGTCGAGCGTGGTCGCCGTGCCGACGATCGCCTCCCGTTCGGTGCCTTCGAGGGCGATCCGGTTGGCCCGCACGGCCGACCGGCTGCTGACGATCGCCGCTTGCGCCGCAATCAGGGTCTCCCATGCCTGGGAGGCGGACTGGATCGCCTGGCGCCGGTCGAAATCGAGGGACTGCACGGCAGCGTCCTGCTGCTGCTTGGCCTGGCGGACGGTCGCGTACTCCCCGCCCCCCTGATAGAGCGGCACCGCCAGGTTCGCCGTGACGGCCCAGCCGGTGAACTGGGTGTCCGGAAGCTGCGGATTGTTCTGGAGAAAGGCGCTCCCCTGCACGTTCACTGAAGGCATCAGGGCGGAAAAGGCGATGTCGACATTGTTCTTCGCCGCCGCGAGCGTGAAGAGCGCGTCAATCACGGTCGCGTTGTTCCGGGAGGCTATGTCGTCCGCCCCCTGCTCCGAGTTCACCGGCAGAACCAGAGGCTGCGGATCGCCGAGCTTGGCAGGCGCGGGCTCACCCACCTGCTGAAGATAGGTTGCAAGCGCGGTCTGCAGATTGCCCTTCGCCGTCTCGAGCTCGGATTGGCCCTGCGCCAACCCGGCATCCGACTGCGCGACGTCCGTTTGCGTCAGCTCGCCAACCCGGAAACGATCTTGCGTGGATTCGAGCTGCTCCTGCAGCACCGAAACGTTGTTCTCGTTCACCGCCACCAGGGCGCGGTTCTCGATCACGCCGACATAGGCGGAGACGACATTGAAGAACACAGATTCCTCGGTCGCGATCAGGTTCGCCCGCTCGGCCCGAACCTGATTCTCCGCCTGGAACACGCTCGCGCGCGTCTTCCCGCCCTGAAAAATCGGCTGTGTCACCGTCGCCTCGGCGGTCAAAGTGTCGCGATTGAGGTCCTGGTTCACGGTGCCGCCGGGCGTGATCAGGGTCGATCCGATCTTCGAACTCTGGTTCTCGCTTGTGTATCCGCCGCTGCCATTCAGCACCACCGTCGGACGCCAGCCGGACAGGGCTTTGGGCACGTTCTCGTCCACTGCGCGCAAATTGGCGCGCTCCTGAAGGAGCTGCGGATTGGTGTCGTAGGCCGCCACCAGGGCTTCCTCGAGCGTCGTCGGGATCGCCCCTTGGACTCCCCCCTCGCCTCCCCCCTGGGCTCGTGCCTCGCGGAAACCCAGGCCAAGCCCAAGACAAAGGGCAAGACCACCCAGGCCGATTCGGCGAAGGACAGTTCCCCTCCGGGGATTATCGCCCGGGAGCCATCCGCCCGAGGGCCTTTCGCAACGCACGACCGTGCCTCGCATCCCCGCTGCGTCCCCCTTACCCCCGCGCGCCGCGCCACCCCGTGAAGCTCATTTGAAACCCATCCGAGGCGCGCAGCAAACCCCTCTTTCCTCTGCCACACTCAACCCCGCGGCGCCAAGGTCCAGGTTCAAGACCTCTCGCCAAGGTGTTGTGCGGCCGGGACGGAGCTAGAACGTAAAGGCAGGTGGCGGGACAAGGGCTGGCAGCAGCGGCGTCGCACAATCGAAGACGCTCTGGATCGCAAGCCCGCCAAGGCTTGGGCGCCCGATGACCGCCCGGCTGACCACGGCCGGCCGGCCGGCCGCGTCCCGCTCGGCCAGCACGGTGACGACCCGTCCGCTCTCACGGCTGAGCTGCTCAATGATCGCGGGCGGGATCTGCAGCACTGCCCCCTCGATCAGCACGATCTGCCAGGGAGCCCCCGCAGGCCAGCCGTTGGCGAGCTTGCCTTCGGCCAGCGTGACCGCGGGGGCCATGGCAGGCAGCACGGTGCGGGCGACCGCCAGCAACCGCTCATCCTCCTCGAGCGCGGTCACGGCCGGACCGCAGGCCGCCAGCACCGCCGCGCCGTAGCCCGTGCCGGCACCCACCACCAGGGCACGCTCACCGGGACGCGGCTCGGCAAGCTGGACGAGCCGGGCGAGCACCATCGGCTCCGTCAGCACGCGTCCCTGGCCCAGCGGCACGTCGTCATCGACATAGGCGAAAGCGGCCAGCGCTTCCGGCAGGAAACGCTCGCGCGGCAGGCTCTTCATGGCGGCAAGCACCCGCGGATCATGGACCCGGTTCGGGCGGAGCTGGCTCTCAGCCATGTGCATGCGCGCGGCAGCGAAATCGATCTTCTGTTCTGGCACAATCTGTTCCATGGAATCTCTGGCGGGCAACGGGGCAGGAATGGTGGCGGGTCTCTTAGAGCAGATTGCCCCCGCCCTGCCACCCCGAAGCGTCGTTTCCGGTCTCCTCGTGCCTTGACCCGCGATCACCTCGGGCCCGATATAGGCCGCGCCCAGGGGGCCAGTGTCCAGAGTCCGGTGCCCGAGGTCCGGTGGCAGAGTGGTCATGCAGCGGACTGCAAATCCGCGTACGTCGGTTCGATTCCGGCCCGGACCTTTCTGGCCCTAATCCCTGACCGTGCAGCACTGTCCAAAATCAGCAGAAATCAATATCTTGTGAGGGGCTTCAGTCCTTGACTGTCCCCGATTGTCCTCCAGCATCCGCGCGAGCGTTGCGCGTTCGCAAGTCGGTCTGGAGGATCGAAATCCCGCCGGGGCGAAAGCTCGGAAAATTCTCGCCCGCCGGGGCGAACTCGCTCCTGAAAGCAGGCCGGCGCATCCCGCATGGGAATGAGAGGGCCGGATCTGCGAGGTCGCTGGCTGGTCTCACGGCAAACGGACCGGCAGTGTGCGGCTCGGGCATGCCGGGCCTCTCGAATGATGCGAGCCGTGGTCGAGCATCGAGGATCGCCGGTGGAAAGCCTGTGATCTCGCCGATGCCGTTTCGCTTGCGGGGCAAGGCACGCAATTTCACGGGTTTCGCGAGTGAAAATCTTCGCTGGGCGGCTTTTCGGCTCCGGCAGCTGTGGCAGCGGCCCCGTCCCCGACCGGCCTGAAACTGGAGATCGCGAGCGAGAGGCCGGTCTTTCCCGGGCGCCTCTCGTGGCTGCCGGATGGGCGAAGCGGCAATGGCGCGTCGATTTCGAGGCCCCCAACGCAGATCCGCAAGCCGATCAGATGCTGACGATCGCCGCGTGCGGCCCATGCCTCGCAGCCCGCGGCGACCCAGAAGAGCAGAGCATAGGCCCGACAGAACCAAACGAAGACGCTGCGGAAATCGGTGGCGATGGCGACGACCGGGAACCGCCATAGGAAGCGCAGGACAGGTCAGAATGCGAGCAGAAGGAAACTGGTGTGGAATTGGCGATGCGACTGGCAGAACTCAAGCCGATTTGAACCGGCCTCGGACCGCGACGCTCGGAGTCGGAAGAATCCCGCTCGAGAGAGCCGACAGCCGACTCCTTCGATATGAACGGTTTGCAAGTTCGTGAAAGGGAAAATCACGCGTGCAAAAGATGGAAACCATATCGCGTACGAGTGCCGTGCCGGCGAAGATGGAAGAGACGTCCGGAGCGGTGTTGAAGCGCGCACCGAACGTGAGGCACGGAATGCGCGCGTGGCGCGTCGGGAGAAGGCAACGGACGCCATGACGCACACGGCCGAGGGAGTCGGAGCTCGCACGCGCGCTCACGCGACACGTCGCCAAAGCGTTCCGGCTCGAACGGGATGGTTTGATCCTGGAAGGCACAACGGAAACCGATGCGCTCATGACGATCGGCAAGGAATTCGCCGAATTTTGGGATGAAATGTCACAAATCACGCGTGGAACGCTCCAAGCCGAATCCCGATAGCGTGCGGTTGACAGCGTTGCCGAACCGCTGATATCGGGCTGCAAAATCCTCGATGCGGCGCAGCGACACAGTGACTCTCTGCTTAGACTCTCTGCTTAAGACCTCCCATCCGAGAAATATGCGAATTGGAGTTCCGGAATCGAAGTGAAGCCCAACACCTACAGGCCAATGCGATTCAGGTTTGGCTTTAAAGGCGATTCCCAAGATCCTATAGACCGAAACGGCGCGACGGTCCTCAATGCCGATGGTAACATGATCGCGTGCGAGACGGAGGAAATTGAGAACAGAGCAAGTGTGATCTCGGCGACGAATCACAGAAATTCAACAGACAAGGATTTGCCTTTTTTAGGTGAAAATGACGCCCTTTTTATAGGAACAGATGACACCCGACAGGTGCCGGCATCACAATTATTTCGGCACGTGTTTAATATGTCCAGCAATTGAAGTGGAGTCCTGACATGAAGAAACAGTTGTTGCTGTCGTTCGCGGCCCTGACGCTGGCAAATGGCGTCGCATTGGCGCAAACCCCATCTTATCAGTCTACGACCACCACAACCACCACGTCGGTCGCGCCACTGCCGCCGCAGATCACACCACCGCCACCCGGCACGCTGAGTCGCACGGTGATCACCAAGACCAATGACGGCATGGGCAACACGAGCTATTCACGCAAGACTGTCTACGGCGACGCCAGTGGTGCCGTTTCGCAAAGCACCACCACAACCACATCTCAGCCGCCATTGGTGCAGCAGACTTACAAGCGCACCACCACGACCACGACGACATCCTCGCCGAACGGAAACTGATCGAGATATCTTTAACAAAGTTAGGAGAAAGACAATGAATAATCTGACATTTCGATTAGGAACGATCGTCGGTATTGCAATGATCGGTACGACGCTCGCAGGCTGCGGCAGCTCGCCGCCCGCCACCACGACGACCACGACGACCGAACAGTCGAGCAGTGGTCCGATGGTGATGGCGCCCACCGCACCGCCAGGAACCGTCACGACGACCACGACGAAGCGGATTCAAACCGAAGAAACCAATCAATAGTTCAACCGGGTCTTCGTCATTCGCCGTGGAACGGAGGAACGCCGATCAGTCATAGGGTGGCGAATCGGAGGCCAACCTTGCGTTCCCTGGAACCGGTCACACCCATTTGCTCACCATATGCCAGGCACATCCGACAAGCTCTTCATACCGTTGAGACTTTCGGATGACCCGCGCGTGAATGACGAAGACCCGTTTGATCGCGGGTGACTTGCCCGCGTCCTCATATTGCTATTCTGTCACCTCGGCGGGTCGCTTAAACCGCAGTGCGCCTTAAATGATGTGGCTTCTGGCCGCCCCCCAGGGAAGCAGGGCCTGCTCTTCACGGGGCGGGGCTTCCCATGTTCGGCGATGCGTCGGCTATTGCATGCCAAAGCTGGCGAGCACTTTGCTATCAGGCTGGATACCCTTGCCGGCCTGTGAGATGACATGCCCGGAGCCGCCGAAGTGGTTGATGCCCTCGTCGGCAGTCGAGCCCCCGGACGTGTCGCGAATGAAGTCATGAAGCAGATGCCCATCGTGGGTGCCTTGCTCGGCATTGCCGTTCGCGATGGCGCCGAGCGCGCTCGCTTGAACGCCGCTGCCCGCGCACCCGTGGTCGGGACAGGCGGCCACGGCTCGGTGCGGGTGCCTCTCCACATGCTCGTGCCCTGCATATCGCTTGCGAATATATACGCGGTGCGTCCAGCAGAGTCGGTCAGATTCAGATAGGGTCTGAGTTGATCCCCATTTCACGTTTCCTCGCGTTGCTGCGCTGTTTGGCGGAGCGCATTCTTCGGCTGAGGGCGGGCTGACCTCGGCCTCGCTCCTTCAAGAGTGTTGGAAGCAGGCCCCAAAATTCGGCAATTCGGCCGCCGTCCCTCATCCGCATGCAGACGTAGAGAGAACGCTCACAGGACCTCTCGAGTCTCGGCGATCCAGCAGCCGCCCGCACCCTGTCCGCGATTTCTTTGATCCCTCCGGGCCCGAGGCGAGGCTGTGCTCTAACCCTCCAATCTCGCCTAACCACTCACCGTTCGACCGCTCGCGCTGCGGGCACAGGCAAAACCGGCACTGCCGGCCCGAGACCCTGATACGCCCTGGCTACGAGAATGCACTGGGACAGAAGCTCCTAAGGCACAGAAAAGTTCGGCGGGGAATGAAGCGCGTGCAGGTTTTGCGTAACCTCAAGAGCCAGCAGAGCCGCAATGGGCAGCAAAAGCCGTTTCTCGTGGATTTGCCGATTGATGGCGGCAGCATAAGCGACTCCCGGCCCGCCGCCGATGGACAAGCGCGTTGGGGGCTCAGGTAAGCCGCACGCCCCTTGTCATCCCGCCGCTTTCGGGGTCGTGGGACTGCTCAAACGGATTCTTCGGTCCGGCAGCTCGCGGCGCAGACCTTCTCCTGGAGCACCCAACGCCCGATCGGCCTGCCGGTCGTCGCATCGATAGTCCATTGCAACCTGACGATTGGCCGCTCGGGTGGGGGCGCAAGCCGGGTCGTTGCACGGGCGAACTCGTTCAGGCGATCGGCCTTCAGCAGCGTGGACATTGGAAGTGCCTCCTTCTCTCGACGGAGGTTATTGAAGCGCAACAATGCCCCGGGACGCTGTGACCCACGTTACGGCCGAGTTCGGGTATCGACCCGAATGAGTCGCGTGTGATTCCGGGGCGAGGCGGCGCCAAGGGCAAGAGTGGGGGGTACCTGGGCACGGCTCACCGCGCAGCCGCGCGCTGCTCCGGCACGGAGTCGACCGAGGCGCATCGCGATTGATCCGGCGGAGTATTCTCGGATTTGTTTGATCACATGCCCCACCTTTTGACCTTGCAAAAGCCTCGGCGCCCCTCGTCAGCACGCCTGAGCGGAATCGGATCAGCAGCGGCCGGCAGGTTGTGATCGTCGGCGGCCCCCTGCCTCGTTCTATGCGAATGGCATTCGTGGCCTCGGCGGGCGCCTCTTTCCGACCCTCCGACCAGACCATTCGCCGCCATCCAGAACCACCAGAAAATCAATCACTTGCAACTGCCTTCGATTTCCGAATCGGAAAGAAGAGGGCACGCGCCTTTCACGGTGACGATGGCGGCCTCCACCTCACGGCGACGGATCCGGGCACTCAGAGACTGTTTGAGAATGCGCTGTGGTGGTCGTCCGACGCGTCTTTCTGCGCTTCCGGTGCTCACGGCCCTTTTGTTTTGGCGATCAATTTTATGACTTCCCCTTGGGCTTTGGCGGATCGCTGCGCTTCTCCGCCAGAAGCCATATTGATCTCAAGGTCGCTCCGCTCCGGTTCTCGAAAGCCGCGCCGGCCGGCGCCTGCGGCGCCCCCAACTTGGAGCGAACCGACTCATCACAGCCCATTCTCAAACAGTCTCTGAGGCCCTCTTGCTCCGCCTTTGACCACGATGGAAAATCAGAGCAACGCACCCTCAATTCCCTCGGCCACTTCATGGGGGCTGTCCTGCCCCGAAGTTCGTCGCACCTTTCAACGTCAGAGGGTGATGAATGGCGTGCATACGCCAAAAAAAACGGCACAGCAGATGCTTTGCGTATGTCCGGAATGCCGCGACGGCGACCGGCCGAAAGAAGCGATGAAGGGTAACGAGTCCCGGCCTCACTCTTGGCAACGGAAGAAACCGGTCATTCTCTCCAGGATCGGGAACGAATTTCCTCCGTGGAAACGGATCCGGCCACGATCAAAACACGGCAAACCGCCTCGGCAGGGCGGTCCGTGGCGATCTTTCGTAACCTCCTCATATTTTCGGCCGCGTATCGGCCGACAAGGCCGCTCCAAGTTCGTATGGAACACGGACAGCATCCAGCCGACGTCATCGTACTCTTCCTAATTCTCCCGAATAGGGACGGGCATCGGCCCGCGGCACCTTTCACGTTTTGATTTCGTGCTTCCATATTGCGCGGTCGGAGAATGACCCGGGCTTTTAATCCGATCTCGGCACGAGAACGCAGACCACATCATTCTGATCCATTCTAATGATTGTCTTGTTGAAATTGCACAATGCGATCACGCTCTGAGGGAGTTCCACAACTTCTCCGCCTGAACAATTCTTGTAAATGAAGTTCACCGTAAACTTGGTTTCGTCGTCCTTGCTTTTGAATTGTCCGTGCGTCGCTACCGCATCGAACCATTCCCGAGTTTGTGTCGGCGTTCCGCAGCTGTCGTTCTGAGCAAATGCGGCAGACGACGCAGTTGCCGAGAACCCAAGCACCAGCGCCATGAGAACGGTCTTTTTCATCGGGGACATCCTGCTCTAGGTGACGGTCTCGCCTTCTATAGGCGAGCACACATCGCCACGGGGATCAAATCCAGGCCATCATCGTTGGAGTGGGGGTGGAGAGACCACCACACTGCCCCCAGGCGCGATGCCTTCATACCCGGTCGGCGTCATCGCCCCACACATCCGATCCGCGTGAAATCCGCCAAGCCCAGCCGAACTGCGCTTCTCGGCAGTCAAAGGCGGCGAGACGCAGAGAGATTAGGGTGAAGACTTGCCAGCCGCTTGCAACGTATCAATGCGCCGACGCGTGTGGGCCGCGATCTGTCTTCTCTGGCATGGCCGGCAGCAGCAGCCCACGCCGATACACGCGGCCAAGGCGGCGACCCATGCCTCCGTGCCAACAAAAACGCTTGCCGCACCGGGAAGATTCGAAATTCTTACTTCCCAAAATATGGCGCCATCGGGACACGATCTGGCGGGAGTCCTCGAGGATTCACGCGGCTCGAACTGCCGATCGTGAGCCGCAGGCAGGGCAACAAAGTCGCTTGGTCGTGCGCATTTGCGCTTCCTACACGGAGTCGACGGGATCGAGGATCACCACAGGAATCTCACGTTCGGTCTTTTTTTGGTAGTCGGCATAGGGAGGCCAGAATTTCAGCGCTTCGTTCCATAACTGCGCGCGTTCTGCGCCTGCGGCGGTCCTGGCTTTCGCCCTGAACGTCCTCGTGCCGACCTGGACCTCGACATTTGGATTGGCGATAAGGTTTCGATACCAACCCGGGTGTTCGGGCGCACCCCCCTTCGAGGCTACGACGATGTAACCGTTGCCAGTACGGCCATAGAACAATGGGAAAATAAATTTCTCGCCCGACTTCCGTCCCGTCGTCGTCAGCAGCAACGAAGGTACTGTCATCTCCGCGTAGCCGGGTGGGGCGATCTTATGCATGTGCCCGTCGGTGCCGCCACTGGAGAGGTAGCGCTTCGCATGATCAGCCATCCACTGAGGAAGATTCGGCGCGAGTTTGGCCTCAGGCATGGATAAATCTCCCTTTTTGCGTTCTGCGAAGGCACCGTGGATTCGTTCTCATGGACGTTTCCCATTGTCGCGGTCTTGCCGCACTCGTCGCAGGAGTTCGGGCTTCGCTCGCCGTTTTCGGGCCATATCCGCCCGTGCGGAACCGGCCCCAAGACCAAGGATCTCGTATGGGCGCGAGAGGGATCGAACCTCTGACCCCCACCGTGTCAAGGTGGTGCTCTCCCGCTGAGCTACGCGCCCGCGCTGCCTGTAAGGCTTGGATTTCCTATAGTTTCGCGCGAACGCTCGCAAGGGGTCAGTGCATCGGCATGCACCAAAAACCAGAACGCGGACATCAGAATCTGTGCCAGATCCGTGCCGTGTATTCTTTTTGTTCTTACGCCACAGATCCGAGCCCTGATACTCCCCTGATACTCCAAGTCCCTGATACTTCCGCAATGGAAGCCCTCCGTTCATCCCCTGCGCCCCTTCCCCGCGCAGGCCGGACTTGTTCCGGTCCAGGTTCACTCGGACTGGCCTTGTGAATCCGACGACAGGAATCCGACAACATAATGATCGGGCACAGCAGTCCGGGTCGCGCCACGGGGCGGCTGTCGCGGTGGTTCCCACACCGAGCTGACCGCACGGCGGTTGAGCGCAATTGCCGGGCGGCTTGCGCCATCGTTCGGTGAACCCCCGGCTTGGAAGCAACCAAGGCGATTCGGAGAGAGGTCTCGAGGGCATAGCCGCACCGCTGCACGTCCCCGTGTGGGCTGCACGTCCCCGTGCCGAAGTCATGCACCCCGCTGAAGCTTTTATCCGTGAGCGGATCGATCCTCTCCGGAAGAAGATCGATCAGCTCATGGCGAAAATGAAGCTGCGGACCCAGAAGCATGCTGAGCAGTTCTGCGAAATCAGTCAGGCCCGCCACATGGTCGTCCATAGGGACCATTCCCGGATGACGCCGATCCAGATGGAAACGGACAAGGTCTGCTGGAAGGACGAGTTCGCGATCTCCAGGCATACGAACGAAGGACCCTACCGCACGATGCCGAAAGACAGTGGTCACGTTTTCTCCCGGCGCATCAAGACTCTTGCAATATCATCTTGCCTTCTACCGGAGATATGGCCCCAATCCTTGTCCAGCATCCGGGCGCAGCTGGCATCAAGAAAAAGGGCGGCTGAAATCCTTTGCCCCTTTTAAAAAGGCGGCTCCGTGAGGAAGGCGCCTCAGAAACCGTCTGAGACCTCGGCCGAGAGTGCGCTGTGGTGAGCGGCGAGAAGAATCCCCCAAGGCGGGGCGCCACCGGCGCCGAGCCGGCGCAGCTTTCGAGAAGCGGCCTTTCGCTCGACAAGGCTTCCGGCGGAAGCCTTGTGGGTCTAACGCTTGCTGAACTGGAAGCTGCGGCGGGCCTTCGCGCGGCCGTATTTCTTCCGCTCCACCACACGCGGGTCCCGCGTGAGGAAGCCCGCCGCCTTGAGAATGCTGCGAAGATCCGGCTCGTAACAGATGAGCGCGCGGCTGATCCCATGGCGGACGGCGCCGGCCTGCCCGGAGAGCCCGCCGCCCGTGACGGTGCAGGTAACGTCGAACTGGTTGTAGCGGTCCGCCACCAGGAAGGGCTGGGTGATCAGCATGCGGAGCACGGGGCGGGCGAAATACTGCGCCGCCTTGCGCCCATTGATCGCGATCTCCCCCTTGCCGGGCTTGATCCATACCCGCGCCACGGCGTTCTTGCGCCGCCCGGTGGCATACGAGCGGCCCTGGGCATCCCGCTTCGGCTCGTGCTTCGGGGTCTCGGCGAGCTCGGGCGTCGTCGCGGCCAGTTCCTTGAGATCGGCGAGCGTGCGCGTCTGGCTTGCGGACATCGGGTCAGCCCCTTGCGTTCTTGGCGTTCATCGCCGCCACGTCGAGCTTGCGCGGCTGCTGTCCGGCATGCGGATGCTCGGGGCCGGCATAGACATGGAGATGGCGCATCTGCTGGCGCTGCAGCGGGCCGCGGGTGATCATCCGCTCCACCGCCTTCTCCACCACCCGCTCGGGGTGCGCGCTTTCGAGTCGCTGGCGGAGTGTCCGCCCCTTGATGCCGCCAGGGTAGCCGGTGTGGTAGTAAAAGACCGATTGCTCGAGCTTGCGGCCGGTGACGCGCACCTTGCGCGCATTGACCACCACCACGTTGTCCCCGCAATCCACATGCGGGGTGAATTGCGGCTTGTGCTTGCCGCGCAAGCGCGTGGCGATGAGGACGGCGAGCCGGCCGAGGACGAGCCCCTCGGCGTCGATCAGCACCCAGTCCTTCCTGACCTCCGCCGGCTTGAGCGAAAGCGTTGTCCTCATCTCGATGGCATCCCTGCGAACGGCGGCGGCTTATGGCCGGAAGCCGGCCTTGCGTCAAGGGTTTTGGATTGTGGTAACATTTTACCATAATTGCCGGACAACCGCCGCCACCTTACCATGCGGGCATGGACACGGATGAAAAACGCGGCCTCGCGCGCAGCATCGCGGGTTACGGCGACCGCGAATTCTCGCTCTATCTCCGCCGCTCCTTCGCCCGCTCGATGGGCTATTCACGGGCGATGCTCGAACGGCCGGTGGTCGGCATCGTCGATACGTCATCGGGCTACAACAATTGCCACCGCACGGTGCCGGAGCTGATCGAGGCGGTGCGGCGCGGGGTCCTCGCGGCTGGCGGGCTGCCGCTCTCCTTCCCCACCGTCTCGCTCTGCGAGCCCGCGCTCTTCCCGACCTCGATGCATTACCGCAACCTCGCCGCCCTCGATACCGAGGCGATGTTGTCGGCCCAGCCGATGGATGCGGCGGTGCTGGTGGGCGGCTGCGACAAGACAGTGCCGGCGCAGCTCATGGCGGCCGCCTCGGCTGATCTGCCGGCGGTCGGGCTCGTTACCGGGCCGATGCTGGCAACACCCTATCAGGGTGAGCGGCTGGCGGCCTGCACCGATTGCCGGCGCTACTGGGCCGCGTACCGCGCCGGGCGGGTGAGCGCCGAGCGGATTGGCGAGATCGAGGGTCGGCTCGCGACCACGGCGGGCACCTGCGGCGTGATGGGCACGGCGAGCACGATGGCCTGCCTTGCCGAAACGCTCGGCTTCTTGCCTTCCGGCACGGCGAGCATCCCGGCCGTGCATGCCGAGCGTCTGGCCGCGGCCGAGGCGGCGGGCGCGCTCGCGATGCGGCTGATCGAGGCGCCGGTGCGGCCCTCGCAACTTATCACGCGCGAATCGGTCGAGAATGCCCTGGCCGTACTGCTCGCCCTCGGCGGCTCGACGAACGCGCTGATCCATCTCACCGCCATTGCCGGCCGGCGGGGCATTGCCGTGGATCTGAGGCGCCTCAACGAACTTTCCGATGCCACTCCCGTGCTCGTCGATCTCAAGCCGACGGGCGACGGCTATATGGAGGATTTCCATGCTGCCGGCGGGCTGCCGGCGCTGCTTCACGAGATCAAGGATCGGCTGCATCTTTCGGCGATCGATGTCACCGGCCGGAGCCTCGGCGAGCGCCTTGCCGCGCCGCCGGCTTTCGTCGATCGGCGCATCATTCGCGCGCGGGCGGAGCCGGTCTCGCCGGTGGGCGGGCTTGTCGCGCTCTTCGGCAGTCTCGCCCCGCGCGGGGCGATCCTCAAGCGAAGCGCCGCGACCCCAGCCCTCTTCGAGCGCGAGGCCAGGGCGGTGGTGTTCGATGGGGTGGACGATCTCGCGCGACGGATCGACGACCCGCAGCTCGATGTCACGCCTGAGGATTTCCTGGTGCTGAAGAATGCCGGCCCCCTGAGCGCGGCCGGCATGCCGGAGGCGGGCTACCTGCCGATCCCGCAGAAGCTCGCCCGTGCCGGGGTCAAGGACATGGTGCGCATCAGCGATTGCCGGATGTCCGGCACCGCCTTCGGCACCATCGTGTTGCACGTCGCGCCGGAGGCGGCCGCGGGCGGCCCGCTCGCGCTGGTCGAGACGGGGGACCGGATCCGGCTTTCGGTGGCGGGGCGGCGGCTCGACCTTCTCGTCGATGACGCCGCGCTCGCCCGAAGGCGCTCCGCATGGCAGGCGCGGCCGGCGCCGGCGCGCGGCTGGAACCGGCTGGTCGCCGAACAGGTGCTCCAGGCGGACGAGGGCTGCGATCTCGCGTTCCTGAGGGCGGCCGGAACCTGAAACTCAGGCAATCCCGGGAATGACGAGGAAGAGATCGGTATCGCCGGTCTTCTCACCCGCGCGCGTGATGAGCGCATGGGCCTGCCCGCGATGATGCGTCTGGTGGTTGAACATATGGACGACGAGCAGCCGGCGCGGCGCTGTGACCTCACGATCCGCCCCGCCGCTGAACCAGGTCAGCTCTCCCGCAAGCCAGTTCTCATCGACCATGGCGGCCCAGTCGGAGATCGCCCCGTCCAGCTCTTCCCGCGCCGCAGCGAGGGTCGTGAAATCCTCGATCATGTGGGCGCTCTCCTTGATCGGAACATCCGGCCTCGGCCAGTCCGCAAAGCGGGAGAGCCACATCGAATCGCCCCAGTAGAGGTGCGTGAGCGTGCCATGAAGGGAGCCCCAGAAGGCACCCCGATCCGCACGGCGCTCTTCGTCGGAAATGCGTGAGGAAGCCTCATAGAGCCGGTGGTTCATCTCCGCATTGTAGGCGGCCATGGTGCGCACATAGGCTGGCTCGATCATTGCCGGATTCTCCTTCGGTCGGGATGCGTCCGCTCGCGCAGGTTTCTCGGTCCAGTCACTTGTTTTTCCGCGTGATTCACGCCTTCGGCGATCATCCTCCGGGAAATTTCTACCCGACTTCCCGCTTGCATCGCAGCCCTGCAAGATCGGCTCCGGCCGCTTCGCCTCGCGCCACCATATAGAGGCTGCCGAAGGTGGTCGCGGGCGCTTTGCCGCATCGCCGCAGGCCAAGGTATCGGTTGAGAAAAGGAGAAAGTCCATGCAAGCAGAGGGTCCAATCCATGTCGCTCGCGCGCTGATCGACCGGCACGGGGTGCGCGCGGCCGCTGTTGCCGAGCAGCGGGTGAGCGAGGCACAGCTCGCGGCGAAGATCGACGAGCTCGATTTCTGGCGTGCCGTGCAATCGGCGATCGCGGAGCTTCGCCGCACCGCGCCTCGGCACGCAGCTTAAAATTCAGGCATGGCCGCGCCGCCAGGCGGCGGCGAGCGAGCCCGGGCCGATCGGCGATGAACCGCCGGCACGGCTGACGATGCGCTATATTTTCGGGCGGTGGATCATCTGCCGTGCCGCGCTTGCCGTGATTGCGTAAAAGGCGGCGTTCATCGTGCCGAGGAAGAGGAAGATCACCTTCAGCGCCAGGATCTGCGACAGAAGCGGCTCGCACGGCAGCAAAAATTGCGGAACGAAAGCAACGCAGAAAAGAATGCTCTTCGGCTTGAGCGCCGCCACGGCATGAAAGCGTGAAGGAAGGCGCGTCGCGGCGGCACGAACCCCTCTCCGCCTGCTTCGGTTGCGCCCCTGCTTTGGATGCGAAGAAAGGCACGCGCCAGAGCCTCACCCCGAGATAGATCAGGGACACGGCACCGATTCATTTTAGAACGGTGAAGATCTTCGCGAATACGAGCAAGAGGGCGCCGAGCCCGGCCATCGCGCCTGTCATCGCGGTGACATCCCCGAGCGCAACGACCGGTGGAGCGAGACGTCTGCCGTGGCCGAGCACCATGGACACCACCGTCTCCAGGGATAGGCCTTTCGGGGAATGGGTTTTGGCCGGCCGGTCGCCAGGCGACAACGATATTCCGCATCCGGCAGGCGGAGCGGCGCGCATAAGAAAGCCCCTCATCATGCCATGCCCCTGGCGTGTCCTGCAAACCTCGCCCGGCTCGCCCGTGCAAAGGACGTTTGGCCGCTGCCCGTGAGGCCGGCATCGTGGTTCAGCCCTGATCGATGGATGGCCCCGCAGATCATGCCTCCGCCCCCGGAATCGCGACCGAGCGCGCTTCGCCTCTTTCTCATCTTCGGCCGGATCGGGCTCACCAGCTTCGGCGGTGGGCTCAGCGGCTGGCTGCTCCGTGAATTCGTGCTGGACAGGGCCTGGCTCTCGGAGGACGAATTCCTCAACGGTCTCGCGATTTCCCAGGCGCTGCCGGGCGTCAATGTCAAGAACATGGCGATCTGGATCGGCTATCGCCTGCTCGGCCGGCGCGGCGCAGTTGCCGGATTGACGGGCATCATCCTGCCGCCGGCGGTCGTGATCATGCTGATCGGGGCCCTCTTCTCGGCGCTTGCCCGCTTTCCAATCGCCCATCGTGCCCTTCTCGGCGCGGGTGCCGCGGCAATCGGGCTCTCGCTCTCGATGGGCATCACGGCGGCGCGCCGGGTACCGCGCCGGATCGTCCCCATCATTGTCCTTGCAGCAACGTTCGTTGCCGTCGGCATCCTGCGCTGGCCGCTCGTCTGGGTCCTGCTCGGGGCCGGATCGATCAGCGTCGGCATTGAATACGCGAAGCTCGCCCGCGCCTGAGAGACCATTTGAAAATGAGACTGTGGTGGTCGTCCGACGCGTCTTTCTGCGCTTCCGGTGCTCACGGTTGGTTGGTTTGGCGATCAATTTCAGGGCTTCCCCTTGGGCTTCCCCTTGGGCTTTGGCGGATTGCCTCCGCCAGAAGCCATATTGATCTTCTAAGGCCGCTCCGCTCCGGCTCTCGAAAGCCGCGCCGGCCGGCGCCTGCGGCGCCCCCAACTTGGAACGAACCCACTCACCACAGCGCATTCTCAAAAGGTCTCTAAGGACATGCCCAAAGTCCTTCTCAGCCTGTTCGCTGTTTTCGCGCCGCTCTCGATCGCGACCATCGGGGGAGGACAGACGATCGTCGCGGATATTCAGCGCCAGGTCGTCGATGTGCATCATTGGATGACGAAGGCGCAGTTCCTCAACGCCTTTGCCATTTCGCGGATGGCGCCGGGTCCCGGCTCGCTGCTGGTGACGCTGATCGGCTGGGACGTCGCCGGCGTGCCCGGCGCGATCGTCGCCACCATCGCCATCTTTGGCCCGACGACCTTTCTGATCTACTTCGTCGCCCATCTCTGGACCCGCAATCCGGGCGCGCGCTGGCAGAAGGCGCTGGAAAGCGGGCTGCGGCCGGTCGCCGCGGGAATGATTCTGGCGGCGGTCTATGTGCTGCTGCGCTCGCTCGAAGGCGGCTTTCTCGCGCAGGCGATCGCCTTCGCCTCCACCGGAATCCTGTTGGCGACGCGGATCAATCCGCTGCTGCTGCTCAGCGCGGGAGCGGGAATTTTTCTCATTGCCAGGATGATTCTCGCAATTTGAGCAGTACCGGCTGCACGCACTGCTTGCGGCGGCCCGAAAAGTGGCGCGGAGCGGTTCCCGGACGGAAGGAAATCGCCCGCGCTCTCCCTCATCCTTCTTCTCGCGCGATTCAGAGCTGCCGTGAGTCCGCCTCCTTTCGTCATGCGCGATCGATCCGCGAAGGGCTCCGAACGTAGGCATCCGCTCAAGGATTGGGCACATTCCGATCCCGGATAACGGCGGGCACGATCGCCGAGAGCGGGCGCTATACACAACGATGTCCGTGTCATGGGCCCGGTATCGGAAAGGCGCGAGCCATGGCACGCGCCTTGCGTAAGCGTTTTCGATCGAAGGTTTTCGGTCGAAGGTTTTCGGTCGAAGGTTTCCGATCGAGCGTTTTCGGCAATTGTCCCCTTGCTCCGGCGAGCCAACGAAAGATGAGGCGTGCGCATGACGGTGAGACGCAGGCAGTTTCTTCAACTCGGGTCTGCGGCCCTCGCCGCGCCGCTTGCTGCCCCGCGCATCGCGCGCGCGGCAGCGCCGATCAAGGTCGGCAGCCTGCTTGATCTTTCAGGCCCGATCGGCAGCACGGGCCAGCCGATGTTCGATGCCGTTCGCCTCGCCGTCGATGAGGTGAACGGCAGCGGCGGGCTGCTCGGACGCAAGATCGATCTCATCAACTACGATACCCAATCGACGATCGCGCTCTACTCGCAATATGCCCAGCGGCTCGCGCTGCAGGATCGGGTGGATGTCGTGCATGGCGGCATCACCTCGGCCTCGCGCGAGGCGATCCGGCCGGTGTTCGACCGCTATCGCGTGCTCTATTTCTATAACGTGCTGTACGAGGGCGGGGTCTGCGATATCGATTGCTACTGCACCGGCACCACGCCCGCGCAGACGGTGAGCAAGCTCGTCGAATATGCGCTCAAGACCTGGGGCAAGAAGGTCTATATCATCGCCGCCGACTATAATTACGGCCAGATCACAGCCAAGTGGATGGCGAAATATGCCCGTGACGGCGGCGGCACGGTGCAGGCGGTGGAGTTCTTTCCGCTGGACGTAACCTCCTTCACCGCCAGCATCAGCAAGATCGAAACGGCGAAGCCCGATGTGCTGCTCTCGGCGCTGGTCGGCTCGAATCACACCGCCTTCTACCGGCAATGGGCCGCGGTGGGGATGAAGGGCAAGGTGCCGATCGCCTCGACAACGTTCGGGCTGGTGAACGAGCTCGCGACCCTCGATCCCGCCGTCACCGACGGAATCGTCAGCGGCTATGGCTATTTCCAGGAGCTCTCCACGCCGGCGAACAACGCGTTCGTGGGCGCCATCCACCAGAAATTCGGCGCCAATGTGCCCTATATCGGCGAGCCGGCGGCAACGACATACGAGGGCTTCCATCTCTGGGCGCAGGCGGTGCAGAAGGCCGGCTCGCTCGCGCGGGCGAAGGTGATCAAGGCGCTCGACACGGGGATCTCCTTCGCCGGGCCGTCGGGCCCGGTGGCGATCGATCCCGCCTCCCACCAGACCATCCGCAACGCCTATCTCGGCAAGGCGACGGGGGGGAAATGGGACGTGATCGCAACCTATCCGCACCAGGAACCGGCCGATACGCAGGCGGTCTGCAACCTCGTCAAATTCCCGCGCACAGACAAGCAGTTCGTCGTCGACGTCAAGGCATAGCCCCGCCGTGCTCGCGGCCCTGATCGGGTTCAATGTCCTGACGAGCATTGCCGAGCTGCTTCTGCTCGTAATCGGGCTCGGAATGATCTACGGGCTGATGCGCATCATCAACCTCGCCCATGGCGAGTTCCTGATGCTCGGGGCCTATGCCACCGTCGTCAGCGCCCATGCCGGAGTGAATCTCTGGGTGGCGATGCTGATCATCGCTCCGCTCTTCGTCGGCCTGTTCGGCCTCCTGGTCGAACGCACGCTGATCCGTTTCCTCTATGGCCGGATGATCGACACCATGCTCGCCACCTGGGGATTGAGCCTCGGGCTGATCGGGCTGGTGACCTCGATTTTCGGCACCACCGTGCGCGGCGTCTCGGCCCCGCTCGGCAGTTTCGCGATCGGGCCCTATAACGCGAGCCTCTACAGCGTCTTCACGATCATCGTCGCGCTCCTGACCGTGCTCGGGCTCTTCGTGCTGCTGCGCGCGACGAAATTCGGCCTGATCGTGCGGGCGACGATGCAGAATCCCGAGATGGCGGCAGCGCTCGGCGTGCCGCCGGGCCGGGTCTATATGGCGACATTCGGTCTCGGCGCGGCGCTCACCGGCCTTGCGGGCGGGGTGATCGCGCCCGTGTCGGGCGTGGCGCCGGGCATGGGCGCGGCCTATGTCGCCAGGGCCTTCATCACGGTTCTGGGCGGCGGCGCCGCAACCATCACCGGAAGCACGCTCGCCTCCACCCTGTTCGGCACGATCGACCAGGTGGTGACGTTCTGGACCACGCCGGTCTTCGGGCAGGTGGCGCTGCTGCTCTTCGCCGTCGTGATGATCCGCATGCTTCCGCAGGGAATCACCGGCCGCTTCTTCCGGCGGAGCATCTGAGCATGTCGCGCAGCTTCCTCGCCACGCTCGCGCTGATGATCGTGGTCCTGGCCGGGCTGCCGATGATCGCCGGCCTCTTCGGGCTGGTGCAGGCGACGCTTTTCATTTCGATGGCGGTGCTGGCGCTGAGCCAGGGCTTCATCTGGGGCTATGGCGGGATCATGAGCTTCGGCCAGTCCGCCTTTTTCGGGCTGGGCGGCTATGCCTATGCGATCGCCGCGATCGATCTCGGCGAAAGCACTTTGCCGCTTGCGCTGGCGATCCTCGTGCCAACCCTGTTCGCGGCACTGCTCGGCTATTTCATGTTCTATGGCCGGATCAGCGATGCCTATGTGGGCGTGATCACGCTCACGGTGACGGTGATCCTCTTCAACGTCGCCAACTCCACCGCCGGCGATGCCTGGCGGATCGGTCAGGCGGCGCTGGGCGGGTTCAACGGCATTCCCTCCGTGCCGCCGCTCAATGTGCCCGGCCAGCCGGACAATCAGCTCTCGCCCGCAGCACTTTACGGTGTCGCTGCGGTTCTCCTGGTGATGGTCTATGCGTTGCTGCGCGGGCTGCTGGCGACGAAGTTCGGCCGCGTGGTGGTGGCGATCCGCGAGAATGAGACGCGCGCCATGCTGCTCGGCTATGACCCGCGGCTCTACAAGACCATCACCTTCGCGATCGGCGGCGGAATCGCGGGCCTCGCGGGTTGCCTCTTCACCAACTGGGGCGGGTTCGTCAGCCCCACCGTGTTCGGGCTGCAGCAGGCCGCGCAGGTGATCATCTTCGTTCTGCTCGGCGGGCTCGGCACCCTGATCGGCCCGATCCTCGGTGCCGTTGCCGTGCAGTATCTCATCATCGCCATCGGCACGCAGCAGACATTCAATGCCAATCTCATTCTCGGAATCGTGCTGCTCGCCTTCGTGCTGCTGATCCCGCGCGGCGTCCTGCCGAGCCTCGGCCTGCTCGCGGAGCGCATCGCCGCGAGACCCGCGCCCGATCCGGCGCCGGCGGCCGTGGAGGCGCGGCCGTGACCGGCGTTCCGCTGCTCGAGGCGCGCGGCGTGAGCATGCGCTTCGGCGGCGTCACGGCCGTCGACACTGTCGATTTCGGCCTCGGCGAGCGCGAGCTGCGCTGCCTCATCGGGCCGAACGGCGCCGGCAAGAGCACCTTCTTCAAGATGCTGACCGGTCAGCTGCGCCCGACCGCGGGGCGCGTGCTGTTCCGTGGCCGTGACATCACCGGCGCGAGGCCGCATGAGATCGCGCGGCTCGCCGTCGGCATCAAGACCCAGGTGCCGAACGTGTTCAACGGGCTCTCGGTCGCGGAGAATGTGTTCGTCGCGGCACGCCGCGGCAAGTCCGCCCGCCAGGCGCGCGCGATGGTCGATCAGGTGCTCACCCGCCTCGGCCTCGCCGAGATCGCGCGGCGGATCGTCGGTCAGCTCGCCCATGGCCAGCGCCAATGGGTCGAGATCGGGACGGTGCTGGCGCAGGAGCCCGAGCTGATCCTGCTCGACGAGCCGGCCGCCGGCATGACACATGAGGAGGTGGTGCGCACCTCCGAGCTGATCCGCGAGATCAACCGCGCCCAGGCGCTGATCGTCGTCGAGCACGACATGCAGTTCATCCGCATGATCGCGCGCACCGTCACCGTCTTCAATCGCGGCCGCATCCTGATCGAGGACGACGTGGAGCGGGTGCTGACCCACCAGGCCGTGCGCGATGTCTATCTCGGCAAGAAAGCCGCGTGAGATGATGCTGGATGTCAGGACCTTGCATGCGGGATACGGCCGCATCCCGATCCTCGGCGGGATCAGCCTGCACGCGGCTTCGGGCAGCTTCGTCGGCATCCTCGGCCATAACGGCATGGGCAAGACGACGCTGCTGAAAGCGCTGATGGGGTACCTGCCGGCAACCGCCGGCACCGTGACCTTCGCCGGCCAGGACATCACGCGCGCCAGCACGTCCGTGCGCGCCCGCGCGGGCCTCGGCTATGTGCCGCAGGGGCGGGAGATCTTCCCCACCCTCAGCGTGCGCGACAATCTGCGCATGGGCTGCATTCTTGCCCGCGCCGGCGAGCGGCGCGCGATGGAGGAGGCGCTTTCCCTCTTCCCCCGCCTCGCCCCGCTGCTGGACCGGCCAGGCGGCGCTCTCTCCGGCGGCGAGCAGCAATTGCTCGCTCTCGCGCGGTGTCTCTGCGGCGATCCCAAGCTCATTCTGCTCGACGAGCCGACCGAAGGCATCCAGCCATCGATCGTCGAGGAGATGATCGAGACCTTGCAGGAAATGCGCCGGGTCCGCCAGATCACGATGCTGCTGGTCGAGCAGGATCTGCAGTTCATCGCGGCACTCGCGGACCGGGTGCTCGTCATCCAGAAAGGCGTGATCACCCGCGAAGTCGGCCCCGAAGAGGTCGCCGATCCGGGGCTGGTCGCCGAATTCGTTGGCATGGCCGGTTGAACGGGCCGGTCGAGCAATGGAATCGAGGAAAAGAGAGGTAGCATGACCATCAAGCGCCCGACGGCCGAGCAGCTGCGTGAGATCGTGACCGATCTCGGGATGAATCTCTCGGCGGAACGGCTCGAGGAATTCCGCGCTTTGATGGAAGGCTCTTTCGCTTCCTACGACGTGGTGGAGGCGCTGCCGGACGAGAAGCCGGCGGTGAAATATCCGCGCACCCCCGGATACCAGCCTCATGGCCATGAGAACCCTTTCAATGCCTGGTACATGAAGACCACCGTGAAAGGGGCCCCCGGCGGCAAGCTCTCCGGCAAGACCGTCGCGCTCAAGGACAATATCTGCCTCGCCGGGGTGCCGATGATGAACGGCGCCTCGACCCTGGAAGGCTTCGTGCCGGACATCGACGCGACCATCGTCACGCGCATCCTGGACGAAGGGGGAACGATTCTCGGCAAGGCGCATTGCGAGTATTTCTGCCTCTCTGGCGGCAGCCATACCGGCGCGCTCGGTCCCGTGCACAACCCGCACAAGCCCGGCTACTCGGCCGGCGGCTCCTCCTCCGGCAGCGGCGCGCTGGTCGCTTCCGGCGAGGTGGACATGGCGATCGGCGGCGACCAGGGCGGCTCGATCCGGATGCCCGCCTCGTTCTGCGGCATTTACGGAATGAAGGCGAGCTGGGGACTCGTGCCCTACACGGGCGTGATGCCGATCGAGAGCACGATCGACCATACCGGGCCGATGACCGCGACGGTGGCCGACAATGCGCTGCTGCTCGAAGTGCTGGCCGGGGCGGACGGACTCGACCCAAGGCAATATGCGCCCGAGGTCGCGCCCTACACGGAAGCGTTGGGCAAAGGCATGGCAGGGCTCAGGATCGGTGTCGTCAGAGAGGGTTTCGGCTGGCCGAATTCAGAGCCGGATGTCGATGCCAAGGTGCGCGCCGCGGGTGAGATATTCGCGCGCCTGGGCGCGACAGTGCAGGAGATCGACGTGCCGATGCACAGGATCGGCAAGGACATCTGGACCCCGATCGCGCTCGAGGGGTTGCAGGCGCAGATGATGACCGGCAACGGCATGGGCTTCAACTGGAAGGGGCATTATTCCGTGAGCCTGCTGGATGCGCATGCGGGTTGGCGCCAGCGTGCCGACGAATTGTCCGACAGCCTCAAGATCTCGATGTTTTTGGGCGAATATTTCATTCGCTATCACCGTGGCCGCTTCTACGCGAAAGCGCAGAACCAGGCGCGGCGCCTCCGGGCGGCCTATGACACGGCGCTCGAATCCTGCGACCTGCTGCTGATGCCGACCCTGCCGGTGAAGGCGACACCGCTGCCCTCCGCGGATGCGCCGCTCGCGCTCTACATTCAGCGCGCGTTCGAGATGCTGCCCAACACCGCGCCGTTCGATGTCACCGGCCATCCCGCCATGACGATCCCATGCGGCATGAGTGAAGGCCTGCCCGTGGGAGCGATGCTGGTCGGCAGCATGTTCGATGAAAGCACGATCTATCGCGCCGCCCATGCCTTCGAGCAGGGCACGGATTGGCGCGCGCTCTGATCTCGGAGGAACGCGGGCCGCGGGCTACTCGCGCTGCTCGCGGCCGTAAAGCAGGAGCAAGGCGAGAATGACGACGCCATAGATGATGCTGCGGCCATATTCCGGCATGTTCAGCGCGAGCAGGACGCTGACGAGCGCGGTGAGGCTCACCGCGCCGGCGGCGGCGCCGAGATAGTTGCCGCGGCCGCCGAGGATGCTGACGCCGCCGATCACCACCGCGGCGATCGACTGGAAGAGATAGGGATCGCCCATCCCGAGGGAAGCCTGTCCGCCGAAGCCGACGAGCAGGATTCCCGCCAGCGCCGAGAAGAGCCCGCTCAGGACATAGAGAAAGACGGTGGTCAGGTTGACGTTGACGCCGGCGAGGAAGGCGGCGCGCGCATTGTTGCCGATCGCGTAGGTCGCGCGGCCGAAGCGGGTGAAGGCGAGCACGAAGGAAACGATGAGAACGACGACGAGCCAGAGCCAGAGCGCAGCGGGAATCCCCAAGAAAACGCCGTGCACCGCGGCGGCGACGATCGGCGGGGCGTAGGACGCGCAGGCCGCGCAGGTCATTCCACCGGAAAGGCCGAGCGCGAGCCCCTCGACGACGCCATTCATCGCGAGCGTCATCACCACCGGCGGCACGGAGAACCAGACGACGAAGATGCCGTTCACCAGCCCGACCAGCGCGCCCATGCCGAGGGTGAGCGCGATCGCATAAAGCGCGCGCCCGTTCTGCCCGAGAGAGGCGGTGGCCAGCAGGATCGCCGCCGCGTTCAGCACCCACGGCACCGAGAGATCGATCCCGCCGATCAGGATGACGAAGCATTGCCCGGCGGCCACCAGGCCGACGAAGGAGGCGACGAGCAGGATGGAAGTGACGCTCGGAAAGCTCGCGAAACCGGGATGGACGAGGGCGCCGATGACGAAGAGCGCGACCGCGGCGCCATAGGCGGCGAGGATGCGCAGCACGTCCGGGGTCAGGCGCGCCAGCATTCCTCAGGCCCTCCCGCCGCGGACGAGGCGCCCGATCGCCGCGCCGAGCACGACGGCGATGACGAGGAAGAGGCCCTCGTAGAAGGATTGATAGAGCGGATTGATATGGGCGTAGAAGAGGATGTTGACGATCATCGTCGTGATGAAGGCGCCGCAGATCGAGCCCACGGCGCTGCCGCGGCCGCCGAAGAGACTGACGCCTCCGAGCACGGTCGCGACGATCGAGGTGAGGGTATAGACATTGCCGCTGGTGGCATCGCCCGAGGTGGCGTTGGCGGCGAGGAAGAGGCCGGCCACCGCATAGAGCGCCCCGCCGATGGTGTAGGCGAGAACCTTCGTGCGCACGACATTGACGCCATGGGCGATCGCCGCCGGCTCGTCATTGCCGATGGAAAAGATATCGACGCCGAGGCGCGAGCGGCGGAGCGCCATCCATCCCAGGGCTGCGAGGACGAGGAAGAAGAGCGCGAACGGACCGTTGGTGTTGACGAGGAGGGCGGTGAAGCCGTCCGGAACCGTGCCGCCGGGTTGAGGCAGGACGCGGATGGCGAGGCCCTGGAAGATCGAGAGCGTGGCAAGCGTGACGACGATCGGCTGCAGCCGGCCGAGACCCACGAGAAGACCGTTGACGAGCCCTGCCATGGCCCCGACCAGCACCACCAGCACGGCGACGAGGGCCATGTGCGCCACGCTTCCGGCGAGATAGATGGCGGCGAGGGCGTTCGTGAGATCGACGATGCCGCCGACCGAAAGATCGATGCCGCGCGTCAGCACGACGATGGTCTGGCCGATCGCGGCGAGCGCCAGCGGCATCGTGTTGTTGACGGTCGAGGTGATCTCGAAATTGCCGGGCAGGCGACCCTGCTGGATCACGAACATCCCGACGAAGATGATGATGCTGAGGATCAGGATGGCGGCGGCAAGGATGAGGCCGATATTCTGGCCGATCGCATGCGCAGCCCGCGGGCGGCGGCTGTGATGCGCCTCGGAAGCGCGGATCCCGGCCATGGCGGAGGATTCAGGCGGCATCGGCGCGCTCGGTCTCTCGCATCGCCGCCGCGACGATCGCCTCGGCATTGAGCGCCGGCGGAGCGAGGGTGGCCGCAATGCGCCCGGCACGCAACACCAGCACGCGATGGCAGAGATGGGCGAGCTCCTCCGTGTCCGAGGAGTAGAAGAGGATCGCCCTGCCCTCCCCCGCCAGCCGCGCCATCAGCTCGTAAATTTCATGCTTGGTTGCCACGTCCACTCCGCGGGTCACGTCGTAGAGCAGAAGGATGCGCGAATCCGCGAGCAGCCAGCGCCCGAGCAGCACTTTCTGCTGATTGCCACCGGAGAGCGCGCCAACCGGCTGCGCGGCACTCGGGGTGACGACGCCGAGGCGCGTGATGATCTCCCGGCTCATCCGTCGCTCCGCCGCGCCGCGGATCACACCCAGGCGCGAAAGCCGGCCGAGGATGGGAAGGGTAAGATTGTCGCGGACCGAAAGGGGCAGCAGCAATCCCTCGGACTTGCGGTCTTCCGGCACCAGGGCGACGCCGAGGCCGGCATGGATCGCATCCGCCGGGCTTGCGACGCGCATCACGCGGCCGCCGACGCTGATCCGGCCATGCCGGAGCGGCGGAGCACCGAAGAGGCCGAGAAAGAGCTCGCGATGGCCCTGGCCGGCGAGGCCGCCAATGCCGAGAATCTCCCCGGCGGCGAGCGAGAAACCGAGCTCGCCCGCACCGTTGAGGCTCGCCCCGGAGAGCTCGAGCGCGGGCGGAGCGTTCGCCGGAACGGGCGGGAGCGCGGGGTAGAGCGCTTCGACGCGCCGGCCGGCCATCAGCGTGATCGCCTCTTCCTCGGCAATCTCCGTGTAGGTGCCGACCTCGGCGCCATTGCGGAAGATCGTGATGCGATCGGCGATCGAGGTGATCTCGTTCCAGCGATGGGAGGTGAAGACCACGGCGGTGCCGGCGGCGCTGAGCTCGCGTATGCGGGCGAAGAGCCATGCAACCTCGCGCTCGACGAGCGACGATGTCGGCTCATCGAGCAAAAGGATGCGCGGGCGGCGGATGACGACGCGAGCAATCTCGATGATCTGGCGTTCGGCGAGGGAAACCTCCAAAGCGAGCGCGCGGGGATCGATGTGATGGATGCCGAGCCCCGCGAGCAGCGCCTCGGCCTCATCGGCAAGGGCGGAGCGGCGGATGAGGCCGAGCGAAGAGCGTGGCTCCCGGCCGATGAGGAGATTTTCGGCAACGCTCATCCACGGGAGCAGGGTGAGCTCCTGGAAGACGGTGCCGATGCCCTGGCGCCTGGCATCGGCCGTTCCGGCGAGGTGGAGCGATTGACCGTCGAGCAAGATGTCGCCGGCATCGGGGGGAATGCGCCCGCCGAGGATCTTGATGAGGGTCGATTTGCCCGCACCGTTCTCCCCGACGAGCGCATGCACCTCACCCCCGCGCGCGGCGAAGGAGGCATTGCGCAGCGCCTGGACGCCGCCGAATGCCTTGCTTACCCCGCGCGCGGCGATCGCCGCGACCGGCTCAGCCGCCGGCGCGGCACTCATGCGGTGGGCGGCAGATGAACGTCGAGGCTTCCCTCGCAGGGCGTGCCTTTGAGCGCGGCGTCAACGCAGATCTTCACTGTCGCATTGGGTCCGCTATCGGTGAAGTCGGCGAAGAAACTGTCCGGCAGGTCGGGGAACACCGTCTCGCCCACCTTCACGGTCTCGCTCGTCACGAACGGGAAGGGGATGGTGATGTCCTTGTGCGGATAGGATTTCTGCAGGATGCGTCGGGCCAGTTCCAGGGAGACGACGACGAGGTAAGGCGGCTGGCCGATCGAGAGCCCATCCACCTTCTGGCCCATATAGCCGATCATGAACTTGCGGAAGCCGTTCTCGGCCTCGCCGGCGGTGACCGGCAGCGGCGTACGCTTGGCCGCGACGAAGGCTTTCAGGACGCCGTCCGTGCCGCCCTGGCACCAGATGCCGTCGATCTTCGGCAGCGAGGGCAGAATGGAGGCGGTGTTGCGCTCCGCGGTCGAGGAATCCCACATGCCGGTATAGCGGTTGACGACCTTGATGCCGGGATTCTGCTTCCACACCGAATCGGCGCCCGCATTGCGCTGCTGGTCGACGAAGGTGCCGGCCACGCCGGTGACCATGAGCACGTTCCCCTGGCCATTCAGCTTCTTGGCGACGAACTCGGCCAGCTGTTTGCCGAAGGCGAACTGATCGGTATTGACTTTGATCGCGGAGGGCGCGGTCACGACATTGTCGTACGAGACGACGAGGATGCCGCGGCTGGTCGCCTGGTGGAGGATGCCGTTGAGCCCCGTGGGTGAGGCGGCATCGACCAGGATCGCATCCACGCGCTCGCCGATCAGGCCGCTGATCTGCTGGCTTTCCTGGCTGACATCATTGCCCGAGTTGAACCAGCTTCCGTCCACCTGGCTCTTGTACGGCTCCATCTGCAGCGCTGCCTTGAAGAGATTCTCCATCTCGATGCGCCACTTGTTGCCGATATAGGAGTTGGAAAGCGCAATCTTGAGCTTGCCGCCGGCGGCGCGGGCGCGAAGCGGCAAGCTCGCGCCGAGAATGCCGGCACCGGTGCCTGCAATCAGGCTCCGCCGGCCGATGGTTCCTTGCATGACGTACCTCCCCTTCCGCCGACCGATGAGACAGGAACCGTTGAGAGAGCATGGACCCGGTCCCGGTGGCGGGCGCCAAGATTAATCCGCACATGCGGGGCGTCAAATCCGGAAAAATCGCCACCTCGAGAGGGCAGGCAGCTTCCGGGGGACCGACGGGCATCCAAGGCCAAGACGCCCTCCGTTTGCCATTCCCCTTCGGGCCGGGGATGATCCGGCCGACAGACGGGAGCGATACGATGGGCGTGCTCGATCCCATTCCCTACCCGGACGAGAAGCTCGCGCGGATTCTCGCCAGCGTGCGCACGATCGCGCTGGTGGGCGCCTCGCCGGACTGGAACCGGCCGAGCTACTTCGTGATGAAATACCTTCAGGGAAAGGGATTCCGCGTCATCCCGGTCAACCCGGTGATCGCCGGCACCACCTTGCTCGGGGAGCATGTCTACGCGGGGTTGAGAGAGATTCCGGAGCCCGTGGACATGGTGGAGGTGTTCCGCGCCTCCCGCCATGCCATGCCGATCGTCGAGGACGCGATCGCGATCGGCGCCCGGGTGGTATGGATGCAGCTCGGTGTCCGCAATGACGAGGCCGCGGCGAAGGCGGAGGCGGCCGGGCTCGAGGTGGTGATGAATCGCTGCCCGAAGATCGAATATGGGCGGCTCGCGGGCGAGCTTTCCTGGAGCGGCGTGAATTCGGGGATCATGCGCAACCGGCCGCCAGAGCCGCCGCGCGCGGGGCCGGAGGATCCGGCAGGATCGCAGGGCGGGGGCAGCCCGGCGGCCACTTCCTCCGCGACGGCGCTCGGCTTCGAGACCCGCGCCATTCATGCCGGCGCCGCCCCCGACCCGACGACGGGCGCGCGCGCGACGCCGATCTACCAGACCACCTCCTATGTGTTCGAGGATGTCGATCACGCCGCGTCGCTCTTCAACCTGCACAATTTCGGCTACATCTATTCGCGCCTCACCAACCCGACCGTCTCGGTGCTCGAGGAACGGGTGGCGAGCCTGGAGGGCGCGCGCGCGGGCCTGGCCGCTTCGTCGGGCCATGCGGCGCAATTCCTGATCTTCTTCACCCTGCTCGAGCCGGGGGATGAGTTTCTCGCCTCGCGCAACCTCTATGGCGGGTCGCTGACGCAGTTCGGGCTCTCCTTCGCGAAGCTCGGCTGGACCTGCCATTTCGTCGATCCGCGCGAGCCGGAGAATTTCGCTCGCGCGCTGACGCCGCGCTGCAAGGCGATCTTCGTCGAGAGCCTGGCCAATCCGGGCGGCATCGTCGTCGATCTCGCGGCGATCGCCGAAATCGCGCACAAGGCCGGGATTCCGCTGATCGTGGACAATACGCTCGCGAGTCCTTTCCTCTGCCGGCCGATCGAATGGGGGGCCGACCTCGTCTGCCACTCGACCACGAAATTCCTCTCGGGGCACGGCAATGCGTTGGGCGGTGTGATCGTCGAATCCGGCAGGTTCGACTGGGGCGCGGACGGACGGTTTCCTTCACTCACCGAGCCCGAGCCCGCCTATCACGGGCTCCGCTTCTACGAGAATTTCGGGGACTTCGCCTTCACCACCAAGGCCCGCGCGGTGGCGCTTCGGGATTTCGGGCCGGCGCTTTCGCCGATGAACGCCTTCCTCACCATCACCGGGATCGAGACCCTGCCGCTCAGGATGGAGCGCCACGTGCAGAACGCGGAAAAGATCGCGCGCTTCCTGGAAGCGCATCCGCGTGTCGCATGGGTCTCCTATGCCGGGCTCGAATCTTCGCCGTACCGCGCGTTGGCCAGGAAATATCTTCCGCGCGGAGCCGGCGGGGTGATGACGTTCGGTGTCAAAGGCGGCTACGCGGCCGGGATCAAGCTCGTCGAGAGCGTGCGGATCTTCTCGCATCTCGCGAATATCGGCGATACGCGGAGCCTCATCCTCCACCCGGCCTCGACGACGCACCGCCAACTGACCGATGAGCAGCGCGAGGCCGCTGGCGCGGGCGCAGACGTGGTGCGACTCTCGGTCGGGCTCGAGAGCGCGGAGGATCTGATCGCCGATCTCGACCGGGCATTGGCCGCGACAGGCTGAGCCGGCATCGGGTATTGCAGGAAAGGGAGGTGGGCATGAGCGAACCGGCCGGAGACCGCGGAATCCTCGATCACATCCGGGACCTCGTTGCAGAAGAAGAACATCTCTATGCCAAAGGCAGCATGACCGAGGAGGACCGGACAAGGCTCGGCAAGATCAATGTCGAGCTCGATCAATGCTGGGATCTCCTGCGCCAGCGCCGGGCGCTCCGCGAGTTCGGCGGCAACCCGGATGAGGCGAAGCCGCGCTCAGCAGGCATCGTCGAGAAATACGAAGGGTAGGCCTTACCGTTTCGTTCAGCTCGTCATCACCGCATGGATATCGCCGCGCCGCGCGGTGACGGCCATCCCCACCGCGCCGGCCTCGGCGCGACGCAGCACGATGTCGATGGTGGCGTCGCCGATGGCCAGGTTCTTGAGGTGCAGCCGCTGGAGGAAGGCGGGCAGCACCGGATGGCTGAAGGTGACGGCGCGGGCGACATGGTCGAAGCCGAGACCGAGGCAGGCGGCAAGCGCGGCGGGCAGCGCTCCGGCGGCCCAAGCCTGCGGGATGCAGGCGACGGGATAGGCGGTCGGGCCCTGGTTGCGCATGCGCGCGAACCCGCAGAAAAGCTCGGGGAGGCGGCGGAGATCGGCATGGCTCGCCGCCCCGAAGAGCCCGCCGAAGACGCGCGCGGCCGCCTCGCTCAGGCCGTAGCGGGCGAATCCGGCGGCGATCACCGCATTGTCGTGCGGCCAGACCGAGCCATTGTGGTACGACATGGGGTTGTAGCGCGCCTCGCCCGCGGCCACGGTGCGAACCCCCCAGCCCGAGAAGAAGCGCCGCTCGAGCAGGCGGGCGGCGACGGAGGCGGCGCGCTCCGGGCTCGCCAGCCCCGCAAGCAGCGCGTGTCCGGCGTTGGAGGCGCTGACCCGGCACGGCTTCTTCTCGCCATCCAGCGCCAGCACATAAAGGCCGAGTTCTTCGTCCCAGAAGCTCCGCTCGAACGCGTCCCTCAGCGCTGACGCCTGGGCGGTCAGGGAAGCGGCGCGCGGACCTTTCCCGAGAGCGGCCGCGATCCGCGCCGCGGCCTGCCGCGCGGCGAAGACATAGGCCTGCACCTCGCAGAGCGCGATCGGGCCGGTCGCCAGCCTTCCATCGGCATGGAAGATCGAATCGTAGCTGTCCTTCCAGCCCTGATTGACGAGCCCGCTCGGATTCTTGCGGCCATATTCCACGAAGCCATCGCCGTCCGCGTCGCCATAGCGGTCGATCCAGAGCAAGGCCGCCTCGAGATTCGGCCAAATCTGGCGAAGCGTCTCGAGATCGCCGGTGCGGTCGAGATAGGCGCCGGCGAGCATGACGAAGAGCGGCGTGGAATCGACGGAGCCGTAATAGCGCCGGAACGGCACCTCGCCGAGCAGCGCCATCTCCCCATGGCGGACCTCGTGCAGGATCTTGCCCGGCTCGGCATCGGCGGCGGGGTCCTCTGCCGTTGCCTGATTGGCGGCGAGATAGAGCAGCACCCCACGGGCGAGCCCGGGCGCGAGCCAGAGGGTCTGGAGGCCGGTGATGATGCCGTCCCGCCCGAAGGCGGTGCTGAACCAGGGAATCCCGGCATAAGGATAGGGGCCCTCCTCGGTATCGGTGACCAGCATGGCGAGATCGGCGACGGCGCGGCGCATCGCCTCGTTGAAAACCTCATTGTCGCTCTCGATGCTTGCCGCCCGCCCCTGGAGCGTGCGCAGCTTGCGGCGGGCCGCGCACATGGCATCGATGAAACCCGGGATCTCGCCGTCGTCCGGCCCGGGCGCCTCATCCCCCTCCCCTCCGATGCAGCGGATTTTAAGCCCGAGGACGACGACCGCGCCGGCATCCAGGGACAGTTCATAAACCGCGCGATCCGGGTGGAGATGCGCGGGCGGCGGATCGAAACGGATTTCCGTCGCGCGCCGTCGCTCATCCAGCCCGTCATAAGCGAGAAACGCGCAGCCGGCTGTAAGTTCGGGCGCGTGCAGGGAGCCGTGCCGCGTCCGCTGGCTGCCGCGCACCTCGAAAAGATCGACGAAATCGGCGGCGAAGGCGATCTCGAGCGTGATGCGAAGCGGAACGAGCGAAAAGTTCCGCACCGTGAGCCGCTCATAGCAGCTGCCGTTCCAGAGGAACTTGGAGCGGCGGATATGGATCTGGCCGTGCTCGATGGCGGCGGAAGGCAGCTTGAGGGCGGGGTTGGCGAGGTCGCATGTCAGCATCGCGTTGTCGCTCGAGACCGCCGAGCTGAGCAGCATCGGCGCCATCCCGGCGATGGTGAGCGCGAGGCGCGAGAGATAGCGCGTATCGCGGTGATAGATGCCCTCGGCACTGCCCTCGCCGGGCGTTGCATCGCCGTCATGGCCGAAGACGGCGAAGGTATCGCCGGCCTTGAGGGCGCGCGGCCGCGCCTCGGCGAAGGAGGCAGTGGCGGAGATGAAATAAGGGCCCGAGGCGTTCTCGGACCGGTTGGGCTGATCGTCCATGCGCTCGTTCCATTGCAGATCGCGGCGTGGGTAGGGCATCTGACGTCAGGCGCGGCCAGACGGCAACCCGGCGGGGGAGGCTTGTCCGATCGGGCGGAAACGGGAAGGAGGTGAGGTCGGAAGAATTTATTCGTAACAACCTCAATAAGTTAGTATATTTGCGCGGCTCCGGAGAGCCTCTAACGTGGTTCTGCGACCGGCCGGGCTTTGCGCCCGGACGTGGGACGCTCTACGAAATCCTACGGCGATCGACACGATCGCCTGACTTTACGCGGCAGAGCCGGAGGGATGGCCGAGCGGCTTAAGGCGCACGCTTGGAAAGCGTGTGTACGTGAACAGCGTACCGTGGGTTCGAATCCCACTCCCTCCGCCAGCCGCTCAATCTTTTCAATAGGTTACGCAAAGATCGGCCGGATTTGTCCCCATGGATGCCCCCTCCGGCAGACATACCTAGTCCGCGCGCTGTGCAGGACTCCATCAGCTTCAGTCCAGGTTGAGCGGTTCGTGCTACCCTCCGACGGCCCCAGCGTCGGGGCGAGGGAGGCAAACCGATGCCCTGGTCACCATTTGAAAAGCTCGCGTGGCGCTACGGGCTGAAGCTAGAGCGCGCCTATGCGCTGCTAAGCCGGCATCAAGTCGGACACCAGACCATTGAGCGAATCCAGAACGATAAGCTCATAGAAAGCGAAATCAGATTTCTTTGCTGCATTGCCCTTCCCAGCCTGAAGGCTGAGCTTGACAAATCGAAACCTGGCCCAGCGAGCCTTTGGTCTCGAGTGGAGCATGAGGGAAAGGAAAGGCACGAACAATTCGCCACAACCCGAGAGGCCCTCGATAGAGCGCGCGGGCTCCGACAGGCAGGCAATAGCACTCCGCTAACAATTCAAGATGAGGGATACAATGAGGAGTGGAATGATAACGAAATAGCTGCTTGGATTAACAGGGCCATCGAAATGGAAAAGCCAGAGAAGCCATAAAAAGCCCGCACTCGGCGGGCCTCTTCGCAGTGGGTGGATCAATTGGTTCACCCACTCAAAAACCCTAATCCAGCGGCTTCCCCTTCCAGTCATACGTCAAGAGATCGCCCGGCTCCGTCCAAATCCACAGCGTAGTCGCCAAGGTGTCCGGGAACGTCCCATCCTGCGACTCGGCAAAGGGTTTTCCCTGCCAATCCACCAGCGCCGTCACCTGCACCGCCTGACCATCGCGGGCCTCCACCGTGCCCTCACCCTGCGCGTAAACCCAAACGCAGCCCTGGCGCATGAAGTAGGACTCGCGCACCGGCCAGTGCCCATGCGCGAGTTCCCAGTCCTGCGCCACGTTCAGCATTGTTTCGTCCGGGCAGCCATACGTGGCGGCAGAGATTTGCACCCTCTTGCCCAGCAATGGCGATGGAGAGGCGCTCGGCGTGGTGTTGTCCCCTCCGTCGCTCAGGATGATCCCCGCGACCAGTGCCGCCCCGAAGCCAAGCGCGATGATGATAGAGGGGCCTAGGTTTTTCTCTGCCATGATCTTGTCCTTTCGTTCTGGCCCCGAACCTGTCGCTCCGTCCGCCCCACCAGTCCAGCTATTTGGCCATCATCTCCAACTGCCACTTGGCATTGCTGAGCACTCCGAGCGCCGTTTTGCACGCGGAGCGGAATTTCAACTCGGTCTCGCCCCTGAGCTTCAGCAGTCTTTTCCGCTCCGCTGGGCTCGCATCCTTCAGCGCCGCGATGAACGCGGCCTCAAGCTCCGCCGGGAGCGGTCCCTCCGGGGCGCACGCGCTGACGCTTCGCGTGCCGGCGCTCACGAGATTGGATTAGCGGGGCCTTCGGTATTCCCGCCGCCCTCCTGCACCCCGCCATGAACATGCGTCCCGAGCGTGACGCCATTAGGCGCGTTCGCCTGCACGTCCCCTGTCGCAGCGATATTGCCGTTGATGGCAAGGTTTCCACTCCCGCCAGAGGGAGCCTGGGTTGTGATCGTGCCCTGCACTATGAGATTCGCCCCCAGCGTGGCACTCCCGTTATTATTCAGCACAAAGCTATGACCAGCCTTGTCAATGAGGCGGGCGGTCCCGTCATTAGGCAGCTCCATCGTCGCCCCAGCCTGATCCACCGCAATAACCTTCCCGGTGCCGTCCGCCGTCAGGATCGCCCCTTTCTGATCCTGCGCTTGCACTCCACCAGCGTTGTTCACCTTCACAAACGCGCCCGTTTGGTGAAACAACCAAAGCTCGCCCACAGGATACCCGGAGGGCGGTGGCATCGGCTGCGACCAGTGCGCCGCAATCACAACGCTAGAGTCGCTGTCGCCATCAATCGGCAACACGATCACCTGCGCTCCCACCGGCGGCACCGCAATGACACCCCAGCCGTTAGCAGCGCATGGCATCGCGATTGGCAGCCATCCAGTGAGCGCACCCTCCGGCACGAGCGTCACCTTCGCGAAAGGCCCTGCCGGGTTGATGCTCTGCACGATGCCGCGCCTTGGCGTCGCACTCTGCGCGATCATCGCTGCGACGTTGCGCTTCAGGCTATTCCAGAAAGCATCAACGCTCATTGCACGATCGTCTGGTTATATGGGCTATGGTTTTTGAGCCGCACGGTCTCGTGAAACCCTCCCGAGAAGCTCAGAGTGCGAACGATTTCATCAATGAAGTATGTCTGGTCAAACTGCGTGCCGCTTCCCACGAGCCGCACCGGATTTGCGGGAGTGAGCGCAAGCTCGCCAGGCACCTTTATCTCAATCACCCGCTCGAAGGCGGTGATTTCCCTGATCTTCGCCTGAGCGTATTGCAACACCTGCTCGGGTGTTGCATCCCCAGGGACCCGCACAACGTATTTCTGCGGCGGCCCGTTCCCGCCCGACGGCGCGAGCACATTCCTGGCCGTTATCGTGCTTGTGAGAGGCTTCATCAACGCGGAGTTCCAGCCGATGGCAGTAACCTCTACATCCTTCGCGAGTGTGAGGCTCCGCATGAACCGCAGATGCTCCGCGTTGCTAATTGGTGAGCCGCCGTTAGCTGGATACTCGATCGCAACATCGAAGAGAATACTTTCTTGCGGCACCGGCGGCCCGAAGTAGAGTGTCTTGGCATCAATCACCGCACCGCTTGCTGTAGGCCCACCGAGTCTCAGATCAAAGCCTGATGCTTGTGCGAGCATCAACGCCAGATCCCATTCGTTCGTTGCTCTGTAAAGCTGCCCGTAGAACGTCATTGAGTAGTCAGTGCCGCCATAAAACCTGCCGACAAGTTCACTCGTGGCGGTGATATTTCCCTTCAACCCCTCCGCCGAGTGCTCCGCAACCAGCGCCTCGATGACTTGGCTTGCCGTCATGTTGCTGTAGGTCTGCTGCGTCATTGTGTCGATGAGCAGCGCAGCGTAGTCCCTCCCGCTAAGTGTCGCGTGCAGCGTGATCGGGTCGATCTCGATATTGTCAGTAATGCCTGAGATGAGAGTCGCTGGTTCGTTGGCAGCGAGGCTCACCTGTATGTCAACAGGGATGCTTGCCATGCCACTGAGGTTGTTCGCATCGTCCTGCCCGATGGCGAACGAGCAAGCAAAGCGCGAGGCTTCGCTGTAGTTGTTGCTCGTGACGCTGACACTCAGCGGCCATTGCACCGGCACGCCATTCAGCAAGATGGCGAAGCGCGGCGTTTGCACATAGCCAGCCTTCGGCCCTAGTTGCTGTGCAGAGAATTGCAGGACGCTACTGCTCATCGGATAAGAACCGAGGGCATCGCGCCTTGTCCGGGGGCCGTGTAGCCCCGATTAGGATTGAATGTGATCGGGCCAGCGGGGTTGTTGCTCATGCCTCCCGCAATGCCATGTGTGAGCGCACTCGCTACGTCGGGAGCATTAACCACAATCACCGGCTGAGGCTTGTCGCTGTTGCCAGTCGTTTGGGCGACTTGTGGGATTGCAGCCTTTCTTGCAGTGGGGGCAAAAGGTAGGAGTTGGGCGAGGTAGCTCTGCGTCTCTGCGGGCAGGTATTGTGCCCAAAGTGCGCCGTGGCCCTTGATTGCCGCCTGCACCGCCCCGGGGCCAGCGTTGTATGCGGCGATAGCCTCGGCGTAGTTTCCGCCAAACATTTTGAGCAGGCCGGAGAAATACCTCGCTCCGCCCATCACATTCTGCGCAGGGTCAAAGGGATTGATCCCCAGCATCTTCGCGGTGCCCGGCATCAATTGCGCGTAGCCGATCGCTCCCGCCGTAGAGAGTGCCCCGGCTTTGTTATGGCTCTCCGCGAAGATCAGTTGCCGATAGAAGCTCGGGCTGATGCCATACATCGCTGCCGCTGCGTTTTCTGCCCCCGCCAGATTTGCGAGCGGCTTGATATGCTGCGGGAGGAATTGGACGGGATACTTGAGCTGCCCGCCCGGCCCCATGATCCCCTGCCCGGGGGCAGGAAAGGCCCAGGGGAATAGCTGCCGGAGTTTCTTATCGAAAATCTCGAAAGCGTTTGTGAGCGCGATGATCGCCCCTGGGAGGGCCAAGAGGATACCGCCCGGCCCCGCCAGCGAAATCATCGCCATGAGCGCGGCACCGCTGCCCAGGCCCACCATCGCCAGCCCCACGCCACCGAGCCCCTCGATGATGTCGCGCGATACCTGCGGGTTGGCGTAGCTCCACTTCTCCATATCCCCGACAACGCCAGTAACCTCCCGGACGAAGCGGGCGAAATCTTGCACCGCTGGCGCACCCGCCACCTGCAAGAGGCTATCGAGGGAATTTTTCAACCCTGTAAGGCTCGCGCTCAGGCTCTGCATTTGCAGGGCGTAAATCGCCTGCAACGAAGGCATGTCGCCGAGCATCCGCGCTTCCCGCTGATATGAGGCGGGGTTTTGGATCATGCTCTGCACAAGCGCGCGGGTTGTTTGGTTCGAGAATATTTGGTTCACCAGGGCGAGTTGCTGGTTGAGGGTGGTGGCGCCGTGGCGGACCAGATCCGGCACCAGCACCTGCTCAACCCATGCAAACATGCCTTGGTTCATCAGCGTGCCGTAGCCCGTCACTCCGCCGGGGCGGATGTAGCCTTGGCTGCTGCCGGGGAACCATCCGAAGCCGCCCTGCCCAAGCAGCCCAAGCTGCGTCATGGCTTCGATGGAGGGTCTTCCAATGCGGCCGCCGGTCATTTGCGCGTAGAACAACGAGGCCCCACGCCCCCCTCGAGCCTGCATTTGCTGCACGGCCTCGCCCATAGTCTGCCAGTAGGTCTCGCCCATGAGCTTCGCTGCGGGGCCGGCCATGCGAGTGAATTGGAAAATCTGCGCTGGCGTGACGAGCCCACCGCCCGCATAGAGCACCTTCACCAAATTTGTCATCGCGGCGCTGGCTGCTGCGGGATCGAGGATTTGCAGGCCCCCCGCCGTGCGCGTCACCGCCCCCGCCAACTCGGCGCTCTTGTAAAGCTGGGCGATGCCTGCCGGGCCGCCGATGCCGAGGTTGTCCAAGATGGCCTCGGCAAGCCCGGCGGTGCCCTGCGCGGCGAGCACGTCCTTTGGGCTCGCGAAAACGCTATACAGCTTGCGCTCTAGCGTCAGGGCCTCGCTGGTTTTGAGCGTCGGATAGGCGCGCTGGGTGCCGATGGCTGCCGCCGTCATCCTCTGCACGTCCGCGCCCGAGACTCCCATGCCCTTGAGTTGCTGCTGCACCCGGACAATCTGATCGCCCATGAGCGCGATCTTCGCGGCGGCAGTCACTGCGACAGCGCCTACACCCGCAACGCCTACTCCCACCCCCGCGAGCGCCAATCGCCATTTGCCAAACTTGGCGCCGATGGCGTCAACCTTATTGCCCAGGCCAAGGACATCGGCAGCGATAGTGCGGAGCACTGGGGCTGCGCCATTGGCTGCCAAGATGCGGACCATGACAGAATAGTTGACCAGCCCTGCCATGACTATGCGGCCCCCTCAGTGGGCATGAATTGCAAAAACGCCACTTGGTATTCATCAAGCTCAAACTCTAGGCCCGTAGTCTCTGCCTTGAGCGTGGTCGCGAGTTCTTTCAATTTCGCGAGGGTTGTGTCCACTCCCGCTTTGGCCTTGGCGCGCTTGGCAGGAGAAAGCGGAAGGTGGCACTCGCAATCCCGCATGAGGCTCGCATACGTCGCCAGCGCCACTTCGAGAGCGTTGCCTACCTCCACCGCTGCGGCCAAGATCACGTTATCAGTCATCTTGCAAAAATCCTCGCCCCAACATTCATCCGATTGAGATAATCCCGCCGATAGAGCGCGTCACTCTGCATCCGCTCGTCATGCTCGCGGCGTTGCCTCGCCCATTCGCTCTCCGGCCGCCCGAGCGCGAGTTCGCTCACCGCCCAAACCAGCGCATCAAGTCTGTCCGGCGATGGGCCTTCCCCCGGCACCCAGGTTGCAAGTTGATCTTCCAACTGTGGGAACGCGCCGACATGGTGCACCCGGGCTTGTTCGTAGAGCGCCGCAATGGGCTCCGCGCGAGTTTGTTTTCCTCTCGCTGCATGCACAGTTTTGAGCTTGCCCGCGAAGCCGATGGACTGCATCACCGAGGCGACCAAAGCACCGCCCTGGTTAACCTCCGCAACCAGCGCATCGGCTTGGTGCGCGTCATACTCCGCCGCTGCCCTCCTGGCCCACTGCTCCGGGCTCGCGCGAGTAGATGCATCGCTAAGAACAAAAAGCTCGCCATTTTCTGCCTTCCCAGCGGCGACAATTCCGCACTCCGCCCCGGTGGCGCTAACGGAGGGATCGACGGCGATCACCACCCGCACCAAGGGCGGCGCTTCAGCGACGCGGGCGGCGTCAATCCAGCTTCGCTGCCAGAGCGCATCGTCAACGTCCAGCAGCATCTCGCCATACAACTCCTGCCGGCCAATGCTGGTGCCCTCGTATCGCTTACGCAACGCGGCGAGGGCGGCGGGTGAGAGGTTCGGCGCGTTGTCAAAGGTGCTGGCGCGCGTGATGGCGGTGCCGGGGTCTGCGAGGATTTCCTTTAGCGTCGGGATGGCCTTTGGCGTTGTCGCCACGACAATCCTGGGGTTGTCGCCCTTCGGTCCCCTGAGCCTCACGGCAAGTTGCAACTGCATCCAAAGCTCGGCGGGGTCTTGCCACGCCGCAAGCTCGTCGCAGATTGCAGCATCGAAGTTGAAGCCCCTAACCCTATCGGGCACCTCTGCCGTCATCAGGTGCGCCACGGCGCCATTCGGCCAGGAGAGTTTGCCCACGGCCATCTCATACGTGGGCCTCGCCCAGGGCGGACAGATGGCGAGCAGCCCGCTCTCGCCCTCAATCAGCACCTTCCGGGCGGCAAGGTTTGTCGGGGCGGCGATGGCGGCGCAGCGCACCCGCCCGGCCTCAATTTCCCCTCGGAGCCATTCGCACGCCGAGCGCGTCTTGCCAGCGCCTCGGCCCGCGAGCAGCAACCAGATGCGCCAATCGCCCTCCGGCGGAAGTTGATCCTCCCTCGCCCATAGCTTCCAGGTGTAGTTCAACTGCTCGAAGGTCTCTGGAGGGGTGGCCTTGAGTAAGGCCGTGCGCTGCTCCTCCGTGAGTGCAGCCAATTGCTCCGCGAGGCGAAGGGCGGGGGTCATGGGCGTCTTGGTGAAATCCAAGATGTGCTCAATACCAAGCCAAGCCAGTCAAATTCAGCGCTTCGCGTATTGCGAAACCGGTCCGCCGAAAGTCTGGCCGGCGGCGTCAGCTTGGCGCTTGGCGCTGCCTCTCGGAGCGGCCCCCACACCAGGATGAACCTCGCCGCTCCCAGGCAGGGGCGACAAGCCCGCCTGTCGTTGGCGTGTGGCCGTGGTGGGCTCGGGGTTTCGCCCCGGCAGGGTCTGCGAGGCGAGGGACTTGGAGATGCTTTTGCTCGGAGATTTCATAGTCTGGTCCTTTCAAGTTCAGGCGTTATCTTGGCGGAAGGCCCCTAATTGCTCTCAGCATTTGCGTCTTGAATCGCTGATACTGCTGCGGGCTCATATCGCGTGCGTTCTGGTTGGTGTCACGCAACTGCGTCGTGGCGTGGAGGCTTCGCGCGCTCTGCTCCTCCCGCTCCATTTGCTTGAGGGTTTTGTTGCGGGTGCTGGGATCGAGCAACGCGGCGTTGTCCGCTCTCAGCGCAGCGGCTTGGGCTCTCGCAATTTCCTCGGCGGTTGGCTCCAGGATGCTCATGCTAAAACCTCCACAACCCCGAGGACTTCCTTAATGGCCTCGGCGTGCTCGCGGATGAGTGCCCTGTCGTGCTCGCCTAGGGCAGAGGCTCTCAAGCAGACGATCTCGCCGCCTTCGCCGAGGCCCAGCTTCACGCCCTTGGCCTCAATGCGGGCGATGACTTGCTCGGCGGAGATTGGCGTGAGCGTAAGCACCGAGGCGGCCCCGTTGGCGGCCATCTGGTCCATCGGATGCAGCGGCGTCGCTTTCACCTTTGCCCAACGTTCCTCCGCATCCAAGAGCAGCAGTGTGGCGTCCTGCACTTTCGCCCCGCCAGCGAGATCAGGGATACGCAACAGCGCCGCGACCCGACTTCGCACTGATCGCATGTCCCGAGCGAGCCCATGGCTTCGCGAGCGGTTCCATGCTGCATCGCCGGCCGCGAAGGCTCTATGCTGAAGTGCCATCACAGCGGCAATGTAAGTGTTGCGATCCCCCGGCTTGGCCCCGAGCGCGCGGAGGGCATCCTCGGATGCTTTTGCTTTGGCGGCCTCTTCGGCGGTGAGCTTGGCGCGGATGGCGCGGCTGAGGGCCTCTTCCTCCTCGGGGCTGGGTTTGGGTTTTGCAGAAGGCATGGAAAATCTCCTCAGTGGAAATCAAAAGTTTGAAAGTGGTGTGCGAGGGGGCGAAACCTCATGTGCCCCTCCCAGCGTGGGCAAAAGGGTAGGGGGCGTCGTTGCGCGTCCGCACTGTCCACTGGTGGACATCGCGAGGATCGTGGTGAATGGCGGCTCTTCCCGTAGGCGAGCCCGGCGGTGTCGCAGCCTGGCTCGCCAAAGATGGTGCGTAGAGCGCGGCTTTTGCGGAGGTGTCTCGCATCGGCCATACCAGGGGATAAGTGGCATGGACTCGCTTGCGGAATGAGTGTGGCATTGGGTGTCGTTCCGGCATCGAAACACGGCCTAGGACGAGCGTAGGGACCGTTGCAACGGCGCGGGCCATCGCGCATCGGATCGGGCCTAACCGCCCGCGTGGCATCGGAAATCCGGGGGCTTTCGGGCATGCCGGTCGGCCACCCAACCCGTGCCGGCGCGCGGACGGACGAAAGGGGTGCGGCTCCCAGGTCGCCTTCGTCGCACAACCTGGGAGCCGCCTTCACCGCGCGAGACTGAAGGTTGCCATCGAGCGCGGCGACGCCATCCGGCGGCATGGCCAACCGCCGGGCGGCATCTCTTTGGGGCAGCTTTGGGGGTATGACGCCAACCCCCGCGAACAACTGCGATGTTCGCCAATGGCTTAGGCGAGATATTTGGCGGACGCTGTCTCCACCATAGGGGGACATAGCTCAGCGGGAGAGCGCCGGACTGATGAAAACGCCGCTCCCCAATCGGGTTGAGCGGCGTTTTTCTATCTGTGCTCTGGGTTTCGCAAGTATAATATCGCCTTACGATGAGCGCCGGGACTATCCAAGCAAGTAAAGCCGATACCCGCTATCGACCAGATCGTGCGAGATGCGGATGTCCGGTTCCAGCCATCGCCTTTGGGAAGCAGACGGTCTCAAAATGGACTTGCCCCGATTTCGTGGAGAGGTGAGAGCTTGGGATCAAGCTATGTAATCTGATGGCACGTTATCCTCCTGTTTCGTGGCATTCTTTGGTTCGATCCCCGGCGGCGTCATTCTTCCGTCCCGACCCGCGCACTGAC
>DATJLS010000030.1:0-187590 GCA_035509315.1 Acetobacteraceae bacterium | reverse complement strand
TCTCGAGCCGGGCGTGGCTTTCGGCGTCGAGCAGGATCTTGTCGCCCTCCTCGAAGTCGGTGATGGTGTCGCGGCCCCACTCCCCGGTGAAGACGAAGCGGTCATGGCCGGCGCCGCCCGCGAGCGTGTCGTCGCCACCGCCGCCGATGAGCGTGTCATTGCCCGCCCCCCATCGAAGATGTTCGCCTGGTCCACCCCCTCCGCCGCACGGATGATGTCGTCATTCTGCGTCGCCTTGACATTGACGACGTCCGCGCCGAGCGACTCCTTCAACGACCCGTCGAAGCGCCACCACACCCCCGCGCCCGCCCCGCCAACCACCACCTCCTTCGCCGCATCCCCTTCGCCCAAAACCACCGTCCCCGCCTCCGGATCCACCGCCTCTTCCTCCCCCTCTCCAACCTCCCTCGCTATCCCCCGCGTGCCAAACACCACCCCCCAATCAGCCCCGAAACGGTCGTAAGAAGCGTGACGGCCTCTCCAACGAGCCGCCCGACGGGAAGTTTCAGCGACCGGGCGAAAGAGGCCAAAGCGTAATCCACATGCAAGGGCATGTTGACGCCAGCCAACCCTTCGCCTTTCACTCATTTCAATACGATATCGAAACATTCATCTCCCTTGCTATATGCAATTCTCGCGATGCTCTTGAAATTGGCGAATATCCCCTTCCAGCCAAGCTGGGTGGCCAGATCGCCGCCCTCATGCTTGAGGAAGCCAAGCAATCCCTTCAGAAGCTTGGCCAGCGCGCTCGTCGGGAGTTTCATTTCCCATATCCTCGCATTCGGAACAGCGCCGATGGGTGTTCCATCGGCCGTCTCCATGCAAGGGAAGGTAGCCATCGAGCCGGACCGAGAAATTCACCGAGGTTAAGGAACATTGTGATTTCTTCGTTCGGCTGGAGCATCGTTTCCCCGTTCCAGCCTGCGAACGCCGTCCAGATCCGTTTTCGCGACAACATGGCAGCCGCGGACCTGCATGCACGGCTTCGGACGAGTTCGCGCGGCGGTGCCGTTTCCTGTTGACAGTCTGAAGCGCATGTCTGCTATGCTTGTAAATGCGTTTACTACTCTGACTCATTCAACCGGATTTCAATGGCTTCTCGCCCCAATGGCGCCCGTATCCGCGATGTCGCCGCCGCCGCAGAGGTCTCGCCCGCGGCGGTCTCGCGCTATCTGAACGGCTTGCTCAATCTGCCGCGGGAAACCGCGGAGCGGATCGACCGCGCCGTCCATCGTCTCGATTACCGGCCCAACCCGCATGCAAGACGGCTGATCCTCGGTCGTTCCGAGACCGTCGGCCTGGTGCTGCCGGACATCGCCAATCCTTTCTTTGCCAGACTCGCCGCCGCGATCGAGGCGGCCGCCGACCATGCCGGCCTTGGCCTCGTGCTTTCGGCCACTCTCAACCGCCCGGGCCGCGAGCTCGAATACATCGAGCGGATGCGCCGCAACCACGTGGATGGGCTGATCTTCGTCACCAATCATCCCGATGACGGCACGCTCCGGCGCGCCCTCAACGCGACGCCGGGCGCCATCCTGATCGATGAGGACGTGCCGGGCGCGATCGTGCCGAAGGTCTTCTGCGACAATGAAGAGGGCGGCTTCCTCGCCGGCCGGCACCTGCTGGCGGCGGGCCATCGCCGCATCGCCTTCGTCGGCGGCCCGCGCGGCCTGATGAGCACGCAGGAACGGCGCGCTGGGCTCGATCGCGCTCTCGCCGCGAAGCCGGACGCTGCGGTGGTCTGGGAAAGCTTTGGCCCCTACACGCTCGCCGAAGGCGCCCGCGTCGGCGCCGCCCTGCTCGCGAGGAAGCCGCGCCCGAGCGCGATTTTTGCCGGCAGCGACGAGCTCGTGCTCGGCCTCCTCCCGGTGCTGCGCGAGGCCCGCGCGCGGGTTCCGGACGATATGTCCATCGTCGGCTTTGACGATGTCGGCCCGCTCCATTTGCTCGATCCGCCGGTGAGCGCCATCCGTCAGCCGGTCGATGCGATCGGCGAACGTGCCGTCGCACTTCTGACCGCGGTCCCCGACGATCCCCCGCCATGCGAACGGCTGCCCGTCCGGCTCGTCGAACGCGGCTCGGTCGCCGCCCCGCATATCTTGCCCAGCCGTGCCTTCAGCAGAACAGGGAGACAAAAACCATGATCCGCTTCACACGCCGCACCATGCTGGAAGGGCTCGCCGCCGGCGCGCTCGCAGCCCCTTTCGCAAGCCGCGTGGCAAACGCCGCCACCCAGACCTTCGCTTTGGTGACGATCAACGAGCAGGCCCTCTTCTTCAATCAGCTCAATGATGGGGCGCGGAAGGCCGCAAGCAAGGCCGGCGTCAATCTCGTCATCTACAATCCGAACAATGACCCGACGGCGCAGAACAACGCGATCGACGACTATATCGAGCAGAAGGTGCAGGGCATCATCGTCGACGCGATCGATGTGAACGGAATCATGCCTGCCGTGCAGAAGGCCTCCGCCGCCGGCATCCCGGTGGTTGCGGTCGATGCCATCCTTCCGCCCGGGCCGCAGAAATCGCAGATCGGCGTTGACAATGAAGGCGGCGGCGGAGTCATCGGCAAATATTTTCTCGACTATGTGCAGAAGGAGATGGGCGGCAAGACGAGCCTCGGCATCGTCGGCGCGCTCAATTCCTACATTCAGAATCTGCGCCAGAAAGGCTTCCAGGACGCGATCAAGGCGGATCCCGGCATCAAGCTCGCCCAGGTCGTGGATGGGCGCAATATCCAGGACAATGCGATGAGCGTCTCCGAAACGCTCCTCACCGGCAATCCGGAGCTCTCCTCGATCTATGCCACCGGCGAGCCGGCACTGATCGGCGCGATCGCGGCGGTGCAGAGCGAAAGCCGCACGAAGAGCATCAAGATCGTGGGGTGGGATCTTTCGGCGCAGGCCATCGCCGGCATCGATGCGGGCTTCGTCATCGCCGTCGTCCAGCAGGATCCGGTGCTGCTCGGGGCGGCGGCGGTGGATGCGCTGCTCGCGATCACCACGGGCAAGGGCGTGCCCGCGCGCATCAACACCAAGCTCACGATCGTCACCAAGGACAATGTCGGGCCGTACCGCAAGATGTTCTCGTGATCGCTGAACCGCTGGTCGCGCTGCGCGGGATCGAGAAGACATTCGGCTCGATCGCCGCGCTGCGCGGTGTCGATCTCGATCTCTTCGCCGGCGAGTGCCTCGGCCTCGTCGGCGACAACGCGGCGGGCAAATCGACCCTGACGAAGATCCTCGCCGGCGTCCATGAGCCCGATCGCGGTCAAATCATCGTGGCGGGAAGGGATGTGCGCTTCCCCGATCCGGCCGCTGCGCGCGCGCGACGGATCGAGATGGTCTTTCAGGACCTCAGCCTCTGCGACACGATCGATGTCGCGGGCAATCTCTTCCTCGGCCGCGAGATCGCGAGAAGCGGTTTCCTTCGCAAGCGGGCCATGATCGATGCGGCGCGCGAAATGCTGGCGAGTTTGCAGATCCGCATCCCCAACCTCACCGCGACCGTCGGCAGCCTCTCCGGCGGCCAGCGCCAGTCGATCGCGATCGCCCGGGCCGCTTCCTTCGATCCGCTCGTGCTGATCATGGACGAGCCGACCTCGGCGCTCGCCGTCGCCGAGGTTGAAGCCGTGCTTACCCTCATCCGCCACGTCAAGGCACGCGGTGTCGCGGTGGTGCTGATCACCCATCGCCTGCAGGATCTCTTCCGCGTCTGTGACCGGATCGCGGTGATGTACGAGGGGCTCAAGGTGGCCGAGCGCCGGATCGGGGACACGAGCCTTGAAGACCTGGTCTCTCTGATCGTCGGCAGCGGGGGCGCATGAGCGTGAGCGCGCGTCCGGCCGGCTCGCGCCGCGCCGATTTTCTCATCCGCCAGGCGCCGGTCCTTTCGATCGCCGGCTTCGCGGTGATCTGCCTCGTCTTTTTTGCCTGGGGCAGCCCTTATTTCCTGAGCGGCGGCAATATGCTCAATCTCTTCCGCCAGTCCGCGCCGCTGCTCATCGTTGCGATCGCGATGACCTTCGTCATCACCACCGGCGGGATCGATCTTTCGGTGGGCTCGATCGTGGCGCTGGTGAATGCGCTCGCCGCGATCGCCTTGCAGGCGGGCCTCTCCTGGCCGCTCGTCGTCATCCTGATGCTGGCGGTGGGCGCGCTCGTCGGCGCGGTGCAGGGATGGTTCGCCGCCTATCAGGGCATCCCTTCCTTCATCGTCACGCTCGCCTTCCTCACCGGCCTCAGGGGCTTCGCGCTCCTGCTCACGCGCGGCTATTCGATCCCGATCGCGCCCGGAAGCTGGTTCGACGTGCTCGGCCGCGGCTCGCTCGGCCCGCTGCCGGTCCCGGCGCTGCTGGCGCTCGCGACCGCCCTCGTCGGCTTCGTCGTCCTCGATGGCACGACCTATGGCCGGCATGTCACCGCGGTCGGCGCCAATCTCGAAGCGGCGAGACGCGCCGGCATCCCGGCCCGGCGTATTGCCGCCTCGGTCTTCGTGCTGACCGGTCTTGCGGCCGCGCTCGCCGGCCTGATCACCGCCGCCCGCCTTGGGTCCGGCTCCTCGAACGCGGCGGTGGGCTTCGAGCTGGAGGTGATCGCCGCCGTCGTCCTCGGCGGGACCTCGCTTTTCGGCGGCACCGGCACGATCGTCGGCACTGTGCTCGGCACGCTCACCATCGCCATGATCGGCAACGGGCTCATCCTCATGCATGTCTCGCCCTTCTTCACCGAGATCGCGACGGGCGCGATCATCCTCGGCGCGGTCTGGCTCAATGCCCGCGTCTTTGCCCGCCTCGCGGGCCCGGGCCGGCGGCGATGAGCGAGGGCCGGGCGATCACCGTGCTTGGGCCCGTATCCGCCGACGCGCTCGGCCTGACCCTGATGCACGAGCATGTCCTGAATGATTGCCGCTGCTGGTGGAATCCACCGAAGGAGAAGGCGCGTCATCGCTTCTCCTGCGAGCCGGTGAATCCCGGGATTCTGGGCGAGCTGCGCATGGATCCCTTCGTCAATCTCGACAATCTCTCCCTGGATGACGAACGTCTTGCCGCCGCCGAGCTCACCCTGGCCGTGGACGAGGGCTGCCGCACGGTGGTCGATCCGACCTGCCGCGGCATCGGCCGCAACCCCGAGGCGCTGGCGCGGATCGCCCGCGCCACCGGCCTCAACATCATCATGGGCGGCGGCTACTACCTCGAGGCCTCTCATCCGCCTTCGCTCGTCGCGATGAACGAGGACGACATCGCCGCCGAGATCGCGCGGGACGCAGCCGAGGGCGTGAACGGCACCGGCGTGCGCATCGGCCTGATCGGGGAGATCGGTGTTTCCGCCGATTTCACGCCGGCCGAGCAGAAATCCCTGCGCGGGGCCGCGCGCGCCGCCCGTGCCACGCGCCTGCCGCTCATGGTGCATCTGCCGGGGTGGGTCCGCCATGGCGGGCGGGTGCTCGATATCGTCGAGGAAGAGGGCGCGGACCCGCAACGCACGGTTCTCTGCCATATGAACCCTTCGCACGACGATCCGGCGTACCAGGAAGCGCTCGCCGCGCGCGGCGCCTTCATCGAATACGACATGATCGGCATGGATTTCTGGTACGCGGACCAGGGCGTGCAGTGCCCTTCGGAGGAGGAGAACGCGCGCGCGATCGCCGGGCTCGTCGCGCGCGGCTTTGCACCGAACCTTCTTCTCTCCCAGGATGTCTTCCTCAAGATGATGCTCACGCGCCATGGCGGCTTCGGCTATGCCTATCTGCAGCGCCATTTCCTGCCCCGATTGCTGCGCCACGGCGTGCCGCCATCCGCCGTTCAGACGATGATGATCGCCAATCCGCGCCGGCTCTTCACGGGCTGAACGCGGGGGCGGGCTGAACGAAGGAAGAGACATGAGCGAGCGCATCGAGGTCCTGCTGGCCGGTGAAAGCTGGGTCAGCGCCGCGTCCCACTACAAAGGGTTCGACCAGTTCGGAAGTGTTACGTTCCATCTCGGCGCCGAGCCGCTCGTCCGCGCCCTTGCCGGAAGCCGCTTCGCGCTCACCTACCTTCCTTCCCACGAGGCGGCGGAGAATTTTCCCTTCATGCGTGAGGGGCTGCGGCGCTACCGCGCGATCATCCTCTCCGATCTCGGGGCCAATACGCTTCTCCTGCCGCAGGCGGTGTGGCTGCGCGGCGAGACCGTGCCGAACCGGCTCAAGCTGATCCGCGACTGGGTCGCCGAAGGCGGCGGGCTCGTGATGGCGGGCGGCTATCTCAGCTTTCAGGGTATCGACGGGCGGGCACGCTGGCGAAGAACGCCGGTCGAGGAAGCGTTGCCGGTGCATTGCCTGGCGCAGGATGACCGGCTGGAGATTCCGGAAGGGTTCGTGGCCGAGCGCGTCAAGACGCATCCGATCCTCGCCGGTTTGGATGAGCCTTGGCCCGCCTTGCTCGGTGCCAATGAGGTCATTCCCAAAAAAGGGGCCGAGGTGCTGGCCCGCCTTCCGGCGGAGCAAGGCGGACATCCGCTGCTCGTCGCTGGGCACCATGGGGCCGGCCGCGCGGTTGCCTGGACTTCCGATATCGGGCCGCATTGGCTGCCCGAGACCTTCGTCCGCTGGCCGGGCTATGCCCGCCTCTGGAGCAATATCCTCGCTTGGGTCACCGACCGATGAAGGCGATCGTCTCGAAAATCCTGCTGATCGCCGGGCGTGTCGGGAAGGACGCGAAGACGCCGCGGGCGCCGACGGTGATGGAAGCCGCAGCAGCGGCGGCGGCGAGCGCGTCCGTCCAACCGAGCCGGTGGGCGAAGCGCGCGGCGGCGAGGATGGCGGTGAAGGTATCGCCCGCGCCGGTCGTATCGACCGGCTCTGCCGGCGCGGCCGCGCACGTCTCCAGTCCGGCTTCGTGCAGAAGGAGCGCGCCCTGCGCCCCGAGCGTCACCACAGCCGATTCCGCCCCTGCGGCCAGGATGCGCCGCAGCCCTTCCTCCCCGGCCGTGCCCGCCAGACGCTCGGCCTCCTGCTCATTCAGCACAACCAGGCTCGCCAGCGGCCAGAGCCTTGCGAATTGGTCCTTTACCGGTGCGGGGTTGAAGATCGTGACGAGCCCGCGCGCGCGGGCAGCGGTGAGGGCCGCCCGCGTCGTCTCGAACGAAAGATTGCCCTGGAGGAGCAGGAGCGTCTCCGCCGAAGCCTCCGCGAGCGCGCGCTCGGCATCCGCCGGCGTCAGGGCATCAGCCGCGGCCGCGGTGGTGACGATGCAGTTCTCGCCTGTTCTGTCGATCAGAATGACCGAGCGATCGGTCGGCTCCGCGCCTTCAATCAACCCCGCGGCGAGACCTTCCGCTTCGAGCCGCGCGCGCAGGAAGGCACCCTCCGGATCGCGGCCGATGCGCGCGACGAACCGCACCGCAAGCCCGGCACGGGCGAGCAGCAAGGCCTGGTTTGCGCCTTTTCCGCCCGGATCCCGCGTCGGCGGTCCGCTGAGCACGCTCTCGCCCCGGCGCGGCAGAGACTCGAGCGCAAAGGTCTCGTCGAGAGTCGCATTGCCGATAACGATTGCCTGCCTGAGGGGAGTGTGCATGGAGCTGATCCGTGAGTGAGGAAGAGGCGAAGCCCGTCGCCGCGACCGGAGCGGATGCGATACGCCGCATCTTCGGCCGCGAAAAGGTCGTGATCGGTGTTGTGCATTGCCTGCCTCTGCCCGGCTCACCCGATGACCGGGGCACGCCGATGCGCGCGATCGTCGATCGCGCGCTCGCCGATGCCGATTCCTATGTCGCGGGCGGCGTGGACGGGCTGATCGTCGAGAATCACGGCGATATCCCGTTTCTCAAGCCCGGCGATCTCGGCCCGGAGACGGCTTCCTGCCTCGCCGTGATCGCCGATCATGTGCGGGCGCGCTTTGCCGTCCCACTCGGGATCAATGTTCTGGCCAATGGCGCGATCCATGCTTTCGCCGTTGCCAAGGCCGCCGGTGCGGCCTTCATCCGGGTCAATCAATGGGCCAACGCCTACGTCGCCAATGAGGGATTCGTCGAGGGCGCAGCGGCGACGGCCCTGCGCTATCGCGCCGCGATCCATGCGCGGGAGATTGCGGTCTTTGCCGATGCGCACGTGAAGCACGGAGCCCACGCGATCGTCGCCGACCGGCCCATTGCCGAGCTCGTCCGCGATGTTGCCTTCTTTCATGCCGACGCGGTCATCGCCACCGGCAGCCGCACGGGCGATGCGGCGAGCGATGCGGAGATCAGCACGATCCGTGCGGCAACCCATTTGCCGGTCCTGGTGGGCAGCGGGGTCACGCCCGGCAATGTCGGAAAGATTCTCGCCGCGGTGGATGGCGTGATCGTCGCGAGCGCCCTCAAGGAGGGTGGGGTGTGGTGGAACCCGGTCGAGCCCGCGCGCGTGCGCGAATTCATGGCTGCCGCGAAGAAGATCCGATGAGCGGGAAATGAGCGCCGCCTTCCACGAGACCCTCCGGGAGGCGAACCGCGAGGCCTGGGATGCGATGCAGTCCCACCCCTTCGTGCGCGCCATCGAGGATGGGCGCCTCGCGCCCGCGGAATTTCTTCGTTATCTGGCTTATGAGCGTGATTTCGTCGGCGCCGCGATCGAGATCTTCACCCAGGCGCTCATCAAGGCGCCGGGATTTGCCGCGCAGCGTCATCTCATCTCCGTCCTCCGCGCGCTCGCCGAAGAGCAGATGCCTTACTTCGATGCGGTCTTCGCCGCCCTCGGCGCGAAGCCCGAGCCGCCGGAAAGCTTTCCGCGTGCCGTCGTCGCCTTCCGCGGGGGCATGCTCGGGATCGCGCGTGCCGGCAGCTACGCGGAGATTCTGACGGCGATGCTCGCCGCCGAATGGATGTATGAGACCTGGTGCAGGCGCGCAACGGCGCGGCCGATCGCCGAGCCGCATATCGCCCGCTGGGTTGCGTTGCATGCGGCGGCGGATTTCGCGGCGAGCGTTGCCTGGCTCAAGCGAGAGGTTGACGAAGAGGCGGCACGGCTGGGAGAGGATGGCCGGGCCCTTCTCGCCCGGCGCTTCAGTGAGGCCCTTCTTCTGGAAATCGGGTTTCATGCCGCGCCTCTGGAACCGACGAAGCCCTAGATCCTGCGACCGAATTTCACTTCGCGAGCCGGATGAGATCGCCGCCGTCCACTCGTCCCGCTTTCGGTCATCCGATCATCGCGTGATTCAGAAGGCGTTGGCCCTGCCTGCATCGCCCCTGCCTGCATCGCCCCCGCCTGCATCGCCCCCGCCTGCATCGCCCAAGATCAATCGGATCCCGGAGGGATCGGGCCCCTCGCGGAGGGAGTTCCCCTGAAAGAGCGGGGAGGGGCCGAGGGATGGCGTCACCCCTCGCCAATCGGCCGGACGAGGGCATGGAACGGTTTCGAAATGCGTTCTAGGCTGGCGGGCCGGTTGCGGCCCGGTTGCGGCCCGGGTGCCCTGTCACGGGCGACTGGCGACCCCTCCATCAGACCCGTTGGCGCACGCGCTCCCACCCTGAACCATCGGTGCGGCGGGTCGTGCTTTCGGTCAGGAGATTTTGGATCATGTCTTTGTATGGCCGGTCGCGGCTGTCGTCTCGATTTCGTCCCGCCTTGACGCAACTTTGCGGGCGCGTTCGCGCAGGGCTGCCAAGTCGGGGCAGCCAGACGAGCTGGCTCGCGCAGGAAGAGGCCGCGAGATGACCAGTCTTCCGGCTGCGACGATTGCCGTCGCCCGCGACCCGCTTGTCATCTCCGCCGTTCTTCTCACCCTGGGCGCGTTGCTGATGCATCTGCTGTTCCGCGTGCATCCGCGCGGACGGGCGGCGGTTCGGGTGATTCTCCTCGTTGCCCTTACGATCATCCTGCTGAAGGCCAGCGTCGTTCCTTACCGTCCCCTGAAGCCCACCGGCATCCTCATCGAGGATACGGCCCGGCGCGCCTTGGCGATCGCATGGTGGCTATGGGCGGCCTGGTTCCTGGTTGGCGTCGTCCGGGCCTTTGTCGTTGCCGAACATCGGCCACGCGAAGGGAAGTTGCTACAGGACCTGCTCGCCGGCCTGATTTATATCGCCGCTGTCCTTGCCGTCATTGCGTACGTCTTCAACCTGCCGATCCAGGGCCTGCTTGCGACATCTGGGGTCATCGCAATCATCCTCGGACTGGCCCTGCAAAGCACCTTGAACGACGTCTTTTCCGGTGTTGTCCTGAATTTCAGCAGGCCCTATCGGCCAGGCGACTGGATCAGCATAGAGGGCGGAACCGATGGTCGCGTTATCGAGATGAACTGGCGCGCGACGCATCTCATGACAGCGAAGCAAGACTTGGCCATCGTGCCGAACAGCTCCATTGCCAAGGCGAAGATCGTGAATGCCAGCTCTCCCTCCCGCATTCACGGAATGTCGGTGACGATCCGGCTGGACAATAGAACACCACCGGAAACCGGGGCCAAAACCCTTGAACGGGCCATTTTGAACTGCCGGCTCATCCTGACGATGCCGGCGCCATCGATCACGATAAAGTCGATCACCGGAACTTGCACCGAATTCGAGATCACGTTCTTTGTGGAGGATATCACTAATTCAGTTCGTTCTCAGAACGAACTGCTGGATTTGGTTTACCGGCATGTTGCCGCGGCCGGCATCAATTTGGCCGTGCGCGAGACTTCCGATTCCTCGGTTTCCGAGATGGCGAGTCCGACGAAAGGTGCGAGCCAGGCGGAAAGGGCACTCAACCTGGTGGCGATCTTTGCGGCTCTGACACCGGATGAACGTCGCCTGCTTGCCGGAAAAGTGAAGGAGAGGACTTTCGACCAGGGAGAGACCTTGTTCGAACCCGGAGTGGTTCTGGACAGGCTTTCCATTATTGGCACGGGCATTCTTTCACTGACCCACATCGCATCCGGGAAGGAGGTCGAGCTGATGCGTCTCGGTCCCGGCGACCATTTCGGCGAAATGGGCCTGCTGAATGGAACTCCATCCTGGGGGAAACTCTCGGCTCTTGTGCCGAGCACGATTTACGACCTGACAAAAGAGGATTTGGCACCGGTCCTGAAGGCGCGCTCGACGGTCACCCAGGAATTGGGCTGCGAGCTTGCGAGACGTCGTGCGTCTGGCCAGATGATTGCCCTTCCCGAGATGGATGAGGCCATCCCGGTCAACCGTGTCGCCGGCTGGTTCTCCGATCGGTTGCGCAAGCTGCTCAATCTCGCAAGCAGCATTTGACCGGCCGTCATCGGTCGGCGAGTGCCTTCGTTGTGCTGGCGCTGCGCTGCCGTGGACCCCGGCCCACACCGCTTCCTTTCACGCATGCAAAAAGATTGCAGCGTCAAGGCCCGAAATCATGGCAGAGCGACGGCCGCGCGCCTGAAGCCCCCAACAGGGGAGCCGCCGCCCGGGAGAGCCGCCCGGGAGAGGCGTCTGGGGGAACTGGGCCGGGATTTTCCTGGAATGCGAACTCTCCCGCGATGAATAGACAATTCTTCGCCCGGACGGGGATCAGCACAGACGGTGCTCAGAAAAATGGTGAAAGGTAGCGGTAGAGAATCATGCAGACCACAAGGATGCTGAACCAGACCAGGCCCCATAAGACTTTCGTTCCGACAGGCACCTTGCGAGAGAGATAAAAGGCTCCGGGGAGGAGGAGTACCAGCACCATGACAAAATAGAGGATCCAGACCCATCGTTCATTGAGCATCGCAAGGCTCGCTCCTCTCGGCCTGGTCTCGGGAGAGCACGACGAAACCTCATGATTTCAGGTCGCCGGGCGCTCGCTTTGTTTTCCCGGTCGATGCACCGGTTTTGGCGGATCGCTTCGCGCCGGAGACACCCCGCCGGCTTGCCGGCGGGGTGCCCCGATTCCGCCAGCAGCCATATTGATTTGGCGAGAAGGAGGTGAAATCGCGCAGGTCAGGGATCGTCTCGATTTGCCGGAGAGATTGAGCAGTCCACGCCCGCGGCGCATGCGTATCGGTTCGCGGCTCACCGCCCCGGCGCTCGGAATTTCACGGTCTTTTCGATCGCTCGATCGCACTCCTCAACGGTAAGCAGCGCCGTTGTGCGTGTCTCAATCAAACCCGACGCGGAAACCGCGAGACCCAGCGCCGCTGCAGCGACCGCGTCCGGAAGCTCGGCGATCACAAACACATCATCGCTTCCGAGAGCAAAATACATCGCATCCAGCTTTCCGCCGAGGCTTTCGACAGCGGCCACGGCGGCCTTTTTGCGCCCGGACGCCTTGTCCTTCTGCAGGCCCTTCAGGCCTTCGGCAGTGTAGGAGGTAGCGAACAGGAACTTGGGCATGACGTATCCTCCGAAAGGAACGATTCTTCTGCGTGATGGTCAGTCCCGGTGGTGGCCATCCGGCATCTGACGGCGCAGTTTGCACCCGGCGTTATGATAGCGGCAGCAAAACAAACGGTCGAGCAAGCACGAAAGAGGACCCCACGAGCGCGATGGGCTGGAATCATCACACTCTGGAACGCGATCGATGTCGGCGCGCGACCCGAGAGCGGAATGGGTGAACGCGGACGAATCCATCCCGCTCTCGGTCATTGTTTTCGCGCGCGATTCCGCCCCGCCGCGATCTCACCCCCGTCATCATGCTCCCGCCGGCCTCGCGGTCGTGGTCATCCAGGGCCGGCCTCCTTCCTGTGCATATGAGGCGAGCGGCAGGGTTGGGGCTCCATTTTGGGTCTTGAACTGCGATGTGAATGTGCTTAACATTCACATACCCTATCGCGGGAGTGCGCGCATGTTCGTCCTCGAGAAGATCGATGCGATCGGCAAGCCGGCCTGGATCGCGCTCACCATCCTCGGTTTCTGGCTTGCCTGGCCGCTCGGGCTCGCGATGCTCATCTTCGCCGGGTTCAGCGGCCGCTTGTTCGGATTCCACTGTGCCGCACCCGGCCGCTGGTACAATACCCAGGAAGGGCGGCCCCAGGACGGGCATTGGCTACGCAATGGCTGCGGCTGGCGCAGGCGTCGCCACATGCCGAGCGGCAATACGGCCTTCGACGAGTATCGTGCGGAGACTCTGCGGCGGCTCGAGGAAGAGCAGCGCGAGTTTCTCGATTATCTTGAGCGCCTCCGCCGCGCCAAGGACCGCGAGGAGTTCGACCGCTTCATGGCCGAGCGTCGCAACCGTCCCGAGCCGCCGCCGGAAGCTCCCGCCGCTGCGTGAGCGGTCGTCTCAGGGCCGGGCAATGAGGTTGCGCACGGCATGGAGATCGGCGGCCACCGTCACACAGAGCGCGCGGATCTCCGGTGTCGGGGTCAGCACATCGGGCACCATCACCGGCATCATTCCGGCAGCATGCGCGGCCCGGATGCCGTTGAAGGAATCCTCCACCGCCAGGCACCGTTCCGGCGCGGCCCCGACGCGGTGGGCCGCCTCGAGATAGACATCCGGGTGCGGTTTGCCCCGCGTGACGTCGTCCCGCGTGACAACCTTCGTGATCCTCGATCCGAGCCCTGAACGCATGAGGTGCAGCGTCGCCGCGCGGCGGCTCGCCGAGGTCGCGATCGCGACCGGCAGCGCGCACGCCTCGAGAAAATCGAGCAGTTCCGTCACCCCCGGCTTGAGCCTGATGCCCTCGGCCATCAGCGTTTCGCAATACTCGTCGTAAAGCCGGTCATAGGCATCGAAGGGGAAGCGGGGTCCGAGATGCGTCTGCAGCATCTCGTCCGTCTCCTTGCCCGGAATTCCGATCAGGGAATGGACGAATCCGTCGGTGACCGAAAATCCCACCGCGGTGACCGCCCGCTTGAGCGCCTCATGGTAGATGCACTCTGTGTCGTGCAATGTACCGTCCATATCGAGGATGACGGCATCGAGCGGATTCGGCAGTTCCATGGAAGATACCTACCCCACCCGCGCGCATTGCGCCATTCCCCATCGCCGTCGGAACGGGGAAACGCGAGATCGATATGGCTTTCCGTGGAATCGGGGCATCCCGCGAAGCGGTTCCCCGCCAGCGATATCGGCGGGGGCCCCGAACATGTCGGCGGGGATTCCGGCGCGAAGCGATCCGCCAAAACCTCAGGGGAGGCCATCAAATTGACCGAGAAAATAAAGCAAGAGCGTGATGATCTGAAATCGTCACGATCTGATGGCCTCTCTTTCCATGCGTAGATCGGTTTTCGCTCTCCCGCATCAGGCCCGGATGATCACCTTGAGTGCCCGCGTATCGGCGGCATGAGCGAAGGTTTCATAGGCATCGAGAATTTGCGTGAGCGAGAATCGGTGTGTGATCAGCCGGGCCGGATCGATCTTCTTCGCCTGCACCGTTTTCAGAAGCATCGGCGTTGTCACGGTATCGACCAGGCGCGTGGTGATCGCGATATTCTGCGACCATAATTTCTCCAGATGCAGATCGACCTTGCTGCCATGCACGCCGATATTGGCGATGGTGCCGCCCGCAGCCACCAGATCCTCGCAAAGCAAGAACGTGGCCGGGATGCCAACCGCCTCGATCGCGGTATCGACCCCGCGGCCTCCGGTCAGCGCTTTCACCTTCTCGGCCACGTTGCCGTCGCTGCTGTTGATCGTCTGGGTGGCGCCGAATCTGGTTGCGATACCAAGACGATTTGCATCGAGATCGATCATGATGATCTCGGCGGGAGAGTAGAATTGCGCGGTCAGAAGTGAAGCAAGGCCGATCGGCCCGGCGCCGACGATCGCAACCGTCGATCCAGGCGCCACCTTGCCGTTCAGCACACCGCATTCGAATCCGGTCGGCAGAATATCGCTCAGCATGACCAAAGCCTCTTCATCGGCCCCTTCGGGGATTGGGTAGAGGCTGGTATCGGCATGGGGGATGCGAACATATTCGGCCTGGGTTCCGTCGATCTCGTTGCCCAGGATCCAGCCGCCCGTAGTGCAGTGCGAATACATGCCGCGGCGGCAATAATCGCATTTGCCGCATGCCGAAATGCAGGAGATCAGCACATGGTCCCCGGCCTTGAAGGCGGTGACGCCCGGTCCCACGGTATCGACGATGCCAACCCCCTCATGGCCCAGGATGCGGCCAGGCGCGCAGGTCGGGACATCGCCTTTCAGGATATGGAGATCGGTGCCGCAGATCGTCGTCCGGGTCATTTTGACGATCGCGTCTCCGGAAGCCCGAATCTCCGGCTTGGGCCGGTCTTCGAGCGCCTTGAGACCAGGTCTGCGATAGACGAGCGCTTTCATGAGATCCTCCAATTCCTCCACGGCAAGAACAAACAGAAGCCCGGAGAAAACCAGCCTGATGCAATGGGCACTTTGATCAGGATCAAGAGGCCGATGGCTGGAATGCCTCCGGTCTGCGCGATGGCGGGCCGGCTTCGTTCAGCGCCTTCGCCTCCGCATCGGGGAATGTCCGCGGGCGTGTCACGAAACGAACACCTTCCGCTGCCGCGATCGGGAAGCAATCGTCCCCGCCGGACGCACGCTCGGCATCTCTCATTCAGCAGTGCCGCCGATCGGATTCGCCGGCAGTGGCCTTGCATCGTCCGGCGGCCGGAGCATTGATCCGGATCAAACGCCGATTTCGCTCCTCCGGCTCCGCCTCCACGATCGGATGGACAGGCAAGGCGCATCCATGCGATAGAATTTCCGCGCGGCTCCGCTGTTATTGGGAGCGGTTCCTCCGATGAATGACATTGTCACGAGGCCACGTACCAAAGTCCGTTTGGCGACGGAGCGGCCTCGCCTCTACAAGGTCATCCTCATCAACGATGATTATACGCCGCGCGCCTTCGTCGTGACCGTGCTCAAGGCGGAATTCCGCATGGGAGAAGAGCAGGCCCAGCGCGTGATGATGACAGCCCACCAGCGCGGCGCCTGCGTGGTCGCCGTCTATACGAAGGATGTCGCCGAGGCCAAGGCCACACGGGGAACGGAGGCGGGTCGCGCCAAGGGCTATCCGCTCCTCTTCACGACCGAGCCCGAGGAATAGAGGGCCCTTCCCCTAGAGCGAATTGCGTTCGCATGGGCCCGCGCAATCCGCTTTATGTGTTTGTTTTGCGAGCATCTTCAGGCGATCAGCCGATTCCGCCTGATCGCGATCTCCTCTAACCCGCTTCGTCGCTCAGCTCAGGGCCCCCTGACCCGCTCGGGCCGGAACGGCGTCTGGCACAGCCGCACTCCGATCGCGTCATAGATGGCATTGCTGACGAGCGCCGTCGTCGGGCAGGTGGAGGGTTCACTCGCGCTGTAGGCCGGATATTCCGGCCGGTTGTTGACCAGCACGACATCGACGCGGTCCGGTCTCGACCTTGTCGGTGAAGAGGGTCGTGGTGTCGTCCGGATGAACAGCGAGCCAGGCATAGAGCTTGCCTTCGGGCGGGGGCGGTGAAATCAAGCCGAGCGCTGCGCTCTTTTCCGGGCGTTCCCTCACGTCCCCGGGCATGCCGCTGAGCGCGGCCTGCTCCGCGATGAAGGCTTTTTGCAGCTTGTGAGGTTTCTCCTGGGTGCCGAGTCCTTCGAGCGTGATGATCTTCGCATTCTCCGCAGCGGCACCCGGCATCACGCAGGAACGGATCACGAACCCGTTCATGATCACGGTGCAGGCCCCGCATTCACCCAATCCGCAGCCGAATTTCGGGCCATGCAGGCCGAGATTGTCGGGCAGCGCGTAGAGAAGCATGCTCTCCGCTTCGACGCGGACGGTCTTGTTCTCTCCATTGACATTAAGGGCAATTGGCTGGGGCATTGCACACGTCTCCCCGTCTCAAATCCGGATGTCAAATCCGGCCGAGGAGAGCTTAGAGACTGTTTGAGAATGCGACTGTGGTGGTCGTCCGACGTGTCTTTCTGCGCTTCCGGTGCTCACGGCCCTTTTGTTTTGGCGATCAATTTCATGGCTTCCCCTTGGGCTTTGGCGGATCGCTGCGCTTCTCCGCCAGAAGCCATATTGATCTCAAGGCCGCTCCGCCCCGGTTCTCGAAAGCCGCGCCGGCCGGCGCCTGCGGCGCCCCCAACTTGGAACGAACCGACTCATCACAGCGCATTCTCAAACAGTCTCTTAGACGCCCGAATCGAATTTGCTATGCGCGATTCCATGGTATCTTTCTTCCGGATTTGTCCTGCATCTCTGGCGGAACACGCATCAAGTTCATGAAATTGAACGTCGAACGCGAGCGACGGCGCAAAGATCTAAGAAAGGAGGAATTTACAATTTGTTTCATTGGAACGGGATGAGATGGCTCGGGCTCCCCATCCTGTTCTCGGTCATTGTTTCATCGCGTGATTCGAACCTGCGGTGAGTCCACCTTCGGTGATCACGCTCTACGCGAGGCAACTCGTTCCCGAACCGCGCTCCGCGCCCCATCACACTGGGCGCCATCATGGGAAGACTCCCTCAGACGAACAGGAGATCGGGCTCCTCGCCAAACAGGAATCTTCCCACCGTCTCGAAATGTGAGCCGCGTCCCTGCACTTGCTGCGCCACCGCGTGGATATCGCGGAACCGCCGCTCGAACGGGCTGGTCTCGAAGATGGCCGTGGCACCGGCGCGGGAATAGGCGAAGTCCGCCACCTGCGTCGCCTCGCGGATCACGTAAGTTGTCGCGAGCCGGATCGCGATCCGCTGCTCCAGCGTCAGCCGGTCGGCGCGGACTACCTCCTGCCAGACTTCGCCGGCGGTGCCGAGCAGATACATCCGGGCGGCGCGCAGCCGTGCCTCGGTCTCGGCGATCTCGTACTGGCTCACCGGGCTCAGCCGCATCGGATTGTCGAGGCCGCGCGGCGTCTTCTCCATCGCAAGCCCGATCAGCGCATCCAGCATCGCCCGCGCGATGCCGAGCGCCACGCCCGCGAAGCCCGGGCCAAAAAGGGCGCTGCTCGAATAATGATAGAGCGGCCCTTCATGGTGCCGATCGGCCGGGTCGTCGCGCGCGAGCGAATGGTCCTCGGGCACGAACAGGTTCTCGATCGCGTAGGAATCGCTTCCTGTCCCGCGCAAACCGATCACATGCCAGATATCCTGCAATGTGGTTTGCGAGGCCGGGAACAGCATGGTGCGCGTCACGGCCTTGCCACCCGGCCCAAGCCGTTCGCGCCCGTCCTCCTCAGTCACGATGCAATGTGCGCCGATCCATGTCGCGTGGCGGACACCGCTCGCGAAGGACCATTTTCCGGTAACCCGGTACCCGCCCGGCACGGCGGCGGCCCGCCCGGCGAACCCTGCGCCCCAGGCGAGGATCGCCTGCGGCGCGCCGCCAAAAATCTCCCGTGCCGCGTGTGCGGGAAGAAAAGCCGCCGACGAGCCGCAGACATTGTTCTGGCCAAGGCACCAGGCCGTGCTCGCATCGATGGCCGCCACCGCCTCGAGGATGGAAATGAAGCTGGGCGGGTCGAGCTCGGCGCCGTTGAAGGCGTGGGGCACCAGCAAGCTGAACATTCCCGATGCCTGCAGCTCGGCGACCAGCCGTGCCGGCAACCGCCGTTCATGCTCGATCTCCGCCGCGGCGGCGGCAATCTGCGGCGCCAGCGCCCGCACCCGGCCGAGCCAGTCGATCCCGCCGCCATCGCTCCGGGGTGAGCGCGCGCTCGCCACCGCTTTCTTCAGCGCTTCATCAGCCATCGACAGCCCCGTGGACGGATTCGGCACCCGGCATTTCCGGACTTCCCCTTGAGCCGCGCCGCAGGCTCATGCATCCCTTGCGGCGCCGCCTTCTCTTTTCGATTGCAGATTTGCGGCATCCTGGCTCTATGGAATCACTTTGGCAAGGAAGCCGCCCACCTTCGATGTCGTCCGCCTTGGGCGCTCTACACAATCCGCCCACGCCTCTCTATATAGCCGGCGAAGTTCCCTGGCGCGGCGCTTGCGGCTTCGTCCCGTGCTTGCGCGCCTTTCCTGCTATTCCTCCCCTTGGGTCATTTTCCCTGGGGTCGTCCCCTTGGGCCTTCCGGCGCGGTTCGCCTGAACGCGAGGCCGGGGAAAGAGAGAGACAATGAACGACGCCGCGCCGGGCTTCTTGCCCGAGACCTCCGAAAACGCGTCTCTGCCGAACAAGCCGCCGTCCGGGCTTGCCGCACCCCTGCCGCGGCGTACCTTCGCCATCATCTCGCACCCCGATGCCGGCAAGACCACGCTCACCGAGAAGCTGCTGCTCTTCGGCGGCGCCATCCGTGAAGCCGGCATGGTGAAGGCGCGGCGGGAACGCCGCCACACGCGTTCGGATTGGATGAAGATCGAGCAGCAGCGCGGCATCTCCGTCTCGAGCTCGGTGATGACCTTCGAATTCGGGAACACGGTCTTCAATTTGCTCGACACGCCGGGCCACCAGGATTTCAGCGAGGATACGTACCGCACGCTCACCGCGGTCGATTCGGCGGTCATGATCATCGATGCCGCGAAAGGGATCGAGCTGCAGACGCGCAAGCTCTTCGAGGTCTGCCGGCTCCGCGACATCCCGATCACCACCTTCATCAACAAGGTCGATCGCGAGGGACGCAACCCCTTCGAGCTCGTGGACGAGATCGCCCAGACCCTGGCCCTCGATGTCTCGCCGATGACCTGGCCGATCGGCATGGGCGGGCTCTTCCGCGGCTGCTGGGATTTGCAACGGAAAAGGCTCATCGGCCTCGCCCGTCCCGGTGATGAGGCTGCGGCCGCCGGCACGCTCGCGGGGCATGTTCCCGTCGAGCAGGCCGCCGAGCTCCGCGAGGATGCGGAAATGATCGAAGCGGTCTATTCCGCCTTCGATCTCGAATCCTATCGCGCCGGCCATCTCACGCCGATCTATTTCGGCAGTGCGCTCGAGGATTACGGCGTGCGCGAGCTGCTGGAGGGGCTCGTCGCCCATGCGCCGCCGCCGCGCGGCCAGCCGGCGGATGCGCGCACCGTCGTGCCTTCCGAGCCGGAAGTGACCGGTATCGTCTTCAAGGTCCAGGCGAACATGGACCCGAACCATCGCGACCGCATCGCCTTCCTGCGCATCTGCTCGGGCCGTTTCCAGCGCGGCATGAAGCTCCACCAGGTCCGCACCGGAAAGATATTTTCGGTGCAATCGCCGATCTTCTTCTTCGCGCAGGAACGTTCGCTCGCTGAGGAAGCCTGGCCCGGAGACATCATCGGCATCCCCAATCACGGCACGCTCCGTGTCGGGGACACGCTGACCGAGGGCGAGAGGATTCGTTTCTCCGGCGTGCCAGACTTCGCGCCCGAAATCCTCCGCCGCGTGCGGCTCGACGATCCGATGCGTGCCAAGCAGATGCGCCGCGCGCTCGAGGATCTCGCCGAGGAAGGGGTCGTGCAGGTCTTCCGCTCGCTCCTCGGCTCGGAATGGATCGTCGGTGCCGTGGGCGCGCTGCAGCTCGACGTGCTGACCACGCGGATCGAGCACGAATACAAGCTCAAGGTCGGGCTGGAGCCCGCCTCCTACGACACGGCGCGCTGGATCGGCGCGGACGAGCCGCTGCGGCTCAAGGAATTCGTCGAGGCCAACCGCCACGCGATGAGCGAGGACCGGGACGGCGCGCCGGTCTTCCTCGCGCGCAACGCGTGGGAGCTCAATTACATGACCGAGAAATGGCCGGAGATCCGCTTCCGCACGACCAAGGAACGTGTCTGAAATCTCATCCGCTCCGAAGATAGGCGCGGATGAAGAAGAGGGCGGTCATCCCGGCCGTCCAGAAGATCACCATCACGCGTGTGACCCGCGCCGGCACGATGCGCCCGAGCCGCGCGCCGCCATAGCCGCCGGCCGCGCCGCCCACCAGCACCGCGAGCGTCTCCGGCCAGCGCACCGCGCCGGCGATGATGAAGGCGAGCATGGCGACCGTGTTCGCCGCACTCACCATCAGCGTCCGCGGCGCGTTTAGCGCCTTGATGTCGTGCTCGCCCATCAGGCCCCAGGCCGCCACCATCATCAGCCCGACCGCGCCCCCGAAATACCCGCCATAGATGCCGAGCGCGAATTGCAGCGCGAGCACGAGGCCGGCCGGCACGCGCCTCCGCCCGCGTCTCTGCCCATGGGGTGAGAGCGAGATCCGCCGGGCAAAGACGATGGCGAGCGTCGCCGCGAGCAGGAGCCAGGGGAGAATGCGGTCGAACGCGGTGGCCGGCGTCCGCAGCAGCAGGATGCTGCCCGCAAGCCCGCCCACCAGCGTCACCGCGAGCAGATGGCGCAGCGCGACCCCGCACACGCGCGCCTGCTCGCCTCCGAGCAGCGCTTCGGCACGCTCATGATAGGTCCAGGCACTGGCGAGCCCGCCCGGATAGAGCGCGACCGTGCTCGAGGCATTCGCCGGAACCGATGGCACGCCCGCCGCGATCAGCGCCGGCAGCGTCACGAACGAGCCGCCGCCGGCGAGCGCGTTCATCACGCCCGCAAGCAATCCGGCGCCGAACAGGAAGAGAGCCCCATTCACGCCGGGAACGATGGCGCGCCATTCCGACGGAGGCAATCGCCGGTTGCGCCATGAAGGCCCTGTGGCCGCCCCGAAACGAAACAGGGTTGGCACCATTCTGGCTTCGATTCTAACCTGCGGCGATACGGCCGCATCCCTTGCCGGCGCATTTTCGCTTTCTGGCCGGCAGGGGATGTCTTCGAATCGGGAGAACGCATGAGCGGCGAAGACACCAGCCCGGCCCGCGGCTTTCGCTCAGCCAATGTCCGCTTGGCCGATGTCGTCCGCCGTGGCGCCGAGCCTCCGCCGCTCGCCGCCATTGCGCGCCTTCCCTGGCATCCCTGGCTCATTGTCGGCATCACCTGCATCGGGGCCTTCATCGGCCAGCTCGATGCCAGCATCGTCCAGATCGCCTTGCCGATACTGGGGACCAGGTTCAAGGCCTCGCTCGAATCCGTGAGCTGGGTCTCGCTCGCGTACCTGCTCGCCTTCGCCGCCTCCCTGCCGATCTTCGGGCGTCTCTGCGAGATGTTCGGCAGGAAGCTGCTCTATCTCCTGGGCTATCTCCTTTTCACGGTCGCAACCGCGCTCTGCGGCTCCGCTCCCAACCTCGCATGGCTGATTTTCTTTCGTCTCCTCCAGGGCATTGGCGGGGCATTGCTCGGCGCGAACAGCATCTCCATCCTCATCAAGGCCGTCGGCGCGAACCAGCGTGCCCGCGCGCTCGGCATTTTCTCTGCCGCCCAGGCCGTCGGCATCAGTCTCGGGCCGGCTGTCGGCGGCGTGCTGCTCGGCGCTTACGGATGGCGTGCGATCTTCTGGGTCGCGGTGCCCTTCTCGGCCGCCGCCTTCGTTATCGGCTGGCTCGCCTTGCCGCAGACGGCCGGCCTCGCCGAGGAGAAGGTGTTCGACTGGTGGGGTGCGCTCTTCCTCGCGCCGGCGCTGATCACGCTGGTTCTCGCCCTCAACCAGGTTTCGGCATGGGGCGTCGCCTCGCCTTCCCTGCTTTTCTGTGCCGCGCTCTTCGCGATTTTGACAATATCTCTCATCCTGCACGAACGCGCTTTCGCCTTCCCCTTGCTGGATTTTCGGCTATTCGCGCGGCCCGCCTTTTCCTGCGGCATCGTCGGTGTCGTGCTGGGATATGCGCTGCTCTACGGCATGTTCTTCCTGATGTCCTTCGCGCTCGTCCGCGGCTATCACGATCCTGCGACGCTGGTCGGGGTCAGGCTCGCGATCGTTCCGGTCGCGCTCGGCCTCATCGCCCCTTTCAGCGGCGCGCTGACCGATCGGCTTGGCCCGCGCGTCCCGAGCGTGGCGGGAATGGCGATTTCCATTCTGTCTCTGCTCCTTCTTTCGCTCGTCGCCGACGATCCGCATGTCAGTCGCCTCATCGGCGGGGTCGCACTCGCCCTTTTCGGCGCCGGGCTCGGTGTCTTCATCGCGCCCAACACCAGCGCGACCGTGAGCGCGGCCCCCCCCGATCTCTCCGGAGAGGCCGGTGCCCTGGTCAATCTCATGCGTGTCCTCGGCACCAGCTTGGGTGTCGTCTCCGCCTCCTCGATGCTGTCGTGGCAGATCCAGGCGCGTACCGGCGCGCAGTCGAGCGCGGTGATCTTCGAGGGGCGGCACCTGCTCAAGGCGGTCGAGAGCGGCTTCGCGATGCTGATGGTCTTCGCGTTGATCGCCGGCCTCGCCTCGCTCGTCCGCACGCCGCGTCCGGCCTGAGTCCCGCGGCCTCTATCCGCCGAGGCGCAGCGCCACGCTCACGCCCGCGGCCAAGGCGGCGAAGGAGAGGACGGCCATCGGTGCTATGCGGGGCTGAACGGCAGGCATCGCGCCCATCCCTTCCTTGCCGCCATGCCCCATTTCATGCCCCATTTCATGCCCCTGGGGATGTGCTTGCGCGTGTGCCTGGGCGTGTGGAGCCGTCTCGCGCGCGCCTTTCCGCACCGTCAGCATCCCGTGCTTGAGCCCATTCGTCACCAGCCACCAGTTCATCGGATAGGCGAGCAGGAACCCGACGAGCAGCGCGATGCTGATCGCGAACCAGAAAGCGGGCCGGATCGCGTCGGCCGAGGCGGGAACCGAAGCGCGCCAGGCGGCAGCCACGGGAAGCATCCCCGTCATCAGGAGATTCATCGAGAGGAGCTCGGCGGCGAAGGTCTGCCTGAGCGAGCGCAGAAAGGATCCCCCGGCCATCTCGCGCATGAAGAGCGCCTGGAAGATCGTCCAGCCGAACCCGAATCCCAGCAGGTATTCGAGCGCCATCTCGAAAGGCCCTCGCAGCGCGAGCAACCCGGCGATGACCGCCCCGGCAATGATCCCGATCCCATCGCCCGCCACGCAATGCATCGTCGAGCCGAGAACCTGCCGCCAGGTCGCCGCCACGTAACGCTCATGCAGGCCGGGCAATGGCTCGCGGCAGCCGAGAACGTAAAGAAACGCCCCGATCGGCCCGGCATAGAGCGTCACCAGCACGAAACCCCATTTGAGCACCGGGGATTCCGGGGTTCCGCGAATATCGACAGCGACGAAGACGACCGAAAGCGCGGTCAGCACGAACCAGAGCAGCATCACTCCCTGGAGCATGATCTTTGCCGATTTTCCTTCTCGGACCCGAAATGAGCCGAGCTTATCCCGCCACGCCTCCCACGGCCAGCGATTGCCGGGGAATCCGGTCTTGCCCGCTCAAGTCACACAGGCATGGACCACCCGGATGAGCTTTTCCGCAGCCATGCACGGCTTCGCCGGACTGCTCCTTGAATCTATGCCGGAGGGGCGTATCTGGCCACTCGACCGGCGGGCTTCGAATCTCTCCGGTCTTGTTCATCAACCTCAGCCAGGGACCTCATGAAACCCCATCCAGCCAGCCAGTCCACGGAGGATCACAGTCGGCGCGTCACGCCGGCCATGACGTTCGCTGGCGTTTGGACAATGACCTGGGTTGGAGACCCGGCCGAAGGAAAGTGCGCCGCGCGCTAAACCCAGGCCGCTGATCCCTCCCGGGCCCCGTCAACGCCCGTCGGAAGGAGGGATCGCGATGATCATCCTCAAATTCCCCACGGACCGGTCGCATGTGCCGGTTCGCAGTCTGATGCCAGACCGTGCCACGCCGCGCGGGGGGCGGCTCGTTGCCCGTTGGCAGCAGGATGCCAGCGGCCGGCTTTCCTGCCGCTGGAAAGCTCTGAGCAAGCCGCCGGGCAATTCCTGCCGTAGCGGGCTATCGTGCAGAAGCCCGCCGGCAAGTGACCGCGCAGCCCCCCGCTATCACTAGCACCTTAAGCCACAGCGCCAGCGTCCTGCTCCGCACGGCCGCTCAGCCGTGAAATTCCCCATGAAACCCGAATGGGATCACGTGTGGCGCTATCGCCCGTCCGATCTCCCCAAACGTTTCGGCATCCAGGACCAGCAGGAAAGAGCGTTCGCGCAAACCATCGAGGACAACCGAGAGAACCACGCCACCATTGCGATTTGTGCCGGCCGGGCGGGGCACGAACACCGGCTCACCGGGGTAGCAGCCGTCCTCGAACCAGCGTTGCACCTGATTGCGTCCGAGGTCGAAACGCAGCAGTTGGTTGTAGAAGCCTTCCGGCCGATCCTTGCGGCCACCTGCTGCATAGGCGATCGTGTAGTCCAGCCCAGCGTCACGCGCATAGTCGATCGTGGGTAACTCGGCGAACTCGTCGAAGAGGGTCTCGCCGGTCGCGTCCTTTCCGTTGAGCGGGACGGTGTAGCGCCGGACCTGGCTCCTTTCCAGTGCCTCGGCGGCGGCCCTGCGGTCGAGATACAAGTTGGAAATGTGGCGGCCCTCTGGATAGGCCGGCACGTCAAAGATGATGCTGGCGTCGCGCTCGAAGCAGTTGATCTGATGTATGCCGAGAAACGGCTCACCCTGAGCGCGCGCAACCACACTGCCGTCGGCCTTCGATACCACGGTGAAGATAGTGCCACGCTCAGGCCGCCATTCGTAGTTCTCGATGAAAGGCCGATTCCTTAACGCAATTGCCTGCACGTCGGCCACGAGCGGATATTCTGCGAGCACGACGTAATGCTCGCTCATCCCGAAAGTGTGCATGTAAGCCGGGCGTTCGACGGGCACGACAGCAAAGCGCGTTCGCTTGCCGTCGCGGGGTCCGCGGTGGAGCTCGTAGCGGCACTCACGAGCGAATATATCGACATTGTTGATGAGATCGCCGGTGGTGCGATCAAAATGGGGATGGGGCGTCGTGTGCTGGGGCCGCGGCTTGCCATCGGCGCCGAGCAGGATGTCGTCGCGCCACGGCCACTCGCCGCTTGTGTCCAGCGTCTGCGGGTCGATGGCGATCGGGAGCGGCGCCTCACCCAACGCCATGAGCATGTCACCGCAGGTGATAACGTTCACGTTCGCGTTGCCCGTTGCGTGATAGTGGACGAAGCCCTTGCGGTATAGCTCTTGGCAAGGGTCGGTCGCGAAGGTCTGAGTCGTGATGCGACCAACGCGTTCGTTTTCGACAAAGGCGGTGCCGCGCACATAACGGTTCACGTAACCGACCTTGCCCGCGGCGAAGGAGAACTTGTGGATCATGCCGGAGCCATCGAACCAGTGGCGGTAGCGGTCAGGTCCCCACTCGAACCGACCCGGTCCCATACGCAGCAGAGTGCCGGTTAGCCAGTCTGGAATACTGCCTTGCTCAGGGAGCGCGGGCAGCGAGATCTCCGCGCCCAATGTATGGAAGCCGGATAGGTAGGCCGGAGCCGGCAGGTCATGCGCCGCGGCAGATAATCCAAAAGTGCTCTGAATTGTCATCGAACGATCTCCCGCACGGCAATCCCAAAGGCCGTGCACACTTATCGACGCTATGCCCCGACATGCCTGGGTCCAAGCGACGTTCGGTCAAATTCTGCTAAGTTTCGTTAAGTGGATCGGCCATTCGCGGGTGAGCGCCCGAAGCGACGAGCGTATTCTCCATCACCCGAATAGGCGCTAAGGTATTGGGGGATCAGAGTTTGCCGCCATCAAGCCATGGAGGTATGCCTGCTGAGTTCTTGCTGGTGTCCCGACTCGCAAATATCGTCATCATGCGCCGGGACACTCGCTCTTTGTTTTCAGTGGCCTGCTGGTCCCTGAAATGCGAAGGCATTCAGGGGCAGGACACTAGCAAGGCGGACGATGCGTAACGACACAGAGCTCCCGGACCCCCCTTCATCGACCTGCAACGGTGATGCGATCCTGTTCGGAGATTTTTGCCTTGTGCCGGCGGCGCGGATGTTGACGAAACGCGGCGAGATCGTCCCGGTGGGAGATCGTGCCCTCGACCTCCTCATTGCCTTGGTCAATCAAGCTGGACAGGTCGTAAGCAAGGCGGACCTCTTCGCGATTGTGTGGCCGCGGACCTCCATCATCGAAGGCGCGTTGCGCGTGCACATCGCCGCATTGCGCAAAGTGCTCGGCGACGGCCGAGCCGGGGCGCGTCTGATCGTTAGCGTTCGCGGACGAGGATATGCATTCGTCGCACAAACGAAGCGCGCATCACCGGCGGATACCCTCGAAAAGGTGCCGGAACAGCCGATCGCAAACTTGCAGGACCACGTGCCTGCCCCGCTGGTCAGGATCATTGGCCGCGACGAAGTTGTCGCGGAGATCGTCGATGAATTGCCCCGTAAACGGCTAGTCACCATCACGGGCACAGGCGGCATGGGCAAGACCGTTGTCGCGCTGGCGGTCATGCGAAAGCTTGCAAATTTCTTTCGTGACGGTGTCGCGCTGCTCGAACTTTCTTGGCTGGGCAAGCCCGACTTGGTCACTCCACAGCTCGCATCTCTGCTGCACGTGCCAGCGCCGGATCGGCAGCCGCTCGAGTACCTAATCTCCCACGTTCGACGGCGCCACATGCTCATCGTGTTCGACAATTGTGAACACGTCATTGAGACGATAAGCCCGATCGCCGAGGCAATACTTCAGGGCGCACCTCAGATTCACATTTTAGCGACAAGCCGAGAACCGCTGCGCGCGTTGGGCGAGCGGGTGTACCGGTTGGTTCCACTTGCGGCACCCCCAGCGTCAAGCAGCTTGACGGCAGCGGAAGCGCTTAAATCTCCTGCCGTTCAACTGTTTGCAGAACGCGCTTGGGCGACCAATTCGCCGTTGGATGTGACTGACCCCGATGCGCCCATTGTGGCGGAGATCTGCACGCGGCTTGATGGCTTGCCGCTTGCCATCGAACTCGCCGCAGCACGGCTTTCGTTCTTGGGCCTGCGTGGTCTCGCCGACCGACTTGACGACCGTTTCCAGGTGCTAACGAAGGGTCGGAGGACAGCTCTGCCGCGTCACCGAACGTTGGCCGCGATGATCGATTGGAGTTACGATAACTTAGACGAGGAGGAGAAGAGAGTTTGGCGCGGGCTCGCGATCTTTCCCGCGAGCTTCTCGATCGAGGCCGCCGATACCATCGCCCGACTTCAGCCTTCGGATGATTTTAACACGGCCGATATACTCGATAGCCTGGTCGAGAAATCGGTGGTCACGGTCGAACCTCAACACGACGAGGTAAGATACCGATTGCTTGAATCGCTCCGTCTCTACGCGCTCAACAAATTATTTGAAAATAAAGAGCTCGAACAGGTCAGACGCAGGCATGCTGAGTATTCATATCGCCACTCGCTCGAAGCTGGGGATGACTGGGCTGAGACGCCCACCACAGGTTGGCGAGCTAAGCACGGCAACTTCATCGCTGACGTGCGCGCCGCATTGGAATGGGCGTTTGGCTTGGGCGGCGATCCTGTCCTTGGCATAAAGATTATCGCTGCCTCGGCGCGGCTGTGGTTCAGAATGCTCTTGCTGCCGGAACTCCGTGGGCACCTGGAGCTGGCGATCAAGCTGGCGCCGCGTTTTGTGGAGATTGATGACGAGATCGTCATGCGATTGCACATAGCCTTAGCGATTTCAATCTTCCACACCGACGGCAGCGTGCGCGAAGTACGCCACGCGCTCGACCACGCGCTTGCGATCGCTGAACGATGCGAGGACGTCGGCTGTCAGCTCGAAATCATCTGGACACATTGCAGATGGTCTTACACGTACGGTGACTACCGCGCGCTTCGGCCGTGGCTCAATAGGGGGGGCGACATCGTATCCAAACTGGAGTCGAGCTGCGCCGTCGATACCGGCGTGCCTTCCCGATCACAGTGGTCCGTCTCGTCATGGTGGCGGCCGGAACTGCCGATTGTGCCGCTATACGACAGAATAGCCACGTTCTCTCACCATTTATTGGGGGAACATGAGCAGGCTCTTCAGCACGCAGAACGGGCGCGTGCCGACATGTGGCGGACCCGTCCAGACGGTGCCGTTGAGTACGACCATGAACACGAGATCGCCATGCGGCAGCACCATGCGCGCCTGCTGTGGATCGTCGGACGGCCCGATCAGGCGTGGCAAATGGTCCAAGATACGATCGATACCCCACTGGGTCAGCTGAACGCAATGGGAACAGCGACCGCTGAGGTCTTGACAGCGAATCAATCAGTAGCGCTGGGCTTTTTTCTTGTATATGCCGCATGTCCGATTGCCTTTTGGATCGGCGACCTGGAGACGGCAGGACGATGTGTATCGCTGCTTCTTCACCGAGATTCCGGCATCGACTTTCATTTCTGGCAGATGGTCGGGCATCTTTATGAACGCGTGCTTGCCTACCTGAAGCGCGCCAGGCAAAGCGACCCCGGCGTGCCGGACGGCTTGACCAGTGAAGGCGCGCTCTTTCCTATCCATGCGGATAGTTTAAGCACATTTCATTGGCGATTATTACACCCGCACTCGCTCTGCCAAGCCGAAAATGGCCCGGTGAACTGGTGCACGGCTGAGATCCTGCGAGCGCGGGGCGAAGCGCTACTCGGCAAACAAAAGCTGCACGCGCAGCCAGAGGCGGAACAGCTGTTCCTGCAATCAATCGAGATCGGTCGCAAGCAGAAGGCTTTGTCGTGGGAGTTGCGGAGCGCAACCAGCTTGGCACGTCTGTGGCATCTCTCTGATCGCACGACCGAGGCACGGAATCTGCTCAGCGAGGTCTATGGACGGTTTACCGAAGGCTTCGCGACCAAAGACTTGGCTGAAGCAAAGGAGTTGCTTGACGTGCTGGGCTGATGCGTTTGAACGCGGATGGGGCTGCCGACCCCATTGAGAAGAACGATTCTCGCCGGCTTGTCCAAGATACGCCCTCCCCATAACGGGGCTCGATCTTCAGCCCTTCTCTATCCTCTATGATCTGGAGCGTGATGACCGAAGGTGGACTCACTGTAGGCCTCTCTCACGCGGGAAAACAAATGGCCGTGGCAGGACAAGGGAGCGGGCCCACGCATCACGCTCTGATCGAGAGTCCGGATGGATTGCGGCTGGAGCTTGACCTTTTGCCAAAATCCGGGGTCTATGAAGATATCGCCTGGGGCTGACGTGATATCGGGGAGTGCCGTCCATGACTCCAACTGGCAGTCGGCCGGATGAGAGAAAAGATCTTCAGGATTTCACGGGTCTCTCGCACGCGCCCATCGTGGCCTATCTGCAGGAGCAGGCGCTGCCACGCACGCCGCGTCAAAAAGATGCCGGGACTCTTCCCGGCATCTTCCAAAAAATGAAGATGTTCTTGCCAAACAATCAGTGGCGCTGGATAAGCGAGTATCTCCGTTACCGGATCGGACGCAAGCATCCGTTTCTCCGTTATGAAGACCCGGAACGCGATAACGGGATCTACCCCCTCGAAGGCGATGGCGGACAGGGGGCGGACGAGATCCGCGTCGCCTTGGCCGGCGACTGGGGCACCGGCACGGACGAGGCGTTCATGGTGGCCGAGCGCATCACGTCGTTCGACCCGCATTACTCCATCCATCTCGGTGATATCTATTTCGTTGGCGACCCGACAGAGGTCAGGGAGAACTTCCTGGGCATCCCCAATCCGCTTCATGCCTACAAGCCGTGCCTTTGGCCCAAGGGCTCCCGCGGCACCTTCTCGCTCAACGCCAATCACGAAATGTATGCGCGCGGGTACGGATATTTTCCGCTGATGCTGCCCTCGCTCGGGCTCAACATCCAGGGGCGGGCGCAGGGTCAGAAAGCCAGCTTCTTCTGTCTCGAGAATCCCTACTGGCGGCTCATTGCCCTCGACACCGGATACAGATCGATCGGCATCCCGATCATCGAGGATATTCCTTTCTTTTCCCCCGACTGCGCCTTGCCCGAACCGCTCGTGGCGTGGCTTCGCGAGAGCGTTTTCAGGCCGGGTGACAAGCGCGGCATCGTCCTTCTCGGCCATCACCAGTATTGTTCCAGCTTCAGCCCATGGTTCACGAAGCAGGCCGAACAACTGGCTCCATTCATCGACCGCCCCGTGCTCTGGTTCTGGGGGCATGAGCACAGGCTCACCATCTATGAAAGATTCCAGACCGGAAAAGGCATCACAGCCTTTGGCCGCTGCATCGGGCACGGCGGCATGCCGATCGCGCTGCCGCCTGATCAGGTCATCCACCCGGAATGCCGGGCCGAATTCCTGGATCATCGGCTCTATTCCAACGACGAGAATTTGAAGGTCGGCTTCAATGGCTTCGCCCGGCTGAAATTCAGGCGGGAAACGCTTGCCGTCGAGTATGTCGATCTCAACGACACCGTCCTTTTCGAGGAAAACTGGAAGGTCCAGGAAGGCGGCGCGCTCGAACGCACGGCCGCTTCCGCGCCCCTCCTCCAGAAACCGGAATCGATCCCGGAATCATGATGCCAGAGTCATTGCCAGAGTCATCATGATAGGGATCAGCCCAGGGGTTTCTCTGCCCTTCCTATCGCCCCGGCGCGGCGGCGAGCAGGCAAAGAAGCTCGAACAGGATCGCGGCGCCATGCAGCGCCGTGAGGCCCGCATGATCGAAGGGCGGCGAAACCTCGACCAGATCGGCGCCCACGAATTCGTGCCCCGTCAGGCCGCGCAGCAGCCGCATGGCTTCGCGCGTGGTAAGGCCGCCCGCCTCCGGCGTGCCGGTGCCGGGCGCGTAAGCGGGGTCGAGCGCATCGATATCGAATGAGAGATAAGTCGGTCCGTCGCCGATCACGCGCTTGGCTTCGCTGAGAGCCGCGCGCCAGCCAAGATCCTGGAACTCGTCCATGGGCATCACGCGCATGCCGCTCTCGCGGCTGAAGCGCCACATGTTCGGATCATTGACCGTGCCGCGAATGCCGATCTGAATCACGCGCTTCGGGTCGAGCAGGTTCTCCTCGACGGCGCGGCGAAACGGCGCGCCATGATGAAAGCGCGAGCCGAGATAATCATCGCCGGTGTCGCAATGGGCGTCGATATGCACCATGCCGAGCGGCCCGTTGGCGGCGACGGCACGCAGGATCGGCAGTGAGATCGAATGATCGCCGCCCACTGCGAGCGTCGTCACCCCGGCCGCCTTCACCGTGCGGAAGAAATCGGCAATCTCGGCCAGCGCGGCTTCGAGCGCGTAAGGCTGCTCGATCCAGCAATCGCCGAGATCGGCCACGCGGCGGCTGGCGAAAGGGGTGACACCGGTCGCGGCATTGATGATGCGCATCAGGCTCGACTGGTTGCGCACCTCCCGCGGGCCGTGCCGCGCGCCCGGCCGGTTGGTCACGCCGCCATCGAACGGCACGCCGATGACGCCAATATCGAGCGCCGCGAGATCCTCGCGATAGGGCAAGCGGAAGAAAGTGGGCACACCGGTGAAGCGCGGGCGCACCTGCGGGTCGGCAAGCTCGGGATAGCGTTGTGGCGACTTGATCGGGCTCATCCGAGGCCTCCATGCACGGGAGAGGGTCCGAGCGCGCCGATGCGGCGGGCCCGCTCGGCAAGCGCGCGGCGGGCAAGGGAAGCGTCCGCGGCCAGCGCGACGAGGCCGGGCAGGTCCAGCGGGTGAAGGAAGAGCGAGGCGAGCAGGCGAAGCGTGCGCACCCGGCCGCCCGCATCGAGGGCTGCGAGCGCGCTCCGCGGCAGGCTCCGCCTGGCCGGGTCGCAGACGGCGCGCAGCACCGCGAAGGGCAGGTCATGGCGGGCGGCCACCTGCGCGACCGCGCCGCTCTCGAGATCGACCGCCGCCGCGCCGGTCGTGTGCCAAAGCTGGCGCTTGGCAGCGGCGCTGCTCACCACGGCACTCTCGCCAAGCAAGAGTTCCTCGGTCGGCCCGCCCAGCCTCCGGTCCAGTTCAGGGTCGGTCCGCCAGCTCTGTCCGGCGGCGAGCACCGTTCGCGGGATGAGGAGATGGCCGGGCTTGAGCTCGGGGTCGAGGCCGCCAGCCAGGCCGAAGCTCACCAGCGCGCGCGCCCCGCCCGCGACCAGCTCCTCGGCCGCCACCTCCGCCCCGGCCGCCGTGCCGCCGCCCGCCGCGACAACACCGCCGAGCGGGCGGGCGGCTCGCGCCTCCATCACCAGCCCGACGACGATGCCGATCGCCATCTCAGAACCCGAACGCCACGCGCTTGGCGCCGCGCGCTCTGAGATCGCGATAGCGCGCGAGCGCGAGAAGCGGGAAATAGAGCCGGTAGCCGTGATAATGGAGATAGAAGACACGCGGAAACCCCACCGCGTTGTAAGCGTCCTCGGGCCATTCTCCGTTTTTTTCGAGCCGCGCGAGAAGCCAGGAGATCCCGCGCGCGACGGCGGAATTGGCGACCTCGCCCACCGCCATCAGCCCGAGCAGGGCCCAGGCGGTGTGGGAAGGCGTGCTCTCATGGTAGCGTCCGTGCGGCGCCTGCGCATAGGTCTCGCAATCCTCTCCCCAGCCGCCATCCTCGCGCTGGCAGGAGAGGAGCCACGCGACCGCTCTTCGCACGCTCGGCGCCTCGCGCGGGATTCCGGCGGCGTTGAACGCAGAGAGCACCGACCACGTGCCATAGATGTAGTTCGTTCCCCAGCGGCCGAACCAGCTTCCCTCCGTCTCCTGCTCGGCTTCCAGATAGCGGATCGCCCGGGCCAGCACCTTCTCCTCCGGCCGATGCCCGATCTGGGCGAGGAAGGAGACGCAGCGCGCCGTCACGTCAGCGGTCGGGGGGTCGAGCAGCGCGCCATGATCGGCGAAGGGTATGTGGTTGAGGACATAATGCGTGTTGTCGGCATCAAACGCCCCCCAGCCGCCATTGCCGCTCTGCATGCCGATGATCCATTCGGCCGCGCGCGCGATAGCGCCCTGGTACGCGGGGTCGCCGGTGCGATGAAGCAGCATCCCGACGACGGCAGTGTCATCGACATCGGGGTAATGCGGATTGGCATATTGAAAGGCCCAGCCGCCGGGCCGCGTATTCGGCCGTGCCGTCGCCCAGTCCCCGACGAGATCGGTGATCTGCAAGGGCGCGAGCCAGGCGGCCGAAGCGGCCGCCTCAACGCCATGGCCGGCCTCGGCGAGCGCGTGGCCGGCGAGCCCCGTGTCCCATACCGGCGAAACGCAGGGCTGGCACCAGGCGCGATCGGGTGAGGCCACCAGGAGCTTTTGCACGGACTCCCAGGCGGTCGCGGCGGCTTCGTCGTTGCGGCCGAGGGCGTCGAACATCATCACCGTGTTCGCCATCGCCGGATAGATGGCGCCGAGTCCGTCCTCGCCATTGAGCCGCTCGCGGACGAAGGAAACCGCCCGCGCGAGCGCGCGGCTGCGGAGCGATTTCGGCGCGAACGGCTCGATGCGGCGGAGAACGGCGTCAAGGCCGACGAAGATCCTGCCCGGCAGCGAATTGTCCGGCGCCCGGATCCAGTCGCGAATCGTCTCGGGCGGCCTGCGGAAAAGCTCCGCGATCTCGACGCGCCGCGGATTGCGCGCCCGCGGCTTGAGCGCCATCAGCACGAGCAGCGGAACGATGACGGTGCGCGACCAATACGAAATCTTCGAGAGATGAAAGAAGAACCAGCGCGGCAGCAGCATGATCTCGATCGGCATCACCGGAGCCGCGCGCCACGGCACCGCGCCGAAGAGCGCCAGTTGAGCGCGGGTGAAGACATTCGTCCGCTCGGCCCCGCCCGCGGCCAGGATCGCCTCGCGCGCGCGGCGCATATGTGGGGCGTCGGGCGGATCGCCGATCGCCTTGAGCGCGAAATAGGCCTTCACGCTCGCCGAGATATTGAACGCGCCGTCGTGAAAGAGCGGCCAGCCGCCGTGCGATCCCTGGATCGCACGGAGATGAACGCCGATCTTCTGCTGGAGCGGCGCATCGATCCGGTCGAGATAATGCTCGAGCAGGACGTATTCGGCGGGAATAGTGGCATCCGCCTCGAGCGGGAAAACGAAATGCCCATCCTGCCGCTGATAGGCGAGAAGTGCTGCAGCCGCGCGGCGAATTCCTTCCTTAAGACGGTCTCCGGCCCGCTCTTCGCTCAGTGTCTCGCTCGGCATGCTCTCATCCGTCTGTTTGCGTCAGGAATATCTCCGCGGCATGGCGGCCGGACCTGATGGCACCCTCGATTGTGGCCGGCAAGCCGGTTGCGGTCCAATCCCCGGCAAGAACGAGATTGGCGAGCCCGATGCGCCGCCCGGAGCACGCATCTGGACGAAGCCGCTCCTGCGCCGGGGTGGCGGCGAAGGTCGCCCGCTTTTCCTTCACCACCCGCACCGGGGGCAGCGGGCCGGAAAGACCAAGCGCGCGGCAAACCTCCGGCCAGATCGCGCCGGCCAGCGTCTCCGCCGGTTCGTCGATTACCCGCCCGGCGGCGCTGACGGTGACGGAAACGACCTCCGGCTTGACGAAAACCCATTCCGTGAGCCCGCCGATCAGGGCCATGAAGCCGGCGGGACCCGGCTCGGCGCGCGTGCGGAAATGCACGTTCAGGATCGCCTCGAATTCGTCCGGAACCGTGAGCTGAGGCAATAGGCCCTTGGCGACCGGCGCCGGCACGGCGAGCACGACCGCGTCCCCGGTTCCGAGCGGGATCGTCTCGCCCGCGCTGACGAGCGCCGCGACACGATCCCCGGCGCGATCTCCGGCGATCTCGAGCCCGATGACACGGCGGCTGAAATGGATGCGCGCCCCGGAGGAAGCGAGCCGGGCGAGCGCGGGATCGATGAAGGATTCGGAAAGACCCACGCGCGGGGTCAGTGGCACCGCAGCCGCCCCGCCGCGAGCCAGGCTCTCATTGAGGACGCGCCCGAAAAGCCAGGCCGAGCCCACCTCCGGCCGCGCATTGAGCGCCGAGACCGCAAGCGGCTCGAGCAGCCGGCGAACGAGCGGCCCGCTGCCGATCACCTCCCGCACGCTCGCCTCGCGCGGGGCCCGGAGCAGCCGCGCGAGCGTCAGATATTCGCCGAGCCGCGTGCCCGGAACGCGGCGGCCCGGCAGAAGCACCCACCAGGGCAGCCTGCCCCGATTGGGGCGCAGGACCCAGCGCTCATCCGTCGCAAGATCGAAAAAGGGAAAGAGCGCGCGGTCCGGGCCGTCCATCGTGGCGCGGGCGCCGATCGTCTCGAGATAGGCGATGGCCGCGTGGTTGCCGGCAAGGATGAGGTGGTTGCCATTGTCGATCCGGCAGCCGAGCTCGCGGTCGAAATAGGAACGGCAGCGCCCTCCGGCCGCCGGCCCCGCCTCGTAGAGAAGAACCTGCCGTCCGCGCCCGGCGAGCGTGACGGCGGCGGAAAGCCCTGCGAGACCGGCGCCCACGATATGAACCGTGCCGGCGGCTTTGCCGCCGGCCCCGGCGCGGGTTCCCGGTCCCGCCATGGTCAGGAGAGCCCGTAGCGGAGCGCGAGCCAGAGCTTCTGCCAGCCGGGAACGCTGACGGGCTGGTCGATCCGCTTCCAGCCGCGCCGCTCGAGCCGGGCGAGGATGGCGGCATAGGTCTCCTTCATCAGCCGCGCCGGACGCATGGCCTTGGCGTCGCAGGCTCGCATCGCCTCGGCGGCACGCTCGAAATGGCTGTGGGCAAGGGCGGCGGTGCGCGCGCAGACGAGCGGCAGGCCCGGGGCCCTGAGCGCGGCGGCGGGATCCGGCGGCACGCGCGCGGCTTCGAGCCATTCGCGCGGCAGATAGAGCCGTCCGCGCCCGGCATCCTCGACGAGATCGCGCAGGATATTGGTGAGCTGCAAGGCCCGGCCGAGCGCATTGGCGACCCGATCCGCCGCCGGCGAGGAATCGCCGAAGATGCGCACCGAGAGCCGCCCGACCGCGGCGGCGACACGGTCGCAATAGAGATCGAGGGTCGCGAGATCGGGGGCCACGATCGGTGTCTCGGCGTCCATCTGCATGCCGTCGATGATCGCGAGAAAATCCTCCCGCCGGAGCCCGTAGCGGAGTGTGGCGAGGGCAAGCACACGGATCACTGGCGCTTCCATTGGCCCTTCGGCCCCGCCATTCCCGTCACTCGTGCCGCGATAGAGCGCCTCGATCCGCGCGCGCCAGCCATCCAGCGCCGCGCGCTTCGCTGCCATGGCATCCGGTCCGGTCTCCGCGTCGTCGTCGGCAATGTCGTCAACGATCCGGCAGAAGGCGTAAAGCGCGTACATCGCCGTGCGTCGTTCCTTGGGCAGAACGCGCATCCCGCGATAAAAGGAGGTCCCGGCCTCGCGGACGATGGAAGCGACGGCCTCGCTGTCGCGATCGCTCAGCGTCTCCGCGGGCCCGCGCGAGTCCTCCGTCATGGCAGGAACCGCAAGGAGGCGAGCAGGCTCGCCGCGAAATCCGTTCGCGTGAGCGCGACGCGCCCGGCGATCGGATCCCCCCGCCGCAGCCGGGCGGCGAGACGATGGGAGAGCCCGACGATCACAGCGGTCTCGAGGCGGAGCCTCCGGCTCCTCGTCCGCCGCGGCAGATCGCGGGCCACACGGTTCAGGGCCGCGACCTGCTCGAGCAACGCGTCGAACACCTGCCTCAGCCCCGGGCTCGCTGCCGGCGCATTGAGATCGCCGAGTGCCGTGCCGTGCGCGGCGAGGAGGTCCTGGGGCAGGTAGCAGCGGTCGAGCGCGTTGAGGTCGGCCTGACAATCCTGCAGATGGTTGAGCACCTGCAGCGCGGTGCAGAGCGCGTCCGAGGGCGGGTAGGTTTCCTTATCCTCGCCGTGCAGGTCGAGCACGTGGCGCCCGACCGGCATCGCCGAATAGCGGCAGTAATCATAGAGCTCTTCCCAGCCGGCATAGCGCAGCTTGGTCGCATCGCGGCGGAAGGCGATCAGGACGTCGCGGGAATGGCGCGGCGTCGTGCCGGTCTCCGCAAGGCTCGCGCGGAGCCGCGCTGCGCTTGGGGAAGCCGTGTCTTCCGCCTCGCCGAGAAGCACGGCCTCCATCACATCGAGCCGCGCGACCTTATCCTCGGACGCCAGCGCGGCGCTGTCGGCAATGTCGTCGGCATTGCGGGCGAAGGCGTAGAAGGCATGCACATGGCGGCGAAGATCGGGCCGGATCAGCGCCGAGCCGACCGGGAAATTCTCGTCCCCGCGATTCTTGCCCGACCAGATTTCGACGCTCGCCGTGTCCCCGCTCAAGATTGCGCTCCGCGATAGGCGCGGCCCTTCCACACGACCCCGCGCCCGCGCCAGTGATCGACCGCGGAGCCGATGGTCGCGGCGAGGTAGAAGGTGGCGATCGGCGGCAGAAGCGGAGCCCAGAGAAGGGAACGGCCGAATCGGCGCAGCGTCGGCACATAGAGCAGGGCGGAGAGCACCCAGGCCGAAAACCCCGCGAGCCGCGCCAGGCCATGGGCAAAGAGCGTGGCTGCCGGCGGCGTGAGGAAGATGAGGCCGAGGCCGAGCACCGTTCCCGCGAGAAGCAGGAAGGAATGGCGGAGCTGCACGAAGGCGGTGCGCGCGATCATCCGCCAGATCTCGCCGAAATCCGGGTAGGCGCGGAGGCTCCGGGCCAGCCGGGAATGGCCGAGCCAGATCCTGCCCCGCGGCTTGATCTTCCGGGCCAGGGCCACGTCGTCGATCAGCGCCCCCTTGATCGCGGCGATCCCCCCCGCCCGCGCCAGCGTGTCCCGCCGCACCAGGATCGACCCGCCGGCCGCAGCGGCAACCTGACGGCGCGGATCGTTGACGGCGGCGAAGGGATAGAGGAGTTGGAAGAAGAAGACGAAGGCCGGCACCAGCGCCCGCTCGGAAAGGCTCTCGCAGCGCAATGCCACCATCTCCGAGACGAGATCGAGCCTCTCCGCCTCGGCCTTCGCCGCCATGGCCGCAAGATGGCCGGGCGCATGAACGATGTCGGCGTCGGTCAGCAGGAGAAGCTCGGAAGAGGCATGCTCGATCCCCTGGGAGAGCGCCCAGAGCTTGCCGCTCCAGCCCGGCGGCGTGGGCGAGCCGGCCAGCACCGTGAGACGCCCCTGACTTTCAGTCTCGTGACCTGCAGTCTTGTGACCTGCGGTCTCGGCAAGGCGGCGGGCGATGGCGCCGGTTCCGTCGCTCGATCCGTCATCCACCATCAGGATGCGCACCCTGCCCGGATAATCCTGCGCGAGGAGCGAGGCGAGAGCATCGCCGATCGTCTCGGCCTCGTTCCGCGCCGGCACGATGATATCGATTGCGGGCATGGGCGCGGGCGCGGGCGAAGGCGGCGGCACGGGGGGAAGCTCCGGGCCGGACTGCCAGAACCGGTCATGGGCGAGGAGGAGCCAGAGCCAGGCCACGAGCGCAAGCAGAGCGGGCAGGAGAGCGGGCGTCATCATCGAAGCATTCCCTGACCGCGGAACCAGGCCAGCGCATCCTCGATCGCCGCCCGCGCCGGCCGGGCGCGATAGCCGAGCTCGGCCTCGGCCTTGGCCGAGGAGAAGAACATTTTCTTCCGGGCCATCGCGAGCGTCTCGCGCGTGAGCGAGGGCGCCCGCCCGGTCAGGCGGGCGAGCCCCTCCGCCGCGAGCGCGAGCGGCACCAGCGGCGCGATCGGCAGGCGGATCCGGGGCGGCCGCCGGCCGGCGATCTCGGCGATCAGCGCGAGCAGGGCGCCGAGCGGGAAATTCTCCCCGCCGAGGATATAGCGCTCGCCGATCCGCCCGCGCTCGGCGGCCATCAGGTGCCCCGCCGCCACATCGTCCACATGGACGATATTGAGCCCGGTCTCGACATAGACGGGAATGCGGCCCCGCGCCGCATCGAGCACCATCCGCCCCGTGGGCGTCGGCTTGATGTCGCGCGGGCCGACCGGCGAGGACGGATTGACGATCACGACGGGAAGCCCGGCGCCCACCTCTTCCATCACCGCCTGCTCGGCCAGGAATTTCGAGCGCTTGTAGGTGCCGATCAGGCTCGACGGGTCGAGCGAGGTGGTCTCGTCCGCCGGACGGCCGGCAGGATCGAGGCCGAGGGCGGCGACGCTGCTGGTATGGATGATCCGTTCGACGCCCGCCTGCCGCGCCGCCCGCATCAGGGCCCGCGTGCCCTCGACATTGATGCGCAGCATGACATCGGGATCGGGCACCCAGAGCCGATAATCCGCCGCGACGTGAAAAACCTGCCGGCAGCCGGCGACCGCGCGGATGAGCGAGGCGGGATCGGTCAGGTCCCCCTCGAGGATCTCGCCGCCGATCCCTGCGAGATTGCGCCGCTCGCTCTTCCGTCGCGCAAGCAGCCGCAGCCTTTCTCCGCGCGCGGCGAGCGCACGGGCCACCGCGCTTCCGACAAAGCCTGTGGCGCCGGTGACGAGCACGGGATCACTGCCGCTCACCGCCGGCTTCTCCTGCACTGGGTTTTCAAGCACTGGGTTTTCAAGCGCCGGCGTGTATAGCCGGCCGGCGGGGGCTGGTGTAGAGCCCGCGCTGGCCGCAGGAAGGGCGCGCGATGGCCGGGAAGGCCGGATGAAGACGAAGACGCTGTCGTTCGCAGCCGCGCTCGCCGGGCTCGCGCTGGGCACGGCGCTGGTCGGCTGGTTCGGGTTCCACCGCGTGCTCGCGGGCGTGCTCAAGGTCGGCATCGGGGGCTTGGCTCTGCTCGTTCTTTGTCAGGGCGCACTCTTCGTGATCCTCGGCTTCGCCTGGTGGACGCTGATGCCCGAACGGCCTGCCGTGCGCGTGCTGATCTGGGCGCGAATGGTGCGGGACGCGGCGGCGAACTGCCTGCCGCTTTCCACCGTCGGCGGGTTCGTCCTGGGCGCGCGCGCGGCAACGCTGCACGGGGTCGTCTGGCAGATGGCCTCGGCCTCCACGGTCGCCGACGTCACCTCGGAATTCCTCACCCAGCTCGTCTTCGCGGCGGCCGGTCTCGGCGTGCTCGTGACGCTGAACCCGGGTAGCCACCTTGCGCTGCCCTTCGGGATCGGCATCGCGTTCGGCTTGCTCGGCGGCGCGGCATTCGTCGCCGCCCAGCGCGGCGTCGCGTCCTTCGCGCGCCGGCTGGCCCGGCATGTCAAGGCGCGATGGATCACCGCGGCGGTCGCGCGGATCGAGCTTCTTCAGGGCGCGCTGATGCCGATCTATCGCCGGCCCGGACGCTATTCGGCCGCCTCGGCGCTGCATCTCCTGGGCTGGATCGCAAGCGGCGTCGGCGGCTGGCTGATCATGCGGCTGGCCGGCGCTTCGATCGGCCTGCCGGCGGCGCTCGCGATCGAGGGATTGCTCCAGGTCTCGCTCACCGCCGCCTTCGCCGTGCCGGGATTCGCCGGTGTGCAGGAGGCCGCCTATATCGGCCTCGGCAGCGCCTTCGGGCTCACTCCGGATATCGCGATCGCCGTCTCGCTGGTGCGCCGCGCGCGCGATGTCCTGGTCGGGGTGCCCATTCTTCTCGTCTGGCAGCTCATCGAGGCCCGCCGCCTGCAACCCGCTTCATCGATCGAGAAAAGAGCGCGAGAGCAAGGCGACCTGCCGTCATCCCGCTCGCGGCCAAGCCAGAGCCCGTGATCCTGAGGGATCGCCCGATCCGCGGATCGGCACAAGATTGGAAAGAAACATCTCCGTAGCCCGCCGCCAGGTGAAAGTCTCGGCGAAAGCACGGCATTCGGCGCGGTCGAGCGTGAGCGCGGCCCGCGCCGCCCGGCCGAGATCCTCATCGAGCACGCCGACGCGGCCGGCTTCCTTGCCAAGCACGTCGAGCGGTCCGGGAACCGGAAAGGCCGCGACCGGCGTGCCGCAGGCAAGCGCTTCGAGGAGCACAAGCCCGAACGTGTCGGTGCGGCTCGGGAAAACGAGAACGTCGCCCCCGGCATAGGCGGCGGCGAGCGTCGCGCCACGGCGGGCGCCCACGAAATGCACGCCTGGATAGGCATCGCGCAGCGCCGCAAGCTGCGGACCATCGCCCACCACCACCTTGGAGCCGGGCAGGTCGAGATCGAGGAAGGCGGCAATGTTCTTCTCCACCGCCACGCGCCCGACATAGAGAAAAACGGGCCGCGGCAGATTCCATTCCTCGCGCGGCGCGGTGTGGAACTGGGAAAAATCGACACCCCGGGTCCAGGGCCGGATATTGGCGAAGCCGCGCCGGGCAAGCTCGCTCCGCAGGCTTTCGGCCGCCACCATCATCCCGGAGCCGGCGGCATGAAAGCGCCGGAGCCAGCCATAGGCGAGGGAAGGCGGCAACCCCGTGCGCGCGGCGATATATTCGGGAAAGCGGGTATGAAAGGAGGTGGTGAAGGCAAGGCCGCGATGCCGCGCATAGCTTCGCGCCGCCATCCCGAGCGGACCTTCCGTTGCGATATGCAGCGCCTCGGGCGCGAAATCCTCGATCCGCCGCGCCAACGCCCGGCCGGGAAAGAGGGCAAGCCGGATCTCTGGATAGGTGGGGCAGGGAAGGGTGCGGAACTCCCCCGGCCCGATCACCTCCGCCGCGCGGCCCATCGAAGTGAGCTCCCCGGCCACGGCGGCGAGCGTGCGCACGACACCGTTCACCTGCGGCGCCCAGGCGTCGGAGACGATGAGGAGGCGCGAGAGGGGCGCCGCCGCCTTCGGCACGCCCGATGGCGCACCCCCGGGTGCATCCATTGTCATCGTGCCTTCGTCAGTGAGCGGGGAGGGGTTCGGCATCCAAAGCCGAGACGCGTGCCTCAACCGCCCATTCGATCAGCTCGAGCCGCCCGTCATGATGCTCGACCAGGGCGGTGCAGCTCTCCATCCAGTCGCCGTCATTGGCATAGAAAATGCCGCCGATATCGCGCATCTCGGCGTGGTGGATGTGCCCGCACACCACGCCGTCGAAGCCGCGCCGCCGCGCCTCTCCGGCCAGTGCGGTCTCGAACCGGTCGATCGCCTTCACCGCTTCCTTGACCTGCCGCTTGAGCCAGGCGGAGAGCGACCAGTAGGGATAGCCGAAGCGCACCCGCACGGCGTTGAACCAGCGATTGAGCACGAGCGCCACCTCGTAGGCATGATCGCCGAGCAGGGCGAGAAACTTCGCATAGCGCACCACGCTGTCGAAGGCATCGCCATGCATCACGAGAAACCGCTTGCCGTCGGCGGTGACATGCTCGGCCTCTCCCTTGAGCCGAATCCCCGCCACTTCGAGTCCGAGCGGAAGCCAGGCCCGGAACATCTCGTCATGGTTGCCGGGAATGTAGGTCACCTCGGTCCCTGCGCGCGCATGGCCGAGGATGAGGCGAAGCACCGCATCATGGTGGCTGTCCCAGTACCAGGAGCGGCGCAGCCGCCAGCCATCGATCATGTCGCCAACGAGGAAAAGATGCCGGCAGCTCATGCCGCGCAGGAATTCGGCGAGCGCACGGGCATGACAACCACGGGCGCCAAGATGCGCGTCCGAAACGAAGACGGTGCGGTACCGGGTCGGGCGAATGGTGCCGTGCATGCTGCACCATTTCGATAGCCGGAGAAGATCGCGCTGGCAGAGTGAAGTTTCAATGAATCGGCAGAATTTCTTCATGCGATGGTGAGATCATCGTTCGGTAACCCTATGGTCATCGTCCTGCAACAGCCTGACGCGACCATCAAATTTTGCGATGCGAGTCGCGATGAGTCCTGCCATCAGGTTCGCGTGCTGATCGTCTTCAACCCGGCCGCCGGACGGCGTCGCGCGCAGCGTCTGTGGCGCGTGCTCGATCTTCTGGTGCAGAACGGCATTCGGCTCGAGCTGGCGGAGACCGGTCATCGCGGCCACGCAACCCTGCTCGCGCGCGAGGCCGCGGCGCGGGGCGCCGGCCTCATCGTGGCGGCGGGGGGAGACGGCACCATCGCTGAGGTGGCGAACGGGCTTTCCGGGGCCGGCGTCGCGCTCGGCGTGATCCCGCTCGGCACCGCCAACGTGCTCGCCCATGAGCTCGGGTTGCCCTTTGCCCCGCGCGCCGTCGCCGCGGCCCTCGCCTTCGGCCGCACGCGCTTCCTTTGGCCCGGCATCGCCCGCGGCCCGTCCGGGGAACGGCTCTTCGTGCAGATGCTCGGCGCCGGCTTCGATGCCGCCGTCGTGCACCATCTCCCCGATGCGCTGAAGCGCGTGCTCGGCCGCGGCGCCTATGTCGCCCAGAGCCTCCGCGAGATCGCCTGCTATCGTTTCCCGCCCCTCCATCTCCGCCTCGATGGGAAGGAACGCGACGCGGCGAGCGTCATCGTCAGCAAGGGGCGTTTCTATGCCGGGCGGCATCTTCTCGCCCCCGGCGCAAGCCCGACCGACCGGGGCTTCACGGTCGCGGTCTTCCGCCGCCGCGGGCCCTTCTCCGCCCTGCTTTCGGGCGCCCTTCTGCCCTTCGATCTGCTGCCTCACGCGCCGGGCATGGATCTCGTGCGCGCCGCCGCGGTGGATATCGAGGGTGGCGCCCCGGCCCAGGCAGATGGCGATCCCGCCGGCATGGCCTCGCTCCGCATCACCGACGCCCCTGCGCCGATCGCGATCGTGAGCGGCTAGTGCCCGATCGCGATCAGGCACTGAGGCGAAGAACGCACTGAGACAAAGAGCTCTGGGCCGGCTTTCTATGAAAGCGGGCACCAGCGTGATGACCGGAGCTCTGAATCACGCGAGAAAACAACAAGCCGGAGCGGGATGGATGGGCTGCGCGATCCCGTCCTGCTCCAAGGCGCGCGCGGGCGCCTTGCGTCGGGCTCCCGTTTCTGCTTTCGCCTTCGCTCCCACCGCAACCGGAGCTCTCGCCCATGGATCTCGACCCGGCGATCGCGAAGACCCTGGCCGGCGTCTCCACTGCGACGCTGACGACCGTGCTGCTCAAGAAGGGGCTGCGCAATGTCTGGATCCGGCGGGCCCGTCCGCTCCGGCCGATCAAGGAGCGGCTGGTCGGACGCGCCTTCACCCTCCGCTTCGTCCCGGCCCGCGAGGATCTCGCTACGCCCGAAAGCTGGGCCTCCCCGCGCTCGACCCGTGCCGCGATCGAGGACATGCCGCCCGGCTGCATCGCCGTCGTCGATGCCATGGGCGTCACCGACGCCGGCATCTTCGGCGACATCCTCTGCGCCCGCATGGCCAAGCGCGGCGTGGCGGCGCTGGTGACGGACGGGGTCGTGCGGGATGTGGCCGGCGTGCTCGCCACCGGGCTTCCGATCTGGTGCCAGGGCGCGGCGGCACCCCCCTCGGTCGGTGGCCTCACCTTCGTGAACTGGCAGGAACCGATCGCCTGCGGCGGCGTGGCCGTCTTCCCCGACGATGTGGTGGTGGTGGACGAGGACGGCGCAGTGCTCATCCCCCAGGCCCTGATCGAGACGGCGGCGGCCATGGCGGAAGAGCAGGAGCGGCTCGAGACCTGGATCATGTCCGAGGTCGAGAAGGGGGCCTCGCTGCCAGGGCTCTATCCCCCGAATGCCGAGACCAGGGCGCGCTACGAGGCCTGGTCCACCCAAAGGGCGACCACAACGAGGGGCAACCCGTGAGTCTGGCCGGGAAGCAGGCCGAAAGAGCGGTCAAGTGCCAAGCCCTGTCTGTCCTGAAGGGCTGCCCGATTTCCTGAGACTCCGGTCAAACTGAGGAGACTCCGGTCAAACTGAGGCCACAAACCCCCTTCATTCGTTTTCCTGCGCGGCCCACCGAAGGGTCCGCGGGACGATATGCAGTCCGTTCGGCAATCGGACAGAAGCGCCAAAAGGGAGCGTCATGCGATTCATTCGTTGGTCGGCCGTCGCCATTCTCCTGCCGCTGCTGCTTGCGGGCTGCTTCAGCTTCAGCAGCAGCGATCCGCCGCCGCCGCGGTCCAACACCACGGTCGTCGTGCCTCCGCCGAGCCAGCCGGCCCAGTAGCATGCCTGCGCAGCACGCCTGCTCGGGCGGCGCGGCTTTGCTCTGCTGATTGCGGGCAGGGAATCCGTTGCGATCGGCGCACGATACGGTAACCTGTGCCGGGCTTCCGCCCCAATCTCCGTCCGCGGGCTCTGTCCGTGGGCTCTGTCCGCGGGCGTCGTACTTTGCCGCATCCTGCCCGCGCCATCCTGTCCGCGCCCCGGCCGCGAACGCCTGAAGGAAACACCATGCCCACTTTCCGCTGGTCCGCGCTCGCCCTGCTCATCCCGTTCCTGCTCGGGGGCTGCATCAGCCTGAGCAGCAGCAACCCCTCGCCGCCGAAGGCCAACACCACGATCGTCGTACCGCCGGGGAGCCAGGCCGTCTGTGCCGACGGCACCGCCCCACCCTGTCAATAAACTCCTGGAATCAGGGTGATTTTGCCCGCTTCGCCGCCATGCGGGCCTGGTACATGACCTGAGAGGCGAACAGCACGCCCGCCGGGTCGAACGGCAGGCCTCCCGCGCGCAGCACTGCCGCGACCCAGGTATTGCAGGTGTAGAAGCCGTCATAGCGCACGCGTGAGGCATAGAACACGCTGCCGGAATAGGGTCCGGCGCCATAGGGCGCGGGCAGATGTCCATGGTCGGTCGCCAGGCTGTCCCAGATATCATCGGCGATGGCGTCGAGGCCTTCGTGCGTCACCGGGAGCGCGATCACGTGCCGGGTTCCGAAAGCCGCCGGGGGGGAGGTATTGAGCAGCGTCACCAGAATCAGCCCGCGATTCGGCAGCAGCGCGCCGAGCGCATCGCCAATCCCCTTATTTCGCGCCAGCACATAGGCCCGGTCGCCGAAACCGAAGCTGAGCGCCTGCGCTCCCGGATAGCGTGCGGCGAGTGACAGGAGCGGCGGATCCAGCGCCGCCGCGTCGAGGCCGATCTCGGTATGCCAGCCGCGCCCGATCACATAGATCGTCTCCTTCGCCGGACCCGTGAAGCGCGGCGCGGGCATCGTCGCGCAGCCGGCGAGCGAGAGCATGCCAAGCAGGAGCATGGCAGGCGCTCGCCTTGATTCCTTTCTGCCTTTCGCCATGCCTCCGCGCATGCGCGCGGGCTGGGGCAAGAGTCGGGCGATTCCAGGGCGGACCCGATCGGCAGCGATCATCGCTGCGTCGATCATCGCTGCGTCCCGGGCGGGGGACCGATGCGATACCGCCCGCGACCCTTGCGCCGCTCGGATGGCTTGCGCATCTTCGCGTGATGGTCGCGGCGATCGAGCCGCCGCGACGGACGGAGGCAGGATGGACGGCGAAGCCGACCCGAGGCGCATCTTCATTCACCAGCCTGAGGATTTCGCGGGCATGCGGGCTGCCGGCCGCCTCGCCGCCGAAACCCTCGACATGGTCACGTCCTACGTCGTGCCCGGAGTCACCACGGCGGAGATCGACCGTCTCTGCCACACATTCATTCTCGATCACGGCGCGGTGCCGGCCCCGCTCAATTATCGCGGCTATCCGAAATCGGTCTGCACCTCGATCAATCACGTCGTCTGCCATGGCATTCCGGGCGAGCGCCGCCTGCTCGACGGAGACATCCTGAATATCGACGTCACCGTCATCCTCGATGGCTGGCACGGCGATACCTCGCGCATGTACGTCGTGGGCCGCCCCTCCACCCGCGCGCGGATGCTGATCGACGTGACCTATGCCGCCTTGATGGAGGGCGTCGCCACGGTGCGTCCCGGCGCCACCTTCGGCGATATCGGCCATGCCATCCAGCGTTTCGTCGAATCGCAGCGCTTCAGCGTGGTGCGCGATTTTTGCGGCCACGGCATCGGCCGCCGCTTCCATGAGCCGCCGAACGTGCTGCATTTCGGCCGCGCCGGCGATGGTCCGGTGCTGCGCCCCGGCATGTTCTTCACGATCGAGCCGATGGTGAATGCCGGGCGCCCGGAGGTGAAGATCCTCGATGACGGCTGGACGGCGGTGACGAGGGACCGCAGCCTCTCCGCCCAGTTCGAGCACATGATCGGCGTCACCGAGACGGGCTGCGAGATCTTCACGCACTCACCGGCAGGCTTCGAAAAGCCGCCCTACGTGACAGGCTGATTCCCCAGCCGCTTCGGCGCTGGTAGTTTTGTCCTTCCATGCCGGGCCCCCTCCTGCCGCCTGACGAAACCGCGACCGAGCCGGCCGATCTCTCAGCCAATGTCTCCTTGGGCCCGGCCGGCCACCGCGCGCGCATGCGGGCCCGCCTGCTCAAGGCCGGGCCGGATTCGCTCAACGACCAGGATCTTCTGGAGATGGTGCTTTTCCTCGCCCTGCCGCGGCGGGACACCAAGCCGATGGCCAAGGATCTGCTTTTCCGCTTCCGGAGCTTCGCCGCCGCCATCGCCGCGCCCGAGGCCGATCTCGCCCGCGTGCCGGGGCTCGGCGCGGCAGGGATCGCGGCGCTGAAGACGGTCCAGGCCGCGGCTCTTCGCCTCGCCCGCGCCGAGGTCATCGCGCGGCCGGTGCTCAAGAACTGGGACGCCCTGATGGATTATCTCCATGCGCGCCTTGGCCGCGAGAAGACCGAGAAATTCCATGTCCTCTTCCTCGATTCCCGCAATCGCCTGCTCGCCGACGAGGAGCAATCGCGCGGCACCGTCAATCACGCGCCCGTCTATCCGCGCGAGGTGGCGAAGCGCGCCCTCGAGCTCGGCGCCACGGCGCTGATCCTCGTGCACAACCATCCCTCCGGCGATCCCACGCCCTCGCAGGACGATATCGCGATGACGAATCAGATCGCCAGGGTGCTCACCGGCCTCTCGATCGCACTGCACGATCACGTCATCGTCGGCAACGGACGCTGGACGAGCCTCCGCGGCGAGGGGCTGATCTGATCAGCGGAATCGCTGCAGGTTGCCCGCGACCTCGAAGGATCCTTCCCAGATCATCCTGATCGCCACCGAAAGCACGATCAGCAAGCCGATCCAGGCGATCCATCGCCGCCGCTCGAGCAGCCGGGAGACGAGATCCGCCGCCACGCCCATCAGCAGAACCGAGAGCGCGAGCCCGAACACCATCACCCAGGGATGCGCGTGCGCCGCGCCGGCCACGGCGAGCACGTTATCGAGGCTCATCGAAAGATCGGCGAGCACGATCCGCCCCATGGCGCCCGCCATGCTCCGGGGCTTTCGCGGCAAGGGCGGCTCCTCATGCCGGCGCATGTGCGCGAACTCGCGAAAACTCTTCCAGGCGACCCAGAGCAGCAGCAGCCCGCCGGCGAGCTGCAGGCCGATGACCGCAAGCAGCCCAAGCGCCCCGATCGCGAAGCCGATCCGAAGCAGCGCCGCCACGGCGACGCCGAGCGCGATCGCCCGGCGCTTCTTCCCCCCCTCGAGCCCGGCGACCGCGAGCCCCACCACCACCGCATTGTCCCCGGCGAGCACGAGGTCGATCAGCAGCACCTGGGCAAGGGTCGCAAGCTCGGGCAGGAGGCCGGAAAAATCCATTCGCTCTTCCCGCCCGCCGTCACGGCCTTGTCAAGCCGCCAGGCTCGGCGCTAGCGAAAGCCGCGAAGAAGGAACCTCCGGCGATGATCCCGCGCTACAGCCGCCCCGAGATGGAAAAGATCTGGTCGCCCGAGGCGCGGTTCGCCATCTGGTTCGAGATCGAGGCGCTCGCCGCCGAGGCGATGGCCGAACTGGGCCAGATCCCCGGCGAGGCGGCCAGGATGATCCGCGACAAGGGATCGAGAGCCACAGCCGCCATCGGTCCGGCCGAACTCGCCCGCATCGCCGCGATCGAGGCGGAGACGCGCCACGACGTCATCGCCTTCCTGACCTGGCTCGGCGAGGCGATCGGCCCGGAGAGCCGCTTCCTCCATCTCGGCCTCACCTCCTCGGACGTGCTGGATACCGCCTTCGCGGTCCAGCTCACCCGCGCCGCCGATCTCCTGCGCGCAGACATCGAAAGCCTGCGCAGCGCTCTGAAGACCCGCGCCTTCGAGCACAAATACACGCTCACCATCGGCCGCAGCCACGGCATCCATGCCGAGCCCACCACCTTCGGCCTCAAGCTCGCCGGCCATTATGCCGAGTTCTCCCGCAACCTCGATCGTCTCGCCGCGGCGCGGGCGGAGATCGCGGTCGGCGCGATCTCCGGCGCGGTCGGCACCTATGCCCATCTCGATCCGCGGATCGAGGCTCATGTCCTGCCGGCCCTCGGCCTCAGGCCCGAGACCATTTCCACCCAGGTGATCCCGCGCGACCGGCATGCCGTTTTCTTCTCCATGCTCGCCGTCATCGCCTCGGGGATCGAGAGGCTGGCAACCGAGATCCGACATCTCCAGCGTTCCGAGGTCCGCGAGGCGGAGGAATTCTTCCATGCCGGCCAGAAGGGCTCGAGCGCGATGCCCCACAAGCGCAACCCGGTGCTCTCCGAAAATCTCACCGGCCTTGCGCGCCTCGTGCGCGCCTCCGTCATTCCCGCGCTCGAGAACGTGGCGCTCTGGCACGAGCGCGATATCAGCCATTCGAGCGTCGAGCGCGTGATGGCGCCGGATGCCACCATCGCGCTCGATTTCGCGCTTGCCCGCGCGGCCGGCCTGGTCGCGCGCCTCACCATCTATCCCGAACGCATGCGCGCCAATCTCGAAAGTCTTGGCGGCGTCATCCATTCGGGCGAGGTGCTGCTCGCGCTGACACGTGCGGGATTTTTGCGCGAGGATGCGTACCGCATCGTCCAGCGCAATGCCATGGCCACATGGGAAGCCCTTGGGGAAGCGCCCGGCACGAAGGAAGGAAAAAGTTTTCGCGAAAATCTGGAGGCGGATCCCGAGGTCGCCGGCCGCGTGCCGAAAACCGCGCTCGATGCCGCGATGGACCCCGCGCTGCACCTCGCCGCGCTCGATCAGCTCTTCATCCGTGCCTTCGGCGAGCCCGGCCCTGCCATGGCTGCCGCGGCCTAGGGCGGGACGAGATCGTCGGCACTCACCCATCCCGCTCTCGGCCTTTGTCTTCTCGGGTGATTGAGACCTCCGGTGTCCCCACCTCCGGTCATCACGCTCCGATGGGTCAAAACGTCCACCGGCCATGCGGTTGACTCACCTTTCGCCCACGCCTACTCCGCCCGAAAGGGGAGAGGGACAATGAACGAAAAGGAACGCCGCGCGGCGAGCACGCTCGCCGCGGTTTTCGCTTTGCGGCTGCTTGGCCTTTTCATGATCTACCCGGTGTTCGAGGCTTATGCGCGCGGATTGCGCGGTTCCACCCCGGCGATGATCGGGCTTGCGCTCGGCGCCTACGGCCTCACGCAAGGCCTTCTGCAGATCCCCTTCGGTCTTCTCTCCGACCGCATCGGCCGGAAGATCATGATCACGATCGGGCTCCTCTTCTTCGCCGCCGGCAGCGTCGTTGCCGCGCGTGCCGGCTCGATCGAGGGCGTGCTGATCGGCCGCATCCTTCAGGGCGCGGGCGCGGTCGGCTCGGTCATTCTCGCCCTCGTCGCCGATCTCACGCGCGCGGAGGTGCGCACGCGCGCGATGGCGATGGTCGGCGTCACCATCGGGTTCGCCTTCGTCGTCGCGATCGTCCTTGGCCCTGTCTTCAATGCCTTGATCGGCGTTCCTGGCATCTTCTGGCTCACCGCGTTGCTGGCGCTCCTCGGCATCGGAGTGACGCTCTGCGCGGTGCCGCGCTCCGAGCGCCTCACCGTCCAGCGGGAGGCCGAGGCCGTGCCCGCGCTCTTCGCCCGCGTGCTCAGGGACCGCGAGCTGCTCCGTCTCGATCTCGGGATTTTCTCGCTGCATGCAATTCTGACCGCGAGCTTCCTCGCCGTTCCGCCGGTGCTTGCCGCCGCCTTCGGCGTGGGTCCGGGCCGGGAATGGATGATCTATCTGCCCGTGCTCGCGGCATCGGTCGCGCTGATGGTGCCGGCGGTCATCCTTGCCGAGCGCGGCGGACGGATGAAGGAAGTCTTCATCACGGCGATCGCCGTCCTTCTGGTGACGGTCCTCGCCCTTGGCTTCGCCGGGAAGGATGCGGCCATCGTGCTCGTCGCACTCACCCTTTTCTTCGCCGCCTTCAATTCCATGGAGGCGATGCTGCCTTCCCTCGTCAGCCGCTTTGCCCCGGCCGAGGCCAAGGGCACGGCGCTGGGCATCTATTCGAGCCTGCAATTCCTCGGCATCTTCATCGGCGGCGCGATCGGCGGGCTCGCGGCTTCCTGGGGCGGGCCGGTCGGGGTCTTCATCTTCACGGCACTCCTGGCCCTTGTCTGGCTCGCGACCGCGATCGCCATGCCTCGGCCCGCGGCGAGCAGGGCAAAGCACGTCGGACCGAACGAAGCCCATCCCGGAAGCGCGACGCGATGAAAAGGCGCCGCGCCGGCTGAACAGTGTGCACCGTCGTCCTTCGGATCGCGCCAGGGGAAGCGTTTCCCGTCATGCTTGCCGCCAACCGGGACGAGCGGGTGGACCGCCCGTGGGACCCGCCAGGTCGCTGGTGGCCGGACCGGCCGGATATCGTCGGTGGGCGGGACCGGAACGCCGGCGGAACCTGGATGGCGGTCAATGGCGCAAGCGTCGTCTGCTGCGTGCTCAATCGGCCGGGCAGCCTCGGCCCTGCGCCGGACAAGGAAAGCCGCGGCATATTGCCTTTGCACGCTCTCGAAAAGAAAACCGCCGGGGAAGCGGCGGAGGCGGTCGCGGCGCTCGATGCGGGAAAATTCCGTCCATTCAACCTAATTCTTGCTGACGCAAGCACGGCGATCTTCCAGTGCGCGGACGGTTCCGGGCCGGTAGAAACTGCGCCGCTCCCCTCCGGCGTTCACATGGTCACCGCCCGCGACCCGGACGATCCGGAAAGCCCGCGCGTCGCCCGCTATCTGCCCCGCTTCCGCACCGCCCTCCCGCCCGATCCCGCCATTGGCGACTGGGAGTCATGGACGAAAATCCTTGCCGACCGATCCGGCCTGCCCGGCAGCGAGATCAACGTTCCCGTCCGTGCCGGCTTCGGCACGGTCTCTTCTTCGCTGCTCGCCATTCCGCGACAGGGGAATCCGATTTGGCTCTTCGCGGCCGGCCCTCCCGACCACGCGCCGTTTCTGCCCGTCCCATTGAGCGCCGGGGAAACTCTGGCGGCAAAGACCGCAAGTCATTGATCGGAAGGACGCTGCGAGTCTTCGCTTGATTCGCTTTCGTTTCTTATAAAGAACATATTGGAAACATTCCAACCGGCAGGACATATCCTATGCTTGAGCAGCTTCCTTTCGACGGATTGCCTCCCACGTCATCCAAGCCTCCCGGGACCAGGTACCCCCGGCCGCAGCGGAGACCGGCGGACCGATTGTTTTTCGCCTTCTTTCCCGATGCGGAGGCCGCGAAGGAGACCGCAATACGCGCCAACCAATTGCGCGGCGACAATGGCTTGAGAGGCAGACCGCTCGCGACGGAACGTTTCCACATCACGCTCTATCACCTTGGGGATTTCAACGGCCTGCCGCGAGACATCGTTGCCGCGGCGCGTGAAGCCGCAGCGATTGTCGTGGCGGAGCCGTTCAGGATCACGCTTGATCGCGCCGGGAGTTTTCGCCGCAGAGGGGGCAATCTGCCGTTCGTGCTGCATGGCGGCGATGGTGTCGCCGAAGCCATCGCGTTTCAGAAAATTCTTGCCGCAGCAGTGAGAAGTGTCGGGTACAGACCGGGAGCGGAGCTGCGTTTTACCCCGCACATGACGCTGCTATATGATGACCGCAACGTTCCCGAGCAGCCCGTTGAAAAGATCTCCTGGATTGCACGGGAGTTTGTTCTCGTGCATAGCCTGCTCGGTCAAACTCGGCACATAATACTCGGTCGCTGGCCGCTCTGCGGCTGACATCCTGCCGAACTTCCTGCGGGACTTGAAATCGTAGGCAGACGTTCGAACGAATGAGCGGTTACGGACTGCCGGCACCGGCAAAACCCGTCATCTCTCCGCCCATATGGACCGTGAACGATCCCGGTGGGGCGGGCGTGGTGGCGGTCGCATCCTTGTTCGTCGCGCCGTCGCTGCAGCCACCCAGGGCGGAAATCATCGCGGCGATGATCAGGCCGGCGATCGCGGCACAGATTCGTCCCGCCTTCACGAACCCATCTCCATCGCTGGCCGCATCGCGCGAGCCTGCTCGCGTGGCTGCGCGCCCGCATCCGGCCTCGTGGGAAAATCTTCCGGGCCTCGAGGGAATTTCTCCTCGCGCGCAGCCTGCTTGGTCAGGCACGACACACGATCATCGACACCTGGCCGCTGAATGGCTGACATTTTGCCGACCTCTCACCCGCCCGTCACGCTCATATGCCGCGCGACCGAAGGGCGGTCCTGCCTGCGGTCGATCACGAAATCATGGCCCTTCGGCTTGCGCGCGATCGCCTCGCGGATGGCCGCGCGCAGCGCCTCCTCGCTCGCCCCTTCGCGAAGCGGCCGGCGAAGATCGGCGGCATCGTCCTGGCCGAGGCACATATAGAGCGTGCCGGTGCAGGTCAGCCGCACGCGGTTGCAGCTCTCGCAGAAATTGTGCGTCATCGGCGTGATGAAGCCGAGGCGCCGCCCGGTCTCGGCGATATTGTAGTAACGGGCCGGCCCGCCGGTGCGATAATCGGTCTCGGTCAAGGTGAAGTGCCGCTTGAGCCGCGCGCGAACAAGCGAGAGCGGCAGATACTGCTCCACCCGCGCGGCATCGATCTCGCCCATCGGCATGGTCTCGATCAGGCAGAGATCGAAGCCCTGCTCGCCGCACCACCGAATCAGGTCCTCGAACTCATCTTCGTTGACGCCCCGAAGCGCCACGGTGTTGATCTTCACTGCAAGCCCGGCCTCGCGCGCGGCGGAAAGCCCCTCGAGAACCTGCTCGATCCGCCCGCGGCGCGTGATGGCGGTGAATTTTTCGCGATCCAGCGTATCCAGGCTGACATTGATCCGCCGCACCCCGGCCGCTGCCAGCGCGCCGGCAAAGCGGGCGAGCTGCGTGCCGTTGGTGGTGAGGGTGAGCTCCTCGAGCCACTCTTCGGGCCCCGGCCCAAGCCGCCGGCCGAGAGTTTCGATCAGCCGCATCACATCCCGCCGCACCAGCGGCTCGCCACCCGTCAGGCGGATCTTCCGCACGCCGAGCCCGATGAAGGCCCCGCACAACCGCTCCAGCTCCTCGAGCGAGAGGATCTCCGCCTTCGGCAGAAAGGTCATATCCTCCGCCATGCAATAGACGCAGCGAAGATCGCAGCGGTCGGTGACCGACACGCGGATATAGGTGATGGCGCGGCCGAAAGGGTCGATCATGGTTCGAATGAAGATTTTGGTCTCCGCGCCGCCGCGTCAAGCTCAGGCGCGGAAACCGGCTCGAGGCTCACCAGCGCGGCATTGATCAGCACCTTGCCTGCATTCTCGAAATTCACGGTGATCCGCGCCCCGATGGCGGACTGGACCTGGCCCAGCCCCCAGTCCGGGCGGTCCGGATGGCGGACGAAGGCGCCGGGCGTGATCGTGCTGAAAGGAGTGGCAGGCACACGAACCCTCCGGGAGCGGACAGCCTCGCCCTCGAGGCACGGGCCGCCAGAATCGCAACCCAAGCTTAACAATTTTATGGCAGAGGCACGATCCATGACAGTGTTTGCGCGGGAACGGGCACGGAGCTTGTGAGCGGCGGCCGCCCTCTCCCCAATTCCTTGTGGATTGCCGAATGTCTCTGCGCGCGCCTCTGCCATGAGATGGCCGGGGCGCTTGGCGCATTGACAGGCGCGCTCGCGCTCGCGCGGGAGGACGACACGCTCGCCCAGGAGGCGATCCGGCTGGCGAGCCTGACTGGCCAGGCGCTCGAGGCACGGCTTTGCCTCCTGCGCGCCGCCTGGGGAGGAGAGGGCGCGCCGCTCGATCGCGTGCGTCTCGCGGAGCTTGCCCAGGGTCTTGCGGACCGCCGGATCACGCTCGCGCTGGAGGGTTTGCCATCCCGAACCCTCTTCGCGCCGGAAATCGGCCGACTCGTCCTCAATCTCGTCCTGCTCGGGGCCGACGCGCTTCCGGCGGGCGGGGCGGTATCGCTCACGCTGGAGGGCGGGGGGCTCGTACTCGGCATTGCCGGACCGCGGGCCGAGTGGCCCGCCGGGCTCACGGCCGCGCTCGAAGGCGAGGTGTTGATCGAGGGGCCCCGCGCCTTGCAGGCGCCGCTCACTGTCCTGCTTGCCCAGGCGGCCGGCCTCCGGCTCTCCCTTCTCGCCCCTCCCGAAGGGGGCGATGAAAGCGGCACCAGACGGGTTTTCCTTGCCCTGCCCACGGGAAGCCGAATTTCTTGATCGCCGCTCGGTGCTCCGGCACAAGAGCGTCGTATGCGCGATTTCTCCGATCTTTCCGAGCGCGAGATCTTGGCGTTGGCGATCGCCAGCGAGGAGGAGGATGAGCGCATCTATGCCGACTTCGCGGAGGGCTTGCGCACCGACTATCCGGCCACCGCGACCATGTTCACCGAGATGGCGGCCGAGGAAGGGGAGCATCGGCGCCGCCTGATCGATCTCTATCGCCGGAAGTTCGGCGAGCATATTCCGCTGGTTCGCCGCCAGGATGTGCGCGGCTTCATCAGCCGCCGCCCCGCCTGGCTGATCCGGCCCCTTGGCCTCGATATTGTGCGCAAGCAGGCCCAGCTCATGGAGCTGGAGACCACCCGGTTCTACCGCCGCGCGGCGGCGCGGAGCACGGACGCCTCGATCCGCAAGCTGCTCGGCGATCTTGCGGAGGCCGAGATCCAGCACGAGCATGTCGCCGACCGGCTGGCGCAGCAGAACCTGCCGAAGGCCGTGCGTGAGGAAGAGGCCCAGACGGCACGGCGGATGTTCGTCCTCCGGGTCATCCAGCCCGGCCTTGCGGGGCTGATGGATGGTTCCGTCTCCACCCTCGCCCCGGTCTTCGCCGCCGCCTTCGCCACCGGCCGTCCCTGGGACGCATTCGCGGTCGGCCTTGCCGCCTCCGTGGGCGCCGGAATCTCGATGGGCTTCGCCGAGGCGCTCTCGGATGACGGCAGCCTGACCGGCCGCGGCTCACCCTGGGTGCGCGGCGCGGTGTGCGGCCTGATGACCACCCTGGGCGGCATCGGCCATACCCTGCCGTTCCTCATCCCCGCCTTCCGCACCGCGCTCATCGTAGCGGTGATCGTCGTGGTGATCGAGCTTTTGGCGATCTCCTGGATCCGCTGGAAATACATGGATACGCCGCCGGTCTCGGCGACACTTCAGGTGGCGCTCGGCGGCGCGCTGGTCTTCGCGACCGGCGTGCTCATCGGCAGCAGCTGAATCGGTCGCGCCCGCGCCCGGAATTTGGTTACGGGCGGATTTCCTTACGCTTTTTCACGAGCCAGTCACTTTTTTCGCGATTAATCTCGTCCCCAACGCGCTGCCTATCGCCGGGGAGAGAGCCGTCCGTGACGGGAGCAAGGGATGAGCGGACGCCAATCTCTCCAAGGCCCGGCGGCGGGCCCCGCCTGGCAGGATGTGCATTATGACCGGGCGAGCATCGTCTTCCACTGGGCCACGGCCGCCCTCATCGGCATCAACTGGCTCCTTGGCCAGGGGTTTTTCCTGTTCCCGCGCGGCACGCCGCGCGGCGCGGCGCTCACGACACACACGCTGATCGGCCTGACCATCGGCGCGATGCTGCTCGCCCGCATCACCTGGCGGCTTGGGCCGGGAAGGCGGCTCGCGGCCGAGCCCGGTCTTCTCGGGACGGCGGCGAAAGCCGTGCATGGGGCGCTCTATGTGCTGATCGGCATCACCGTGCTGGCCGGCGCGTCACGCTCCTTCGGCCATGGCTATCACTTCTACGGAATGCTCCTGGTGCCGCCGGTCGCCTTCCTCACCCATGGCCTGCTCGGCCTGCTCGGCCACCTCCACACCAGGCTCGCCGATCTTCTGATCATCCTGGCCGGGCTCCATGCGCTGGCGGCCATCGCCCACCACGTCGTGCTGGGGGATTTCGTCCTGCTGCGGATGGCGCCCTTCCTGCCCGTCGGCCTTCGCCGTGCGCAGCTCAGGAGCGCACCCCTCGCCCACCCTGGCGCGCAGTCCCCAAGGCTCGCCCCGAGGGGCGCCCCTCGGGGCGCCCGTGACGGCGGAGGCTAGCTTATCGGGCTCAGTCGGTGCGGGTGATCCGCCCGTTGCTCGTGTTCATGGTGAAGCGGGCAATCACGTCGCCATGCGCGGTGACGAAGGCGAAGCTCACCGTCTGATCGGCGTTCGGCGTCACATCGCCCACCTTCCAGTCATGCTCGCCGTTGCGCAGCAGGATCCCCTCGGCGATCGTCTGGACATCGGAGGGGGAAAGCCCGAGATCGGCCGGGCGATGGAAGAGACCCCAGGTCTCCCGCCACGCGAACAGGGCATGCAGGGCGTGCCGCTTCATCCAGGGGCCATTCATCCAAGGTCCGGCCCCTCCTGCCGGGCCGCGCATCATCGGCATCCCCATCCCGGGCATCCAGCCGCGATCGGGCCGGTTCGCCATTGGCCCGGGCGGCGGCCCACCCGGCGGAGAGACGACCTGGGCGGGCGCGCCGGCGGCGGGCGCCGGCTGGGCGCCAGCCAGCGGCGAGAAGGTCACGGCGGCGGCCCCGGCGAGCAGGGCGGCCCCGACAAGGCCGGGGATCAAGATGCGCATCTATCGCTCCTCCACGGGAATTGGGTCCGAGGCGGCGCACTATGCCAGCGCAATTCCGGCAGGATCGCGACGAAGCGCAACGGAGTGCAACCGCGTTCCGTGCTCTCCTGCCCCGCGCCGGGCGAAGGACGCGGACGTGAGAAATTCTCGCCGAGGCGCTATGCTTGCTTCCCGTGGAGACCGCCCAGCACGTCCTGATCGTTGACGACGATCGCGAGATCCGCGAGCTCCTGGCCCGCTTTCTCGAGCGCAATCGTTTCCGGGTCACAGCGGTGCGCGATGCGCGCGACGCGCGGCGCGCCTGGCCGCATGCCCATTTCCATCTCGTCGTCCTCGACCTGATGCTGCCCGGGGAAGGCGGGCTCGATCTCGCGCGCTGGATGCGCAGCCAGTCGGACGTGCCGATCATCATGCTCACCGCCATGGGCGAGGAGACGGACCGCATCATCGGCCTTGAGCTTGGTGCCGACGATTATCTGGCCAAGCCCTTCAATCCGCGCGAGCTGCTCGCGCGCATCCGCGCGGTGCTGCGCCGTTCCGGCGAGCCTTCCGAGCGGCGCGAGGCGGCCGGCGCCCAGGCGCTGCGCTTTTCGGGCTGGACGCTCGAGCCGGCGCGAAGGCGGCTGGTCAACCCCGAAGGCGTCGAGGTACCGCTCACGGGCGGCGAATACGACCTCCTGCTCGCGCTCATCGAACGCGCCAACCGGGTGCTGACGCGTGATATGCTGCTCGACCTCCTGCGCGGCCGGCAGGCCGGGCCGTTCGACCGCGCGATCGATGTCGCCATCAGCCGGCTCCGCCGCAAGCTCGACGATGACGGCCGCCATGCCCAGCTCATCAAGACCGTGCGCGGGGGCGGCTATGTGCTCGCCACCACGATCGAGCGGCGATGAGCGCAGGCGCGATCCGGCTGCGCGGGATCCGGCTGGGCAGGCTCACCCTGGGGAGGTTCAGCCTCTGGCCGCGCAGCCTGGCCGCGCGCACGGCGGTGCTGCTGCTGGCCGCGCTCATCACCGTCCAGGTCGCCGGCCTTTCGATCGATGCGCTGGATCGGGTCGATCTGCAGCGCCTGGCCCAGATCCGCGATATCTCGGTCCGGCTCAGCATGCTCTACCGCGCGGTCGCGACCGTGCCGCCGGACGATCGGGAGGCCGCCCTTTCGGTGATCGCCATGCCCCCCGGGATGCGGGTGCAAATCCTTCCGCGCTCGCCGATCGACACGCCCGACCGGAGGCTGCCGCTCGCGCCGGAGCCGCTCAAGCGCGCGCTCCATGTCGCGATGCTGCTGGTGCCGGTGCCCCCCTGGCTGCGCCCCGACAAGATCGTCGTCCGCGGCGATTTTCCCGAGCGGCGGCTCCTGATCGGCATGCGGCTGCCGCGCCGGGAGCCGGAGCCGCCACCGCCCGGTTCCCTGGGTCCCCTGGCACCGCCGCTGGCATCTCCCCTGGCGCCACCACCGCCCGATGACGGCCCCTGGCTCACGGTCAGCGTCCGCGTGCCGCCGCCGCTGCCCTGGCACTCGCCCTCCTTCCTCACCGCCTTCACCTTGATGACGGCGGTCGCGGCGTTGCTCACCATCTGGGCGGTGCGCCGGCTCACCCGGCCTGTCAGCACGCTTGCCGCCGCCGCGGAACGGCTCGGGCGCGACGTCAATGCCCCGCCGCTCTCCGAGGATGGGCCGACCGAGATCGCGACCGCCGCCGCCGCCTTCAACACCATGGCCGCGCGCATTCGCCGCTTCGTCGATGATCGCACCTTCCTGATCAGCGCCATCGGCCATGACCTGCGCACCCCGATCACGCGGCTCAAGCTGCGCACTGAGTTCATCGAGGATGAGGAGCAGCGGCGGAAGATGCTTGCCGATCTCGACGAGCTCGAGACAATGGTCGCCGCAACGCTCGATTTCGGCCGCGACACCACCGCCGCCGAGCCGGTGGTGCCGTTCGATCTCGCGCTGCTCTGCCAGACCGTTCTCGACGAGGCCGCCGATGTCCGCCCGGAAGCGACGGAGAGGCTCGCCTATGCCGGGCCGGCGCATTGCACTGCGCGGGGCCGACTCATCGCCCTCAAGCGCGCGCTCGGGAACCTCGTCAGCAATGCGGTCGCCTATGGCGGCGGGGCCCTGCTCACGCTCATTCCACCGGAAGGCAGAAGCGGCGGAGGGGTGGCGCGGATCGAGATCGAGGACGAAGGGCCGGGCATCCCGCCCGCCGATCTCGAGCGCGTCTTCCAGCCGTTCCAGCGGCTGGAGGCGAGCCGGAACCGCGAAACCGGGGGCACCGGCCTCGGCCTGCCAATCGCCCGCAACATCCTGCGTGCCCATGGCGGCGACGTGATCCTGGTCAATCGCCCGCGCGGCGGGGCCAAGGCCATTGTCACGCTGCCAGTGTAGGCCATGCCAATGTAGAACATGGAAGTCGGGAACCCGTGGCCGATCGACCACGCCCCGGCGGGACTGGTATCCTCGCCCGTCCCAACCAGGAGGAGTGCAGAGGCTGCTGACTGAGGCCAATCCCTTCGATCTCCGGATCGGGGCAGCCGCGCGGTGACGCAAGATCGGGCGCTGGCGCGCGCGAACGCGAGAAGGCGCCGCCGGCTCGTCCGCCGCATCGCCTTCGCCGTGATCGCGGTCGTGATCCTTGTCCCGGTCCTCGCCATCAGCATCTTCGTCGCCCGCTTCGACCCGAATGCGTACAAGCCGGAGATCGAGCAAGCGGTGGATAAGGCGCTCGGCCGGCAGCTTGCGCTGAACGGACCGCTCTCGCTTGCCCTTTCCTTCACCCCGACGATCTCGGCCGAGGATGTGGCGCTGGCCAATCCTCCCGGCTTCTCTGATCCGGAAATGGCAACGCTGAAGCGGCTCGATGCGCAGCTCTCGCTTCTGCCCCTGCTGGGCGGCAGGCTCGCCATCCGCCGCATCGTCCTGGTGCAGCCGGTGATCGCAGTCGAGATCAACCGGGCGGGCGAGACCAATCTCTCCTTCGCCGGGGCGGCGGCTCCGCGTTCCACGTCCCCTTCGCCATCGCCCGCTCCCGCTGCTGCGAACACCGCGCAGAATGTTCCCAGGGGCCGTCACGTCGCGATCGATGTGCGCGCGATCCGCATCACGGACGGGAAGCTCTCCTGGCAGGATGACCGCACCGGCCGGCATGGGACGCTGGCGCTCGCCTCCTTCACGGCCAACAGCGCCTCCGACACGGCGCCGATGAAGCTCGCGGCCACCGCGAACTATGCCGGCCTGCCCTTCACGCTGAGCGGCCAGACCGGCTCGCTCGCTCGCCTCGCGGGACCCCTCGCGGGACCTGGCGGCAATGCGCCCTGGCCCGTGCAGCTCGCCTTCACGCTGGGCGCGGCGCAGGCTTCGCTCGACGGAAATGTCGCAGATCCGGCCGTCCTTCGCGGCTATCAGTTCCATTTGCAGGCTGACCTGCCGGCGCTCGAGGCGCTCTCGCCGCTCTTTCCCGGCCGGAAGCTGCCGGCGCTGCACGATGTGAAGCTGGCGGCGAACCTTGCTGATTCCGGGACCAATTCCGGGACCAAGCCAGGAACCGTCTCGCCGGAGCTTAGCCCAGAGTTCAGCAATGTCTCGATCGAGGCGGGAAAATCGGACCTCGGCACGATCATGCCCGGCCTCGCGCTCAGCGATCTCTCCTTCACCGCTCCCGCGCTCGATCAGCCCTGCAAGCTGATGCTGGCCGGAGACCTCGGCGCCACGCCCTTTTCCGTCTCCGCGACACTCGGTCCGCCGGCCGCGCTGCTTCCCGCCGGCTTCGGCCCGCCGCCGCCGGCAACGCCCTGGCCGGTCGCGATCCAGGCGGCGGGTGCCGGGGCCAACCTCGCCATCTCCGGCTCGGTGACGCGGCCGGAGAGCTTGGCCGGCGCGAGCCTCGCGGTTTCCATCCAGGTGCCTGATCTCGCCGCCCTCTCGCCTCTGGCCGCCCGGAAATTGCCCTCACTCGCTCAGGTCTCGTTCTCCGGCCAGATCACCGATGCCGAGACGGGATGGCGGCAATGGGTGCGGCTTTCCGATTTCACGCTGACGATGCCCCAGGGCGATCTCTCCGGCGATGCGACGCTGGCGCTCAGCGGCGCGCGGCCGGCGCTCACGGCTGCGCTCACCTCCAAGCGGCTCGATCTGGATGCGCTGCGCGCCGCCATGAAGCCGGCAGCTTCGGGACCGGCTCCGGCCGCGACTGCACCCCCGGCTCCGCCGCCCGTTCCACCCTCTTCCGAAAGCCGATCGCCCGCGCGGCTCATCCCCGACACGCCGCTTCCCTTCGCGGCGCTCAGGGTGGCTGACGCCGACCTCACGCTCGGCGTCGGCAGCCTGATCACCGGCGGCATCACGTACGGCAATCTCGCCGGCAAGCTCGTGCTCAAGGATGGCAGCCTCACGCTCGCCCCGTTCGGTGTCCAGGCGCCGGGCGGGCATGTCGCGCTGACCGCTGCCGTGAACGCCGCGGCTGAGACCCCGCCTGTCTCCCTCACGATCGACGCCCCGGCACTTGCGCTTGCACCGCTGCTGGCAGCCTTCGGCGAGCCGGCGGAGGCGAGCGGGACGGTCCAGCTCCAGGCGCGTCTGAGCGGCGCGGGCAACACGGCGCACGCGATCGCCTCTCGCCTCAACGGTTCGCTCGGCGTGGCGATGGCGGGCGGCAGCGTCAGCAACGATGTGATCCGGCATCTGCTCGGCTCGGTCCTCCGCACGGCGCAGGTGCCGCCCGCGCTGCTCGGCTCCGGGCAGAGCGAGGTCCGCTGCTTCGCCGCCCGCTTCGATGCGACCAATGGCTTCGTCGACCTGCGAACCTTCCTGCTCGAGACAGGAAGGCTCACGGTCACCGGCGGTGGGGGCCTCGCCCTCGGGCAGGAGACGCTGGCCCTGCGTCTCGATCCCTCCTACCAGTATGGCAATGGCGCGATTTCGCTGCCGGTGCGCGTGAACGGCACCTTCCTTGGCCCGAAGATCGCACCGGATGTGAGTGGCGCCATCAGCGGCTCGGCCAAGCCCAACGGCCTGCTCGCCGAGATTCTTGGGGCCCTGCATGGCGGGTCGTCCAACAATGTTCCGGACTGCGGACCGGCCCTGGAGCTGGCCCGTTTTGGCGCGTCCGGCCCCGCCGCGCCGCCGCCCGCTCCACCGCCCGCAAGCGGCGGCAAGTCGGCTGCGCCCAACAATCCGCTCAATCTCCTGCGCGGTCTTTTCCATCAATGAAGGGCGCGCGACGGATCTGGGACGAGGCGCGCGCGGCGCCCGCTCCGAATGATGCCACCCTGGGCGGCTTTGCGATCTTCCTCGACGCGAAGCCGCTCCGCGTGCCGGGCGGCGGCGCGCTCATCCTGCCCACGAGGCCGCTTGCCGAGGCGATCGCCCGGGAATGGGAGAGCCGGCCCAAGGGCGAGAGGATCGGGGCCGACGATCTCCTTCTGACCCGTCTGGCCGCGACGGCGCAGGAACGGATCGCGCCCGCTCCGGAGCCGACGATCGCTTCCATCGCCGCCTATGGCGGGTCCGATCTGCTCTGCTACCGCGCAGCGGAGCCGGAGGCGCTGGCGCGGCGCCAGGAAGCGGTATGGCAGCCCTGGCTCGACTGGGCGGCGCGCGAGCTCGGCGCCTCCCTCAAGATCACCACCGGCGTGATGCCCCTGCCGCAGGATCCTGCCGCCCTGGCCGCGCTCCGCGCCGCAGTGGCCGCGGCCAGCGTGCCGGCCCTCGCAGCACTCGGGCTTGCCGTGCCCGCTCTCGGCAGCCTCGTGCTCGGGCTTGCCCTCATTCGCGGCCGGCTCGGCGCTGCGGAGGCCGCCGATGCCTCGCTCCTCGACGAGATGTTCCAGGCGGAGCTCTGGGGCGAGGACGAGCTGGCGGCGGAACGGCGGGATGCGATCCGCGCCGAGATCGCCATCGCCGCCCGCTACGCCAGCCTGGCCGAAGCCCCGAAGTGAGAGCGCGGCGCCTCCTCATCGTCGGGCGTGTGCAGGGTGTCGGCTATCGCGACTGGATGGTGGCGCGGGCGCGGAGGCTCGGCATCGCGGGGTGGGTGCGCAACCGTGCCGACGGGGTCGTCGAGGCGCTGGTGGCCGGCGAGGAGGCGGCAGTCGAGGAAATATTGCGGGCCTGTCGCCGTGGCCCGGCAGCGGCGGAGGTCACCAGCATCACCGAGGAATGGGCGGACCCGCCGGCCGATCCGGGATTTTTCCGTCGCTAGAACAGATCGCGATCAGACGGAATCGGCTGATCGCGTGAAGATGCTCGCAAAACAAACACTTAGAGCGAATCGCGTGAGCCCGTGCAAACGCAATTCGCTCTAGTGTCCCGACTCGCAAATATCGTCATCACGCGTCGGGACACTCGCTCTCTTTGTTTTCAGCGACCTGCTGGTCCCTGAAATGCGAAGGCATTTCAGGGGCAGGACACTAGAGCGGGACGGGATCGCTCGCGCTCACTCGTCCCGCTCTTGGTCATTGTTTTATCCCGTGAGAGAGACCTACGGTTTTCCCACCTCCGGTCATCGCGCTCTAAAGCAGATCGCCGAAGGCGTGAATCGCGCGAGAAAACAATGGCCGAAAACGGGTTCAGGCCGGCTGGCTCGCGGTCGCCCGTGCGCGGGCGAGATCGCGCTTGGCTTTTTCGGCCGCATGGCGCGCCGCATCGGTCGCGGTGAACATCTCGAGCGCATCCATCTCTTCGTCGGTCACCGGGGTGAGGGCGGTGTCCATATAGGCGCGGCGATTGGGATCGCGCTTGATCGCGCGCCGCACCGCGCCCATCCGCCAGATCATCCCCCCGATGCGCAGATGCTTGTGGATCAGATTGGCAATGTAACGCGGATAGAAAAGCAGGGGAGTCTCGATCGGCAGGCCGGGCCGGCGATCGGTGCGGACCTTGCGGCGCAGATAGCCGCCCTGGAGGGGATGGATTTTCTCGAGCGTCACGCAGCCCCAGAACCAGAGCAGCAGGAACATCATCTTGCCGGGGCTGATGCCGCAGGCGCTGGCACGGCGCATCACCCGTTCCATGTGCTCGGGCGTGTAATAGGTCTCCCAGGCGAGCTGGTACGCACGCTCCCACTCGGCCTTGGACATGATGGGATGCGTCGTGCAGACATGCTCGACATCGTATTTGTTCATGTCCGGGTCCATCGGCACGCCCGTGGTGAAGAGGCGCTTGTGATCCTCCGATCCCGGCAGGGGGGTCAGGCAGAAGAATTCGAGAAGGTCGAGCGGAAGCTCGCGCTGGATGATGCGGATGTCGCGCTGGATCGTCTCGGGCGTATCCCCCGGAAACCCGAGGATATAGCCGGCATAGGTGAAGCAGCCGACTTTCTTCCAGGCGAGCAGCATGCGGCGATATTCGGAGATGCGGTTCTGCCGCTTCTTGGCGGCGAGCAGGTTTTCCGGATTGATGCTCTCCATCCCGATGAAGACGCGCGTGACACCGGCGCGGGCCGCCTTTTCGATGAAGTTCGGGATCTTGTGGCAGAGCGTGTCCACCTGGATCGCGAAGCGGAAGAAAAGCCCTTCCTCCTCGCGCATGCGGATCAGCCGGTCGAAGATCGGCTCCCAGTTGCGGTTGCGCGCGAGATTGTCGTCGGTGACGAAGAAATGATCGATGCCCTGGGCGAGATTGCCGCGAATGATCGCCTCGACATCGTCTGGCGAGCGGGTGCGCGACTTGCGGCCCTGGACATTGATGATGGTGCAGAAGGAACACTGGAACGGGCAGCCCCGGCCGGCATCGAAGCTGGTCATATTCCCGGCGGTGCGCTGGATGATCGCGCTTGGCAGGATCGGCGGTGGTGCGCCCTCGATCCCCGGCAGATCGTCCATGAAATTGTAGATCGGCTTGAGCCGGCCCGCGAGCGCATCGGCAAGCACGGTCTCGAGCCTCCCCTCCGCCTCGCCCGCGAAGAGCGTGATGCCGAGATCGAGCGCCTCCTGCAGATCGGGCTGGATGCCGGGCAGCATGGCGAGCAGGCCGGAGACATGAAAGCCGCCGACCGCGACCGGAATGCCCGCTTTCCTGAGCGGCCGGGCGATATCGACGGCGCGCGGGAACTGGTTCGATTGCACGCCGACCAGCGCGACCAGGCCGAGCCCGTCCTCCGCCTTGATCATCCGCGCGATCCGGTCCGGCCGGATGCGCGTGTTCGTTTCGTCGAACGCGGTGATCTCGAGGGCGATGTCCGCTCCGAGCGCGCGACGGTCACGAACGTCCAGCGCAAGCCCGTGAAGGGCGGCCAGCGTGTTGGAAGGGATCGCCGAACGCAGCCACTGGATCACGTAGCCGTCATCGTCGTAGTGCGAGGGCTTGATGAGAACCAGCCGGAACCTGCGGCTTGGGCGGATCGCTGCCGACATGACGTGCCCTTCAGCCGCCCTGGGGGAAACCTATGTCGCGACGCGGCGGATAAATCCGAGTTAACCGGACGAAACGGATGAAGGTCAAGCTTTAGGCGCATTATCTGGCATAATTCTTGCCGCAATTCGCCCCCAGAGTCGGCGATGCTGTTGACCCTCTCCGGGGCGCATCCATACAAAGCAAGGAAAGTGCCGATCTCAAGATGAACCGACTCGGATGTCCCACCTGGCCTTGAATCCCCCCGTCGTGGAGCCGGGCGACGATCTCGCCGCGGCTGGCGCAGTGCTGGCGCTGGAGGCGGATGGACTGCGCGCGCTCGCCGCCTCGCTCGATGAGAATTTTCCCCGCGCGGTTGCCCTGCTGCTCGGTGTCTCGGGGCGCGTCGTCGTCTCCGGCATGGGCAAGTCCGGCCATGTGGCGCGGAAGATCGCGGCAACCCTGGCCTCGACCGGAACGCCCTCGTTTTTCGTCCATCCGGGAGAGGCCTCGCACGGCGATCTCGGCATGATCGTCGAGGGCGATGCGGTGCTGGCGCTTTCCAACTCGGGCGAAACCGCCGAGCTTGCCGATCTGGTCGCGCATTTGCGCCGTTTCGCCCTGCCGCTGATCGCGATCACGGCGCGGGCGGGCTCGGCGCTGGCGGCGGCGGCGGATGTGGTGCTGCTCCTGCCGCCGGCGGCGGAGGCCTGTCCAATGGGCCTCACGCCCACCACCTCCACCACCATGCAGATGGCCTTAGGCGATGCCCTTGCGGTGGCGCTGCTCAAGCGTCGCGGCTTCACGGCGAGCGATTTCCGCCAGTTCCATCCCGGCGGGCGTCTTGGCGCCGGGTTGCGGCGGGTGCGTGAGATGATGCATGTGGGGGAGGCCCTGCCCCTCGTCCCGCCCGAGCTGCCGATGGATCAGGCGCTCCTGGTGATGACGGAGAAATCTTTCGGCTGCCTCGGCGTCGTCGGGTCAGGCGGTCGGCTTGCCGGCATCATCACCGACGGCGATCTGCGCCGCGCCATGGGCCCGAACCTGCTTTCCCGGCGCGTTGGCGAGGTGATGACCAAGACGCCGCGGACGATCGGGCCCGACGCGCTCGCTGCCGAGGCGCTGCACGAGATGAATGCGGGGCTGCGGCCGATCACCACCCTTTTCGTGGTGAATGACGAGAATGAGGTGCTCGGCCTCGTGCATGTGCACGACCTGCTGCGGGCCGGAGTGGTCTAGTGGCGGATATCGAGGCGCCGGTGGGCAAGCGGCGGCCCGCAGCGGCCCCGCGTGAGCTCGGGCGGATCCATCTGCTCGGGCTCGCCCGCATCCGTTCCATGCCCACGCCCGGAAGCCTCGCGCGTCGGCGGTTCGCGGTGCGCTGGGCGAAGCGCCTCCTGCCGTTCTTCGGCCTCGCACTGCTTGCCTCCGTGGCGCTCTGGCCCGATTTCGAAAGCGGGGTCGCGGGCCAGCGCGTGAGCTTCCATATCGATCAGGCGGCACATGGTGCCGGCGGGAAGCTCATCGACGCGCGATACAGCAGCGTCGATCAGAAGGGCGAGCCCTATACCGTCACCGCCGCCTCCGCCATGCAGAAGGGGCCCGACCGCGTCGATCTCAGGGACCCGAAGGGGGATATCACGCTGCATTCCGGATCGTGGGTCATGCTTTCGGCGCCGCGGGGGGTCTATGGCCAGAAGAGCCGCCAGCTCGACCTTTCCGGGGGCGTCACGCTCTATCGGGATGACGGGACGACCCTCCGTTCGGCGAGCACCACGGTCGATCTCGCCGCCAACGCGGCGGCGAGCGGCGTGCCGGTGAGCGCCGAAGGGCCGTTCGGAACGCTCGATGCCATGGGCTATACCCTGCTCGATGGGGGCGAGGTCATCCAGTTCAGCGGTCCGGCGCGCCTCGTGCTGAACGGGGACGCCCAAGGGGACACTCAGGGGGGCGTCCAGGGGGGCGTCCAGAAGGCGTCGGGGCAATGAGGCGATGGGGCGCTCTTCTGCTCCTCCTTGCGCTCGTCCTCGGCACAAGGATGGCGGCGGCGCAGCCGCTCGATCTTTCGCAAGGCGGCCCGATCACCATCACCTCGGTCGGCGGGATCGAGTGGCGGCAGAACCAGCAGGTGGTGATCGCGCGCGGCGACGCGCAGGCCGTGCGCGGGGCGGTGACGGTCACCGCCGACGAGCTTATCGCCCATTACCGACCGAAGGCCGGCGCGGCGTCCGCCTCCGCCCAGGTTCAGCCTGCGAGCGCGGCCGACTCGGCCGATACCGGCGGGCAGCAAATCTACCGGCTGGAGGCGGTTGGCCACGTGCACATCTTCACCGCGACCGATCAGGCTTTCGCCGATCATGCCGTCTATGACCTCGACGAGGCGGTGCTCGTGCTGACCGGCGGGCACCTCAAGCTGACCACGCCCAGCGATGTCCTGACCGCCCGCGACGATGTCGAATACTGGCCCGACAAGCACATGGCCGTGGCGCGCGGCGATGCCGTCGTCGTCACCAATGACGGGCGGCGGCTCACGGCGGATACGCTGGTCGCGTACACCACGCCCGCGCCTGCGAATGCGCCCGCAAACGCCCCCGCGCCTGCGACGCCACAGGGCCGGGCCGGCGGGCCGAACACCGCCGATCCGCTGGCCAGCTCCGGGCAGATCAAGCGGGTCGAGGCATTCGGCAATGTGACGATCCGGACGGCTGCGGACACCATCACCGGCGATCGCGGTGTCTATGTGCCGTCGAGCGGGATCGCGCTCATTCTCGGCGATGTCCGGATCACGCGCGGAGAGAACCAGCTTAACGGCGCGCGCGGGGTCGTCGATATGAAGACCGGCCAGGCGGAGCTCCTTTCCGCGCCGGGCGAGAGGGTGCAGGGACTGGTCGTGCCGAACACCGTGAATCAGCCGGCGGGGACGCCGCCCGTCGGAAAGACACCCCAGGCGAGCCAGCCGGCGGGGACGCATCCATGAGCGAGCGCTTCCGTCTCCTCTCCGGTGATGGCGGCCTGGTCGCCCAGGGGCTTGGCAAGCGGTTCCGCCGCCGCCCCGTGGTCCGCAACGTGAATATCCGCCTGACGCGCGGCGAGGCGGTCGGGCTGCTTGGTCCGAACGGCGCGGGCAAGACGACGACCTTCTACATGATCGTCGGGTTGGTGCCACCGGACACCGGGACCATCACGCTCGACGGCGCGGATATCACGACGCTGCCGATGTATCGGAGGGCGCGGCTCGGCATCGGCTATCTGCCCCAGGAGGCAAGCATCTTCCGCGGCCTCAATGTCGAGCAGAATATCCGCGCGGTTCTCGAAGTTTCCGAGCCTTACGCCGACCGGCGCGAGCAGATGCTGGAGGCCCTGCTCTCCGAGTTCGGGATCACGCATCTCAGGCGCACCCCCTCGCTCGCCCTCTCGGGCGGCGAGCGGAGGCGGCTTGAGATCGCGCGGGCGCTGGCGAGCCAGCCGAGCTACATCCTGCTCGACGAGCCGCTCGCCGGCATCGATCCGATCGCGCTCGGCGAGATTCGCGATCTCGTTTCGCATCTGAAGCTTCGTGGAATCGGCGTGCTGATCACCGATCACAATGTGCGGGAAACGCTCGAGATCGTGGATCGCGCCTATATTCTTCACGACGGCGAGGTCCTGATGCATGGGGAGCCGGAGGAAGTGGTTTCACACGCCGATGTGCGTCGCTTCTACCTCGGGGAAAGGTTCAGCCTATAGTATCGCCGGGCCATGGTCGCTGCTAATGTTCGCGAATTATTCTCGCTGGACGAGGGCGTGATGCCTGAATCGCTGGATCGGCATGGCTTCGGCGGATCGCTTCGCGATTCCACCAGAACCCATATCGATCCGGCGGAACATTAGCTTGCGGCCATGACAATCGGACCGCGCCTGGAGATCCGCCAGTCCACCACGCTGGTGATGACGCCCCAGTTGCGCCAGGCGATCAAGCTTCTGCAGCTTTCGAATCTCGACCTCGCGACCTACGTGTCGGAGGAGCTGGAGCGCAACCCGCTGCTCGAGCGCGACGAGGAGCAGGATGGGGCAGGCGGGGACACGCAAGTCGATATCCCGGCCCTCGACCAGCGCGCGGATCCGTTGCCGCCGGAGGCGGATGCGGCGGCGCTGGTGAGCTCGGAAGCCCTGCCGGCGCCGGAGACGGCGCCGCTCGATGCCGAACATGCTGAAACATATGATGCTGGCGGCCCAGGGGATGGGGCCGGCAGGAATGGCGCTTCCTTCGAGCCGGACGAGCGCGGGATCGAGAACGTGGCGGAGGGTCCGCGGTCCTTGCGCGAATATCTCTCCGAACAGCTGCGGCTTGCCTTCGAAACACCGAGCGAGCGGCTGATCGGGGCCCATCTGATCGCCCTCCTCGATCCCGCGGGGCGACTCTCCGCCGAGCCCGCCTCGCTCGCGCTGGCACTCGGCGCTCCGCTCGAGGCGGTCGAGCGCGTGCGCGTGCGCATGCTGCAATTCGATCCGGTGGGCTGCTTCGCCCGCGACCTGCGCGAGTGCCTCGCAGCCCAGCTCGCTGAGCGCAACCGTCTCGATCCGGCGATGGCCGCCTTGCTCGAGCATCTCGATCTTCTCGCCCGGCGGGAGATGCAGGAGCTCCGGGAGATCTGCGGTGTCGATGCCGAGGATCTCGCGGACATGGTGGCCGAGCTGCGCCGGCTCGACCCGAAGCCGGGCACCCGCTTCGATGCCGAGCCGCTGGCGCCTCTCGTGCCCGACATCCTGATGCGCCGCGAGGAGGGCGGTGGCTTCCATCTCGAGCTCAACCCGGACACGCTGCCGCGCGTCCTCATCAATCACGCTTTTCATGCACGCATCAGCATCGGCGCGCGGGGCGCGGAGCGCTCGTTCCTCGCCGAGCGGCTGGCCGCCGCCAACTGGCTGGTGCGCTCGCTCGAGCAGCGCGCCGAGACGATTCTCAAGGTCGCGGCCGAGATCGTGCGTCGCCAGAACGGATTCTTCGAGCATGGCATCGGTCATCTCCGTCCGCTCATCCTGCGCGACGTGGCGGAGATGGTGGAGATGCACGAGAGCACGGTGAGCAGGGTGACGGCGAACAAATATATCGCAACACCGCGCGGGATCTTCGAGCTCAAATATTTCTTCACCACCGCGATCGCCGGGGTGGATGGAGAGGCGCACAGCGCCGAGGCCGTCCGCCAGCGGATCCGCGTCCTGGTGGAGGGCGAGTCACCAGACTCGGTGCTTTCGGACGATGCGATCGTCAGCGCGCTCAGGCGCGAAGGAGTGGACATCGCGCGCCGAACCGTGGCCAAATATCGTGAAGCCCTGCGCATTCCAAGCTCGGTGCAGCGGCGCCGGGAAAAGATGGCGTCGGCGTGAGGGAGGCCATGCAGATCACCATTTCCGGCAAGCAGCTCGATCTCTCGGACGCGCTCAGGACGCATGTCTCGGAGAATCTCGACCGCATCACACGCAAATATTTCGATCATGCGCTGGACGCGGCGGTGACCTTCGGACGCGCCCGCAATTTCTTCACCTGCGATATCAACCTGCACGCCGGACGGGACCTCGTGCTGCGCGCCGAAGGCGAGGCACAGGACGCGCATACCGCCTTCGACGATGCGGCCGAGCACATCGCCAAGCGGCTGCGCCGCTATCGACGGCGCGTCAACGAGCATGCGCGCGACCTTGCGAACCGCGAGCGGCCCGAGATGGGCCGCCAATATATCCTCTCCCAGGAGGAGCAGGCCTCGGCAGCCTCGGCCCGCAGCGCCGAGACGGGGCCCTACGCCGCGGTGATCGCCGAATCCGCAACGGAGATCGTGCTTCTCTCGGTGAGCGACGCCGTGATGCGGCTCGATCTCGCGGACCAGCAGGTCCTGATGTTCCGCAACAGCCGGACGGGCACGCTCAACGTCATCTACCGCCGCCCGGACGGGAATATCGGCTGGATCGAGCCTTCCGCGGAACGCTGAGCCGAGAGCGGGATGCGCTCGCTCGCGCTCCCTTATCCCGCTCTCGGTCATTGTTTTCTCGCGTGATTCAGACCTACGGTGATTTCACCTTCGGTCATCACGCTCTCGCTTCCTCTTGATCGACGTCAATGTCTGCCTGCGGCGGCGGGCAGATCATGATTTCGTCACACCGACCGGACGGCCGCAGCAGGCACAATGATCAGGCACAATGATGTTGGCACGGTGATCGGCCCGAAAGGGCCCTGATTGCTCAGGGGCCGAGAGCGGGATGAGGTCGCTGCTGCTCACCCGTCCCGCTCTCGGTCATTGTCTTCGTCTTCCCGTGTGATTCGGACCTTCGGTGATTCCACCTTCGGCCATCACGCTTTCGTCTGCGAGAGGGATTCTGCCGATGCCCGACGCCCGCGCCGAGACCCCGACCCGCCGACATGCGAAATATGAACGCCTGATGGAGGCCGCGCGGGAGGGGCCGCCGCCGAGAACCGCGGTCGTGCATCCGTGCGACGATGTCTCCCTGCATGGCGCGGTGGAGGCCGCGCGGCTCGGCCTGATCGTGCCTATCCTGGTGGGCCCGGCGGAACGCATCCGTCGGATCGCTGCTGCCGTCGGCCTCGATATCGGCGGTTTCGAGATCGTCGATGCCGCCTACAGCCATGAGTCGGCGGCGAAAGGCGTGGCGGAGGTCGCCAAGGGACACGCGCAGGCGCTGATGAAGGGAAGCCTGCATACGGATGAGGTGATGGGCGCGGTGGTGGCGCGCGAAGGCGGAATCCGGACCGAGCGGCGCATCAGCCATTGCTATGTCATGGACGTGCCCGGCCATCCAGACCCGCTCATCATCACCGATGCCGCGGTGAACATCGTGCCGACGCTCGATGAAAAGGTCGATATCGTGCAGAATGCCATCGATCTGGCCCATGCGATGCGTTTTCCCGAGGTGCGCGTGGCGATCCTGAGCGCGATGGAGACGGTCACCGCCAAGGTACCCTCGACGATCGAGGCGGCCGCGCTCTGCAAGATGGCCGAGCGCGGGCAGATCACCGGCGCGGTGCTGGACGGGCCGCTCGCGCTCGACAACGCGATCGACCCCGAGGCCGCGAAGACCAAACATATCGCCTCGCCGGTCGCGGGAAAGGCCAATGTGCTCGTGGTTCCGGACCTCGAGGCTGGCAACATGCTGGCCAAGAGCCTTTCCTTCCTTGCCGGCGCCGACGCAGCGGGCATCGTGCTCGGCGCGCGCGTTCCGATCATCCTGACGAGCCGCTCCGATTCACTGCTCACCCGGCTTGCCTCCTGTGCCGTTGCCGGCCTGCTCGTGCATGCGCGGCAGACCCGCGTGGCCGCGGCCTTGCCATGAGGATTCTTGCATGAGCGAAAGCTTCAATCCCGTCCTGGCCGGCCGCAAGGCGCTTGTCGTCGGCATCGCCAACGAACATTCCATCGCCTATGGCTGCGCCAAGGCGTTCCGCATGGCGGGCGCGGAACTCGCCATCACCTGGCTCAACGAGAAGGCGCGCCCCTATGTCGAGCCGCTGGCCGAGGAGCTTGCCGCGCCGATCACCGGGGCGCTCGATGTCACCGTGCCGGGGGCCTTGGAGGCGCTCTTCGAGCGGATCCGGAACGAATGGGGGAAGCTCCATATCCTCGTCCACTCGATCGCTTTCGCGCCGAAGGCCGATCTGCAGGGCGGCCTCATCAACTGCTCCCCCGAAGGCTTCGCGACAGCGATGGATATCTCCTGCCACTCCTTCATCCGCATGGCGAGGCTCGCGGCACCGCTGATGAGCGAGGGCGGGGCGATGCTCGCCATGAGCTATTACGGGGCCAATCGTGTCGTGCCGAACTACAATGTCATGGGGCCGGTGAAGGCGGCGCTCGAAGCCTCGTGCCGCTACCTCGCCTATGAGCTCGGGCCACGGCGCATCCGCGTCAATGCCATCTCGCCCGGCCCGTTGAAGACGCGCGCGGCCTCCGGGCTCAAGCATTTCGAGCTGCTGCTGAACGAAGCGGCGCAGAAGGCGCCGATCGGCGAGCCGATCGACATCATGGATGTCGGGGCCACCTGCGTTTATCTCTCCACTTCCTATGCGCATCGCATCACCGGCGAGACCGTCTATGTGGACGGCGGCGTCCATATCGTCGCATGACGGCCGCAATGTCCGATTGCATCCTCGTCCTCAACGCCGGCTCGTCCAGCATCAAGTTCGCGCTCTACGGCCTGGAGCCTCCGGAATCCCTCCTCTTTCGCGGAGAGATCGAGAAGATCGGTCTTGAACCCGCGCTCATGGTCCATGACGCGGCGGGCAGGAAGATCGCGGAGCGAAGCTGGCCGTCGGGCCTCGATCACGACGGCGCGACGCGCGAGATATTCCGGATAGGGAAAGATTTGCTCCATGGTCAGCATCTCGCCGCGGCCGGGCATCGCGTCGTGCATGGCGGCACCGAATATGCCGCGCCGGTCAGGATCGATCAGGACGTGCTGGCCGCGCTCGCCAAGCTCGAGCCTCTGGCGCCGCTGCATCAGCCGCACAATCTCGCTCCCATCCGCGCGCTCGCGGCGCATGCGCCGGACCTGCCCCAGATTGCCTGTTTCGATACCGGATTCCATCACGGCCAGGCGCCGGTGGCGCAGGCATTCGCGATCCCGCGCGCGCTGAGCAAGGAGGGCGTGCGGCGCTACGGATTTCACGGCATTTCCTATGAATACATCGTCTCGCGCCTCTGCGAGATCGCTCCGCACCTCGCCGAGAGGCGCCTCGTCCTCGCCCATCTCGGCAACGGGGCGAGCCTCTGCGCCGTCCGGGAGGGGCGGAGTGTTGCGAACACGATGGGCTTCACCGCGGTCGAAGGGCTGGCGATGGGCACGCGCTGCGGCAGCATCGATCCGGGCGTGCTTCTTTATCTCATGGACAATCATGGCATGGATGCGCGCGCGCTCGAGGACCTGATCTACCGAAAGTCGGGGCTGCTCGGCGTCTCCGGCATCTCCTCCGACATGCGCACCCTGCGCGCGTCTCAGGAACAGGCGGCAGCCGAGGCGATCGCGCTCTTCGTCTATCGGATCGTGCGCGAGATCGGTTCGCTTGCCGCTTCACTCGGCGGGATCGACGGGCTCGTCTTCACCGCGGGGATCGGCGAGAACGACAAAGCGACCCGCAGCGAAGTGGCCGCAGGTTGCCAGTGGCTGGGGCTCGAGCTTGACGAGGCGCGCAATCATCGCGGCGAGGGGCGGATCAGCACCGAGACCTCGCGCCTCGAAGCGTGGGTCGTGCCAACCGATGAGGAACGGATGATCGCGCGCCACACGGCCGCGTTGCTCGGGTAGCGTTGTCACCGGGGCTGGCGAAGCCGGACGCCGGTGCGGGCTTGCAGCGATTCGAAATCGAGCCCGCGCACCATCTCGACCACCAGGAAGCCGCGCGGCGTGACATCGAGCACGGCGAGGTTCGTATAGACGCGCTTGACGGCACCTTGCGCGGTGAGCGGATAGGTGCAGCGCGCGACGAGCCGCGGCGCGCCGCTCTTCGTCGTATGCTCCATCGCCACCCAGAGCTGCCGGGCGCCCGCGGCGAGATCCATTGCCCCGCCGACGGCCGCGGCCGCGTCATTCTTCTTCGTCGCCCAGTTGGCGATGTCTCCGTTCTCCGCCACCTCGAAAGCGCCGAGAACGCAGAGATCGAGATGGCCGCCGCGGATGATCGCGAAGCTGTCCGCATGATGAACGTAGGAGCCGCCCGGCCGCAGGGTCACGGGCTGCTTGCCGGCATTGATCAGCCAGGGATCGACCGCGCCGGGGGGCGGCGAGGGGCCAACCCCGAGCACGCCGTTCTCGGAGTGGAAGATCACCTCGCGCTCGGCCGGCACATGCTCGGCGACCAGTGTCGGGATGCCGATGCCGAGATTGACGTACCAACCCTCCGGAATGTCGCGCGCGATGCGCGCGGCGATGCCTTGTCGGTCGAGCGCGGCAATGCCGAGGGGCGCCGTGTCAGGCATTCTGTCCTTCCTTCTCCGCAGGCATGGCGTAAGGCACATGCAGCACACGATCGACGAAGATTCCGGGTGTGACGACCACTTCCGGGTGGAGACTTCCGGCGAAGACCGCATGCTGGGTCTGAACGATCGTGAGCCCGGCAGCCGTGGCCATGATCGGGTTGAAGTTCCGTGCCGATTCCCGGAAGGTGAGATTGCCGAACCGGTCCGCGCGCCAGGCTTCGATCAGCGCCACATCGGCCGGGAGCGCGCTTTCGAGCACATAGGTGCGGCCGTTGAATTCGCGCGTCTCCTTGCCCTCGGCGAGCCGTGTGCCCGCGCCCGTCGGCGTGAAGAAGGCCGGGATGCCGGCGCCGGCGGCGCGGATCCGCTCGGCGAGCGTGCCCTGCGGCACGATCTCGAGCTCGATCCGTCCCGCCGAATAAAGCGCCTCGAAGACGACCGAGCCGGCGCTGCGCGGAAAACTGCAGATGACCCGCCGGACCCGCCCGAGCTCCATCAGCCGCGCGAGCCCCGTATGGCCGGTGCCGGCATTGTTGGCGACCACGGTCAGGTCCTTCGCCCCGTGGGCGATCAGCCCGTCGATGAGCGCATCGGGCTGGCCGACCGTGCCGAAGCCGCCGAGCAGAACGACCGAGCCATCCCGGATGCCCGCCATCGCTTCTTCCATGCTCGCCACGAACTTGTCGATCATGGGGCCCGGCCCGCAATTCTCGACTGATTGGAGTCGAACGCCACCCGACCGTTGGTCACGACGAGCACGTCACGCTCGAGCGCCCGCGCCTGAAAGGCGCCGGAGCGCCAGATCTCGGTGCGGATCGTCTCGCCGGGGAAAACCGGCGCGGAGAAACGGAGATCGAGCGCGCGAAGGCGGGCGGCGTCGTAGTCGGCAAGCCGGGCGATGAGGGCGTGGCAGACGATCCCCAGCGTGCAAAGCCCGTGCAGGATCGGGCGGGGAAATCCGGCCTTCGCGGCCGCGGCGGGATCGGCGTGGAGCGGGTTGTCATCACCGTTGAGGCGATAATAGAGCGCCTGCTCCGGGCGCGTCGCAAATTCCGCCTGGAGGTCCGGGGAACCGGACGGCGCAGGAGGGAGGGGCTTCACCGGGCCGGCAGGGCCTCCGAAGCCGCCCTGGCCACGCAGGACGATGGTGCTCGTGCTGGTGGCGAGGCACCGGCCCGTCGCCGCTTCGACCACCTCTTTCTCGGTGGTGAGCAGCGCCGCCGCCCCCGCGCCCTTGTCGATCAGCCCGGTCACCCGCGTCCGCCCGAGGATTTCTCCCGCCACCGGGAGCGGGTGATGGATGCGCAGCCCCTGCTCGCCGTGCACGAGCCGCAACGCGTCCGCCGTGGTCGCGGGATCGGCGAGCCAGAAGCCGGGATGGCCGAGCACCACGGCCATGCTCGGCATCGCCCGGAGCCGGCGGTGATGATCGACGAAATCGAGCTGGCGCGCGTCCATCGGATCCTGGCCGAGACCGATCGAGAGTGCATAGAAGATCGTATCCCGTGTGCCAAATCTTTGGCGCACCTCCGGAATCGGGAAGTTGCGCAGCGTTTCATAGTCGATCGGCACTTCGTCGATCCCCGATCCCGGTCCGGCTTCGGGAGCGGATACGCGCCCCGCCGCGGTCTCGCCTCACAACCTGGACCGTACACCCATTTCCGTCTATCCGCCGCTTTGGCCGCCGCTTTGGCCGCCGCCCTGGCCGGACTCCCTGATGCGCGAGTGACCCGATGACCGACCCGATGCCGATCCGCCGCGCCCTCCTTTCGGTCTCCGACAAGACGGGGCTCGTTCCTTTCGCCGCCGGCCTCGCTTCCCGCGGGGTCGAGATCCTCTCGACCGGCGGAACAGCGGCAGCGCTCGGCGCATCCGGTGTGCCCGTGAAGGAGGTGGCGGCGCATACCGGCTTCCCCGAGATTCTGGACGGGCGGGTGAAGACGCTCGTGCCCGCGATCCATGGCGGCATCCTTGCCCGCCGCGACGATGCCCGGCATCAGGCGGAGATGGCGGAGCACGGGATCGCGCCGATCGATCTCGTCGCCGTCAATCTCTACCCGTTCGAGGAGACGGCCGCGCGCGGCGCGCCGTTCTCCGAGTGTATCGAAAACATCGATATCGGCGGCCCGGCCATGATTCGTTCGGCGGCGAAAAACCATGACTCCGTCATCGTTCTGACCGAGCCCGGGCAATATGACGCAGTGCTGGCGGAGCTTGCGTCCACCGGGGGCACGAGCATGGCTTTGCGCCGGCGACTCGCCGCCGCCGCTTTCGCCCGCACCGCCGCTTATGACGCGGCCATCACCGCCTGGTTCGCCGCCGCCGAGAATGCGGAATTCCCCTCCCATCTCAGCCTCACCGGCACGCTCCGCGAGATGCTGCGCTATGGCGAGAACCCGCATCAGCGGGCGGCCCTTTACGTCAACGCCGCGCGTCCCGGCGTGGCGAGCGCGGTCCAGGCGCAGGGCAAGGCGCTTTCCTACAACAACCTCAACGACACCGACGCGGCCTACGAATGCGTGGCGGAGTTCTCCGCCCCGAGCGTGGTGATCGTGAAGCACGCCAACCCGTGCGGCGCGGCGAGCGCCGAGACTCTCGTTGCGGCCTGGGACCTGGCGCTGCGCTGCGATCCGGTCTCGGCTTTCGGCGGCATCGTCGCGGTCAATCGCGAGCTCGACGCGGCAACGGCGGCGAAGATCGCCACGATCTTCACCGAGGTGATCATTGCGCCTGCGGTCTCCGATGCGGCGAAGGAGATCCTGGCGCGGAAAAAGAATGTGCGGCTCCTGCTGGGCGGATCACTGCCAGATCCCGCCACGCCCGGCCTCGCCTTCCGCAGCCTGGCGGGCGGCTTTCTCGTGCAGACGCGCGATACGGGGCGGGCAGACGAGGCCGATCTGACGGTGGTGACGAAGCGCGCGCCGAACGAAGAGGAACGCGCGGATCTTCTCTTCGCCTTCCGCGTGGCGAAGCATGTCCGCTCCAACACCATCGTCTATGCGAAGGGGCTCGCCACGGTCGGGATCGGTGCGGGGCAGATGAGCCGGGTCGATGCCGCGCGGATGGGGGCATGGAAGGCGGAGCATGCCGCCCGCGCCGCCGGCCTCGATGTGCCGCTGACACGCGGAAGCGTGGCGGCCTCGGACGCTTTCTTTCCCTTTGCCGACGGTCTCGAGATCATCGCCGAGGCGGGCGCGACCGCCGTCATTCAGCCCGGCGGATCGATGCGCGACAATGAAGTCATCGCCGCCGCCGACCGGGCCGGATTGGCGATGGTCTTCACCGGCATGCGCCATTTCCGGCACTGACTTTCGATCTCAGCTCCACCAGCGTCCGCCCAGCACCGCCCCACGGCAGGCGAAGCGCTTTTCCCCCTCGAACGTCTCGCCGAGCACATCGGTGAAGCGGAAGCGGCCGCCTTCGATCTCGAGCACCGTCGCATCGCCGAGCAGGCCGGGCGCGAGCGTGCCGCGATCCCCAAGGCGTGCCGCGCGGGCGGCATTGATCGTCACGGCGCGGATGATCTCGGTGAGCGGCGTGCCGAGATGGAGGAATTTCGACATCGTCTCGAGCAGATTGAAGGCCGGACCATCGATCGAAAGCACGTGCACGTCCGAGGAAATGACATCGGGCAGGAAGCCGTGCTTCAGCATCGCCATCGCGGTGGCGAAGCCGAACGAACCCTGCCCGTGGCCGATATCGAAGATCACGCCGCGCCGGCGTGCTGCGATCACGTCCGCCTGCACGGTCTGATCGGGTGCCACTGGCGCATTCGGCCAGGGCCGGAAGCAATGGGTCAGGATATCGCCGGGACGCAGGCGCGCCATCACCTCGCTCCGCGAAGGCGGCGGATAATCGAGATGCGTCATCAGGGGCAGGCCGGCGGCGCCGGCCACTTCGAGCGCGATATCCATCGGCCCGATTCCGGATGTGCCGGAGCCGGTGCGGCCGAGCCGAACCTTGATCCCCACCACGATGTCTTCGTGCTCGCGTGCCGCATCGAGGCAGGCGCGCGGATCGAGCAAGCGAAGATCGGCCGATTCACCCACCATGAAATAGCGGCTGAACGCGAAGATGCCGGGAAAGGAGATATGCAGGAACGGGCGGATGCGCACCTCCGCCCGCTCGATCACGTGGCGGCGGAACCCGGCGATATTGCCCGCGCCGGCCGAGCCGGCATCGATGAGCGTGGTGATGCCGAGCGGCTTCGCATAAGCGTCAGGATCGACGCTGAGCGACGTGCCGCCCCAATAGACATGCGTGTGCAGATCGATCAGCCCGGGCACGACGATGCGGCCGGAAACGTCGCGCACCTCCTTCGCCGCCCCGAGATCCTGCCCGATCGCCGAGACCTTGCCTTCAACGAAGGCGATATCGACAATCGCATCGTGATTCTGTTCGGGATCGATCACCCGCCCGCCACGCAGCAGCAAGTCATGCATCCGCTTCGCCCTTCTTCACGCGCCCATGGACTCTCCGGGCGCGCGATGGAGGATCGCCGATGGTGAAGGGTCGGGCCAAGGGGTGGCCAAGGCAGATAGCCGGGAGATAGCCAGGGGGGGCGGCAGGTTCTTGTCTTCCGAGAGCGTGATGACCAAAAATCGTCACGTTCTCGCTTTGCTTTCTCGATCTATTTCATGTCTTTGGCGGATCGCTTCGGTTATCCACCGGAAACCATATTGATCTATTCCTGCATCAGCTCGGTGACGGCTTCCCGTCCCAGGACCTGTGCCAGACGGTCCAGCCGCCGGATCACGCCTTCCCCGGCGAAGACGCCGGTGCCTTCGGAAAGGCGGAGCACAAGGCGCGATCCTTCGAGAGAGATCGAGGTGCCGGCGAGCAGCGCGGGCGTTCCGGCCGAGAGCGTGTAGGCGAGGCGGAGCGCGATGCCGAGCGCTTCGGCGCGATTGGCCGAGCTCATGTCGAGCAGGGAGCGCACCGGCGCAAGGAAGCCAGCGCTGCGGTCCGCCTCGTAGCGGAGCGCGATCACCATGGCGAGAAAGGCACGCGCGTGATGGTCGAGACCGATCCCCGGCTGGCGCAGCACGCGAAGGAATGTCTGCTCGGCGCGATATTCCGGATGGTCGCGGCTGCCGATATCGCTCATCCAGCAGGCCGCTTCGCGGAGCCTTGCCGCCGCCTCCGGTTCGTCCGGGAAGAGGGGGCTGGTCCAGGCCACCAGCGCGGGCGCGAGACCCGGGTCCCGGCCGAGCCGGTCGCCATATTCGCGCGCCGCGGCGAGGAGCGGGTCTTCCCCCCGCACCTCTTCGGGCACATGGCGCATGAACCACCCCTCGCGCATTCCGTTGGCCGAGAACACGACGCGCGCCGCCGCGGTCATGCGCAGGAGGCGCCGCAGCGTCACCGCCGCGAAGGGCAGATCTTCCAGCCGGCGGCGCGGCGCGCCTGGAAGACGCTCGAGCGCACGCTGGGAGGCGGCGGCGATCACGCCCGTGAGGTCGCGCGCCTCGTCCCGGCCCAGCGTATAATGGTGCACCATGGCGAGCGGATAGCTCGTCTGGGCGATGTGGATGCGCGCCAGCGCCCGGAAGGTGCCGCCCACGAGATAGAGGTCGCGGCCCGCGCCGTCGGCGAGCCAGCGCACGCCGGTGAGATCGCTGTCCACGACCGCGCGGGCGCGCAGCACATCGCCGTTGGCGCGCTCGGCGAGCCGGATCACCCCCAGCCGCAAGGTCGCGGCCTCGCCCGCCCGCCCGTGATCGAGGCGGACAAGCTCGAGCGAGCCGCCGCCGACATCGGCGAGCACTCCATCCGCGGTCGGGATGCCGCACAGTACGCCGGCGGCGGAAAGCTGCGCCTCTTCCTCGCCGGAAAGAATGCGGATCGGCATGTCGGGCATGCGCGCGGCGAGGCGGGCGATGAACTGGCGCCCGTCCACCGCGTCACGCACCGCCGAGGTCGCCAGCACCTCGAACGGTGAGGCGCCCATGGCGGCGACGATCGCGCGATAGCGGTGCATGACGGTCATCGCCTGGGCCGCCGCGCCGGGATCGAGCCGGCCGCTCGCCTCGAGCCCGCGGCCAAGACGGATCACCGCCTTTTCATTGACGATCGCGAGGGGATTGCGCCCGTGCCCCTGGAAGACGACGAGCCGCACCGAGTTCGAGCCGAGATCGACGACCGCGAGACGTTCCCTGGACTCATGCGCGCGGCTGAGCCGCAGCGGGCGGTCCAGATCGTAGAGGGAGGCGGAAATATCGTGGGCCACGGCTCAGTCCTGGCTCACCCGGTCCTGCCGGCGCGCCGAAGGTTGCGATCCGTGCGTCAAGGGACCGTGCAAGGCCGAGCCGCGCCCGGAGAGCGAAGGGTTGGTCATGAAATACTCGTGCGCCGAAACCGGCTTGCGTCCGGGATCGAGCCGCCGCCAGGTTGCATCCGGCCCAAGCTCCCAGGATTGCACGGTATCGCGCAGGTTCACGACCATGATCTGGTCCAGCACCTGCGCGTGAACGGTGGGATTGTGGATCGGCACCAGCGTCTCGATCCGCCAGTCCATGTTGCGCGTCATCCAGTCGGCGCTGCTGATGAAGACGAGCGCCCTGCGCGAGGGCAATGAATGACCATTGCCGAAGACGCAGATCCGCCCATGTTCGAGGAACCGCCCGACGATCGACTTCACCCGGATATTGGTGGAAAGCCCAGGCACTCCGGGGCGCAGGCAGCAGATCCCGCGGACGACCGCCATCACCTTCACCCCGGCGGCAGAAGCGGCATAGAGGTGGTCGATCAGCTTCTCGTCCACGAGGCTGTTCATCTTGAGCCAGATGCCCGCCGGCTTGCCCTCGCGGGCGAAGCCGATCTCGCGCTCGATCAGCTCCTCGAGCCGCAAGCGTGTGGTGAGCGGGGAGAACGCAACCGCCTCCATCCGCTCCGGCTCGGCATAGCCGGTCATGTAGTTGAAGAGCCGCGCCGCATCGCGCGTGAGCTCCGGCTCGCAGGTGAAGAAGCTGAGGTCGGTATAGATGCGCGCGGTGATCGGATGATAATTGCCGGTGCCGAAATGCGCATAGGCGCGCATGCCGCTGCCCTCCCGGCGCACCACGAAGGAGAGCTTGGCGTGGGTCTTGAGGCCGGGGATGCCGTAGACCACCTGCACGCCCGCCGCCTCCAGGCTCCGCGCGAGGCGGATATTGATCTCCTCGTCGAAGCGGGCCTTGAGCTCGACCATGGCGGTAACGGACTTGCCGGCCTCCGCGGCCTCGATCAGCGCTTTGACGATCGGGCTGTCCCGCGTCGTGCGATAGAGGGTCTGCTTGACCGCGACCACGTTCGGGTCCGCCGCCGCCTCGCGCAGGAATTGCACCACCACGTCGAAGCTCTCGAACGGGTGATGGACGATGATGTCCTTGGCGCGGATCGCGGCGAAGCAATCACCCCCGAAATCGCGGATGCGCTCGGGGAAACGGGGCGTGAAGGGCGGGAACTGAAGGTCCGGGCGATCATCGATGATGAGCGCGCGCAGATCGGCAAGCCCCAGCATGCCGGGCTGGACGAACACGTCCTCCGCCGGCACGCCGAGCGCATCGGCGACCAATGTGCGCAGATCGTCCGGCATCGCCGCGGCGACGGAGAGATGGATGGCGACACCGCGCCGGCGGCGCTTGAGGGCGCTTTCGTACGAGCGCACCAGATCCTCGGCCTCTTCCTCGAACTCCACGTCGGTGTCGCGGATGAGGCGGAAGAGGCCGCTGCCGAGGCGATGGAAGCCGGGGAAGAGACGATCGAGGAAGAGATCAACCAGCTCCTCGAGCATGACGAATCGGATCGGTTCGCCCGCACCTGACGGCAGGCGGACGAAACGCTCGATCTGGGCGGGCAGCGGCACGAGCCCGCGCATGCCGTACTGATCGGCCTCGCGCACCAGCCTGAGCGCGAGCACGAGGCCCATGTTGGGGATGAAGGGAAAGGGGTGCGCCGGGTCGATCGCGAGCGGCGTCAGCACCGGAAAGACGCGCTCCATGAACCAGGTTTCGAGCCAGGCGCGATCGGCCGCCGAGATCTGCCCCGTCTCGAGGACGATGAGGCCCGCGGCTTCGAGCTCCTCGCGCAGGCTCGACCAGACGCGGTTTTGATCGACCATCAGCGCCCGCGCGCGCACGCCGATCTCGGCCAGCTGCTGGGCGGGGGTGCGCCCGTCGGGCGAGAGCGCGGCCACCCCGGCCTTGGCCTGGCCGATCAGGCCGGCGACGCGCACCGAGAAAAACTCGTCGAGGTTGGAGGCGCTGATCGAGACGAAGCGCAGCCGCTCGAGCAGGGGATGGCGCCGGTTCTCGGCCTCCTCCACCACGCGGCGATTGAAATCGAGCCAGGAGAGCTCGCGGTTGATGAACCGCTCCGGGCTCGCGGGGTCGATCGCGGGAGCAGCCAGCGGCTCCCCGGCAGGCGGAACGGCCGAGGGAACCGGCCGGCCGGGCGCCGGCGGCGTCTGGTCGAGTTCGCGAAGAGAAGCGCTGCTCATGGGATTTCCTTCGCCTTTCGCGACGATCCTACAGGAGGGAAGGGGAGGCTGGGGAGAACGGCATCAAATCGTCATCATTCAGGAATGAATCGAGGGCCGCGACCGCCATCTGCCGCCCGACGCGGCGGCCGGCCGCGAGCGAGGCGTGATCGAGCCGGGCGACGGCCTCGGCCAGAGCCGCGGGATGCCGCGGCAGCCGGGCCAGGAGCCATTCCTGCAGCGCGGGCGCCAGCACGAGCTGGCGGGCCGAAAGAAGGCGGGCGAAGATCACGCTGAGCAGCGCCTCGTCCGGCGCCGTCAGGGGAACCGCATGGACGGAGGCGAGCCGGCTCGCCAGGTCCGGCAGCCGTACGTTCCAGCGCGCCGGCGGCTCGCGCCCCGCCAGCAGCAGCGTGACGCCCGCCTCGCGGGCGGCATTGAGGAGATGGAGCAGCGATGCCTCCTCCGCCGCGAGATCGGCGTCATCCACCGCGACCGAAGCGCGCGGCGCCGGCAACAGGCCGCGCAGCGCCGGCCCGGAAAGCACTGTCGCCGCCGCATTGCGCGCCCAGATGTGCAGCAGATGGGATTTTCCCACGCCCGCCTCGCCCCAAAGCGCGAGCCGGCCCTGTGGCCAGTCGGCAGGCCGTTCCAGCCAGCATCGCGCCGCCTCGTTCGCCGGGGCGGCGATGAAATCGGCGGGCGAGAAATCCGGGTCATGGCGGAAGGGCAGGGGCAGCTGGCGGGGTCGCATGAGATCAATATGGCAGATCAATATGGCTCTGGCGGATCGCTGCGAGATCCCGCCAGAGCCATGACATTGATCGAGAAAGCAAAGCCGGAGCGTGACGATCCGAAATCATCACGCTCTATCGTTCAGGTTCCACCGGAGGGTCGAGATAGAGCGGGCTTTGCAGGTAGCGGCGCAGCCAGAAGCGGGTGAGCACGCCGATCACCGCCGTCACCGGCACGGCGAGCAGCACGCCGAGGAAGCCGAACGCCGCTCCGCCCGCGAACAGGGCGAAAATCACCCAGACCGCGTGCAGCTCGACCCGATCGCCGAGAAAGCGCGGATAGATCACGTAGCTCTCGATGAGATTGCCGACCACGAACACCGCGGCCACACGGATCAGCCCCGACCAGAGCGGGAATTGCGCCAGCGCCAGCCCGACCGAAAGGGCCGCGCCCGTGATCGTGCCGACATAGGGGATGAAGGAGAGGATGCCGGCGCCGAGCCCGACGATCAGGCCGAGATCGAGCCCGATCAGCGAAAGCCCGGCGGCGTAGAATACGGCGAGGAAGAGGCAGCAGAGCAGCTGGCCGCGAAGCCAGGCGGAGAGGATGCGGTCCACCTCGTGCGCCTGCGCGCGCAGTACCACGGCATAGCGGCGCGGAAGCCACGAATCGAGCCGCGCCACCACGCGGGGCCAGTCGCGCAGCAGATAGAAGGCGACCACCGGTGTCACCACGGCGAGCGAGAGGACGTTGAAGAGCGCGACGCCGCCGGTGATCAGCCGTGTCAGCGCCTGGGCGACGAAGCTCAGGATGGCGCCGGCCTGGCTGCTGATCAGGTCCTGCAGCTTGCCGTTGATGAATTCCGGGCCGAAGCTTTTCTGCAGATCGGCGATGATCTTCTGCGCGAAATCTCCCAGGCCGGATACGTAGCCGGGCAGGCGCGCGGCCAGCACGCCCACCTGCTGCACGACCAGCGGATAGAGCAGCAGCACGGTCAGGAGCCCGACGGCGATCAGGCCGATGATCAGGACGAACGCGGCGGCGGCACGGGAAAACCCGACCCGCGCCAGTTGGCGCGCCAGCGGGTCGAGGAAATAGGCAATCCCGGCGGCGGCGACGAAGGGCAGCAGGATCGAGGAAAAGAGCGAGATCACGAGCCACGCGGCAATGGCGAGGCCGGCAATGAGCGCCCAGCGCTGGACCGGGGTTGCCCGCCTTTTCCGTTCCTCCGCTGGCAACGGCAAGGGAAGCTCGGGCTCGATGGGCGCGGATGCGTCCGATCCCGTCTGCCTCAGGTCCGGCGCCGCTCCGAAGCCCGGCGGGGTCATCGCGGCCATGCCGCGCGCCGGATATAGGCCGCACCCGAGGCAAGGGTGCTGGCCGCAACCACCCAGAGAAGGGGGATGAGCAGCCAGCGGGTGGGCATGCCGAGGGCCGCCAGCAGGAGAGCCGCGGCAACCAGCAGGATTTGCAGGACCGTGTTCACCTTGGAGATGAAGAGCGGCCGGATCGCCACCGGCTGGCCCACCACGCCGAGCAGCAGCACGCCGCCGACGATGAGGAGATCGCGGAAAACCACCAGGATGGCGATCCAGCTCGGCAGCACCCCGACCGAGGCGAGGGTCACGTACATGCTGACGAGGAGGGCCTTGTCCGCCACCGGATCAAGGACCGCGCCGATGGCGCTCGACCGGCCGTGGCGGGCGAGCCAGCCATCCGCGGCATCGGTCGCGCCCGCGACCAGGAAAAGCCCGAAGGCGGCGGCGAGGTCATGGCGCAGAACCAGCCACACCGCGAGGGGCACGGTGCAAAGCCGGGCGAACGTGATTGCGTTGGGCAGGGTGAGAAGCCCGAGCGACGTGCCGGCGACACGCGAGCCATCAGCCATTCCGCCCGGCTCTCCTCCTGCGGCGGCCCCTTCCTCTCCGGTTCCGGCACAAACCCTCGTTCGTCATGCTCGCCGTCACGATGGCATTTTTTTGCGGGCTCTTGTATCCGCTCCACGCCGGAAGCCGCGCTCCGCCCGGTCCGGCGTTCCCAAGGCCCAGCCTAACGGAGACAATGAGCAACGGCACCACCTATCGCGCCGCCGGCGTGGATATCGCGGCCGGGGATGCCCTGGTCGGGGCGATCGGGAAGCTCGCCGCCTCGACCGCGCGGCCCGGCGTGCTCGGGGCGATCGGCGGCTTCGCCGCTGCCTTCGATGCGCGCGCCGCCGGCTATGCGGACCCGATCCTGCTCGCCACCACCGATGGCGTCGGCACCAAGCTGATGATCGCCCATGCCTGCCGCCGGCATGAGACGGTCGGGCGCGACCTCGTCGCCATGTGCGTGAACGACCTCGTCGTGCAAGGCGCGGAGCCCCTCTTCTTCCTCGATTATTTCGCGACCGGCCGGCTGAAGCCGGAGGAGGCGGCCGCGGTGATCGTCGGCATCGCCGCCGGCTGCCGGGAGGCAGGGTGCGCGCTCATCGGCGGCGAGACGGCGGAGATGCCGGGCATGTACGCGGCCGGCGAATATGATCTCGCCGGCTTCGCGGTCGGCGCCGTCGAGCGCGGAAAATTGCTGCCCCGGGGCGTGACGCCAGGCGACATCGTGCTCGGGCTCGCCGCGAGCGGCGTGCATTCGAACGGCTTTTCGCTCGTCCGCCGCATCGTCGCCAATGCCGGGCTCGGCTGGGACGACGCAGCCCCTTTCGATCCGGACCGGACGCTCGGGGAAACGCTGCTGACGCCGACGCGCCTCTATGTCGCCCCGGTGCTGGCGCTCGCCCGTACGGGCCTCCTCAAGGCCGCCGCCCATATCACCGGCGGCGGGCTGCCAGGCAATCTGCCGCGCGTGCTGCCGGAAGGCAGAGCGGCCCGTCTCGACCCTTCCGCCTGGACGGCGCCGCCCGTCTTCGGCTGGCTCGCGCGCGCGGGCCAGGTGGCGGGGGATGAAATGCTGCGTGTCTTCAATTGCGGGATCGGGATGGCGCTGGTTGTTGGCGCGGCGGAGGCCGACGCGGCCGAGGCAGAGCTCACGGCGGCGGGCGAACGCGTCTTTCGCATTGGCGAGATCATTACCTCCCCGGGGCCGGCTTCGGTCTCGATCACGCTCCCGGCCGGCTGGCCGGAATGAGGCAGCGCACCGCCATTCTCATCAGCGGGCGGGGCAGCAACATGCAGGCGCTGGCGCGTGCCGCGGCCGATCCAAGCTACCCGGCCGAGATCGCCCTCGTCCTCTCGAACCAGGCCGGGGCGCCCGGGCTCGCGCGCGCGGCGGAGGCCGGGATCGCCACGGCGGTAATCGCGCATAAGGGCATGACACGCGAGGCGCACGAGGAAGCGATCGAGGCAGCGCTGCGCCGCCATGACATCGCGCTCGTCTGCCTCTCGGGATATCTCCGCATCCTCTCGCCCTTCCTGGTGCGGCGCTGGCAGGGGCGGATGCTGAATATCCACCCGAGCCTCCTGCCTTCCTTCCCGGGGCTGGAGACACATGCGCGCGCGCTCGCCGCCGGGGTCAAGCTGCACGGCTGCACGGTGCATCTCGTGAGCGAGACGCTGGATGACGGGCCCATCCTCGCCCAGGCGGCGGTGCCGGTGCTGGCGGGCGATACGCCGGAGATACTGGCCGCCCGCGTGCTCGCGCAGGAGCACCTTATCTACCCGCTGGCGCTCGGGCTCCTCGCCGGCGGCCGTGCCGCGGCGCCGGCAACCGGCGCGGCCCTTCTCAACCCCTTGCCGGGGACACTGAACCCCTTGCCGGGGGCTGGGCCGGGATCATAAGAATTGGCCCAACGGTCGCGCCTTCGCGCGACGGAGAGGGAACGAGGCGCCGCAATGGCCGAAGCCATACAGGATGCCGCATCCGGCATCACGCCCGAGGAGTTCTTGGAGGATCGCCAGCATTTCTGGAGCGGCTTCTACCATTTCGTCTGGACGGCCGCGGTCGCCATCATCGTCCTCTTGCTGCTGATGGCCTATTTCCTGCTCTGAATCGATGATCGGGGGCGCTGCCCCCAGGCTTCAGCCTGCGGCCGCGAGTGCTGCGAGCAGCAGGAGGGCGACGATGTTGGTGATCTTGATCATCGGGTTCACCGCCGGCCCGGCCGTGTCCTTGTAGGGGTCGCCCACTGTGTCGCCTGTGACCGCGGCCTTGTGGGCCTCCGAGCCTTTGCCGCCGTAATTCCCTTCCTCGATATATTTCTTCGCATTGTCCCAGGCGCCGCCGCCCGAGGTCATCGAGATCGCGACGAAGAGGCCCGTAACGATCGTGCCGAGCAGCATCGCGCCGAGCGCGGCGAACGCGGCACTGCGGCCGGCCGCGCCCCAGACGATGAGATAGAGGACGATCGGCGCGAGCACGGGCAGCAGCGAAGGCGCGATCATCTCGCGGATCGCGGACCGCGTGAGGAGATCGACCGCGCGGCCGTAATCGGGCTTGCCGGTCCCTTCCATGATGCCGGGGATCTCGCGGAACTGCCGCCGCACCTCGACGACGACCGAGCCGGCGGCGCGTCCGACCGCGGTCATGCCCAGCGCGCCAAAGAGGTAGGGCATCGCGCCCCCGATGAAGAGCCCGATCACCACATAAGGGTTCTGCAGCAGGAACTGCACCGATAGGTTCGGGAAATCGGTGTGCAGGTCCTGCGTGTAGGCGGCGAAGAGCACGAGCGAGGCGAGCCCCGCCGAGCCGATCGCATAGCCCTTGGTCACCGCCTTGGTGGTGTTGCCCACGGCATCGAGCGCGTCGGTCGTCTTGCGCACCTCGCCCGGCAGGTCGGCCATCTCGGCGATGCCGCCGGCATTGTCGGTGACCGGCCCATAGGCATCGAGCGCCACGATCATCCCGGCGAGCGCGAGCATCGTTGTGGCCGCGACGGCGATGCCGAAAAGCCCGGCCAGCGCATAGGAAAGCGCGATGCCGACGCAGATCACGACCACCGGCGCCGCGGTCGCCTCCATCGAGACGGCGAGCCCCTGGATCACGTTGGTGCCGTGGCCGGTGGTGGAGCTGCGGGCGATGCTCTGCACCGGGCGGAAATTCGTGCCGGTGTAATATTCGGTGATCCAGACGATGAGGCCGGTGACACAGAGTCCCACGACCGCGCAGAGGAAGAGGGTGAAGCCGGTTACCGCGTGCCCGTTCGTCATTGCGATCGGTGCCCCGATGCCGAGAAGGGCTGCGATCAGCAGGAAGATCGCGACCACGGAGATCGCCCCGGTGACCAGAAGCCCCTTGTAGAGCGCGCGCATGATTCCCTGGTCCGGCCCGATGCGCACGAAATAGGTGCCGATGACGGAGGCGATGATGCAGACCCCGCCGATGCCGAGCGGCAGCATCAGGAGTGAATTGCGGATCGGCCCGGTGAAGAAGACCGCCGCGAGCAGCATGGTGGCGACCAGCGTGACGGCGTAGGTCTCGAAAAGGTCGGCGGCCATGCCGGCGCAGTCCCCGACATTGTCGCCCACATTGTCCGCGATGACGGCCGGGTTGCGGGGATCATCCTCCGGAATCCCGGCCTCCACCTTGCCGACGAGATCGGCGCCGACATCCGCGCCCTTGGTGAAGATGCCGCCGCCGAGCCGGGCGAAGATCGAGATCAAGGAGGCGCCGAAGCTCAGCCCCACCATCGCTTCCAGCACCTGGCGAAGCTCGGTGGCCGGGGTGATCGCGCGCAGGATGAAATAATAGATGGAGACGCCGAGCAGCCCGAGCCCGACGACGAGAAGCCCCGTGATCGCGCCGGCCTTGAAGGCGAGGCCGAGCCCGGCATCGAGCCCGCTGCGCGCGGCTTCCGCCGTGCGGACATTGGCCCTGACCGAGACATTCATCCCGATATAGCCGGCCGAGCCCGAGAGGGCGGCGCCGATCAGGAAGCCGATGGCGACGCGAACGCCGAGCGCCACCCCGAGGATGATCAGGATGACCACGCCCACGATGGCGATGGTGGTGTACTGGCGGTTGAGATAGGCGCGGGCGCCCTCCTGGACGGCAGCGGCGATCTCCTGCATCCGCGCGTTGCCAGCATCGGCCGCCAGAACCTCGCGGCTGGTGCGGAAGCCGTAGGCGAGCGCAAGGACGCCGCAGAGGATGACGACGATGCCCAGGAGAATCATTCTGGAACGGTCCCTTCCTGATTTGAGCAGATGGGGCGGGAAGGCACAGCCGAACATCGCCGGCCGGGACCCCGCCAGTCAAAGGCGGCGGACCATGCCAGAACCGGATTGTTGAGGCAACAAGACGGCCCCGGGCCCGCCGGGCGCCCCGCGCGGCGCTGCTTGCCAAGCCGGCCCGGCCGGGCCACAGATCGGGCCCCTGGCGCCCGTAGCTCAACTGGTCAGAGCGGGCCGCTCATAACGGCTTGGTTGCAGGTTCGAGTCCTGCCGGGCGCAGTAATGATTTCGGCATGTTATTCTGCCTCAGCAGGCCGAGGCGGGAGGCCATGCAGTGATCTGCTCCCCGAAAACCGGATCATTTTGAGTTGGAATTTTCTACTTTCGTCCCAGGGTTGGGAGGAGCGGAGGACGATGAAGGCATCGAAGTTTTCGGAGGCGCAAAAGACGTTCATTCTGAAGCAGGGAGCGGACAGGGTTCCGGTGGCGGCGCCGCGCCGGCTGGCGGGTCGGCCAGCTCCGCGTCCGGCAACGGAGCGAAGGCCATAGCGTCGGCCGGCAGCGCCGCCCGCGCGATCTCCCGATCCTCGCCGATCGCAAGATCGTCGCCGGCAAGCTCCCGAACGCGGGCGAGGAACTGCCCAGTGAAGAACTCCGTTCGCGGAACTCAGGCAATTCCGTGCCCTTTTCTGCCAACGCAACGGCATGGCCGATGTCGCGCGCCGTCCACCAGCGATCCACGAGGCTAGACCATGCCTTGAGGCAGCCGGGATACCCAAGCTGCGCGCCACCGGTCCATTCGCCGTCAGACCAAACAGCCACTTGGCCGATCCAGCTTGCGGCCACGCCCATACCCAAGCCCACGCCCCCCGGCCCCTTCCCAAATCCCCCCGCCGGCACAATGTTGCGGCGCACTCACACCATTGCCGACCCTGGGCGGCGGAGCCGACGCGGATGCCGAGCTATCAGTACGTCTACGTGATGCGCGACCTCACCAAGGCCTATCCCGGCGGGCGGGAGGTCTTTCGCGGCATCACCCTCTCCTTCCTGCCCGGCGTGAAGATCGGCGTGCTCGGCGCCAACGGGGCCGGCAAATCCACCCTGCTCCGCATCATGGCCGGGCTCGATCCCGATTTCGGCGGCGAGGCCTGGGCGGCGGAGGGCGCGCGCGTGGGCTACCTGCCGCAGGAACCGATGCTCGACCCCGAGCGCACGGTGGGCGAGACCGTGTCCGAGGCCTTCGGCCCGCTGAAAACGGCGCTCGATCGCTTCAATGCCGTCTCCGAGCGCTTCGCCGAGCCGCTCGATGACGAGGAGATGAACGCCCTGCTCGCCGAGCAGGCGAGCCTCCAGGAAAAGATCGACGCCGAGGATGGCTGGGAGCTCGACCGGCGGATCGAGATCGCGCTCGATGCGCTCCGCTGCCCGCCCTCCGACCAGAAGGTCGGGACCCTCTCGGGCGGCGAGCGGCGGCGCGTCGCCCTCTGCCGGCTGCTCCTCGAAAAGCCGGAGCTGCTGCTGCTGGACGAGCCCACCAACCATCTGGATGCCGAGAGCGTCGCCTGGCTGGAGCGGACGCTGCGCGACTATGCCGGCACCGTGCTCGTCGTGACGCACGATCGCTACTTCCTCGACAATGTCACCGGCTGGATCCTCGAGGTCGAGCGCGGTCGCGGCATCCCCTTCGAGGGCAATTATTCCTCCTGGCTCGAGCAGAAGCGCGCCCGCCTCCTGCAGGAGGAGAAGGAGGAAAGCGCGCGAGCCCGGGCACTCGCGGCCGAGCGCGAATGGATCGCCGCCTCGCCGCGGGCGCGGCAGGCCAAGTCCAAGGCGCGCATCGCCCAGTACGAAGTGATGCGGGCCGAGGCGGAATCCCGCACGGCCAACGGCGGCGCCGAGATCGTGATCCCGCCCGGGCCGCGGCTCGGCGCCACCGTGATCGAGGCCAAGAATCTCACGAAATCGCTCGGCGAGAGGCTGCTGATCGAGGGTCTCTCCTTCAGCCTGCCGCCGGGCGGCATCATCGGCGTGATCGGGCCCAACGGTGCCGGCAAGACGACGCTCTTCCGCATGATCGTGGGCGAGGAGAAGCCGGACGAAGGGAGCCTCACGCTGGGGGACAGCGTGCGCCTCGGCTATGTCGATCAGTCCCGCGAATCGCTCGATGCCGGCAAGACCGTGTGGGAGGAGATCAGCGACGGCGCCGATGTCGTGATGCTCGGCAAGCGCGCGATGCCCTCGCGCGCGTACACCAGCGCCTTCAATTTTCGCGGCCCCGACCAGCAGAAGCGCGTGGGCGATCTCTCGGGTGGGGAGCGCAACCGCGTGCATCTCGCGAAGATGCTGAAATCCGGCGCCAACGTGATCCTGCTCGACGAGCCGACCAACGATCTCGACGTGGAGACGCTCCGCGCCCTCGAGGAGGCGCTGATCGCCTTCGCGGGCTCCGCCGTGGTCGTCAGCCACGATCGCTGGTTCCTCGATCGGCTGGCCACGCACATCCTCGCCTTCGAGGGGGACAGCCATGTCGAATGGTTCGCCGGCAACTTCCAGGATTACGAGGCGGACAAATGCCGCCGGCTGGGCCCCGAATCGATCGAGCCGCACCGGCTGCGCTATCGGCCGCTCGCGCGTTAGAGCGTGATGACCGAAGGTGGAATCACCGTAGGTCTGAATCACGCGGGAAAACAAATAGGTAAAGCGGCATGCGTGAGCCCATGCGAACGCATGCCGCTCTAGGAAATACTGATCCCGTGCCGTGCCCGGGCTATGTTGGCCGGCCCATCGAGATCGGAGAGATACGGCCATGTTCGTCGCGATGAACCGCTTCCGTGTGCTGCCTGGATCCGAGGAGGAATTCGAGCGCGTCTGGACCGGCCGCGACACCTATCTGCGCGACGTGCCGGGCTTCATCAAATTCCATCTGCTGCGCGGCCCGGCGCGCGAGGATCATGTGCTCTACGCCTCGCATTCGCTCTGGCGCAGTCGCGAGGATTTCGAGGCCTGGACCCGCTCGGACGCCTTCCGCCGCGCGCATCAGAGCGCGGGCGGCCGCAAGCCGCTTTATCTCGGCCATCCCGAGTTCGAAGGGTTCGAGGCGATCCAGACCGTGGCGCCGCTCCCCGCAGCCTAGAGCAGATCGCGATCAGATGGAATCGGCTGATCGCGTGAAGATGCTCGCAAAACAAACACATAGAGCGGATTGCGTGAGCCCGTGCAAACGCAATTCGCTCTAGAGCGTGATGACCGAAGGCGGAATCATCCTGGGTCTGAATCACGCGCGAAAACGAGTGGGTAGAGCGGGATACGTGAGCGGGAGCGAACATATCCCGCTCTAGAGCGAATTGCGTTTACATGCGCTCACGCAATCCGCTCTATGTGTTTGTTTTGCGAGCATCTTCACGCGATCAGCCGATTCCGTCTGATCGCGATCTGCTCTAGCAGGCCGGCTCACACTGGCAGGCGGATGCGCGCGCGCAGGCCGCCGAGCGGGCTTTCCTCAAGCAGGATCTCCCCGCCATGGGCGCGGACGATGTCCCGCGCGATGGCGAGCCCGAGCCCCGTGCCGCCGGCGACGCCGCTCTGGAAGGGGCGGAACATCTCCTCGCGTTGATGGGGCGGGATGCCGGGCCCGTCATCATCCACCGTCACCTGAACACTGCGGGCGGTAAGCTGGGTGGCGGAGAGCGAAATGCGCCGTGCGTGGCGTTGCGCGTTGTCGACAAGGTTGGTGATGGCGCGGCGCACGGCGTCCGGCCGCAAGGCGAGCGTGAGGCAGCCCGGCGCGTCGAGATCGACGTCCGCGCCGGTGCGGCGGGCCCCGGCCGCGACCTCCGCCAGCATGCGCGAGAGATCGACTGGGCGCACCTGCTCGGCGCCCTCTCCGCGCGCGAAGGCGAGGTAGCCTTCCACCAGCCGCTCCGTCTCCTCGACATCGGCGGTCATCGCGGCAATGTCCGGCGTGAGTTCCGGCCGCGGCGGCAGCATCGCGAGCGCCAGCCGAAGACGGGTGAGCGGCGTGCGCAGATCGTGCGAGACCCCGGCCAGAAGCTCCGTGCGCTGGGTGAGGAAGCGGCGGATGCGCTCCTGCATCCGGTTGAAGGCGGAAGCGGCCCGGCGCACCTCGATCGCGCCCTCGGGCTTGATCGCGCCCTGGTCGCGCCCCATGCCGAACGCCTCCGCAGCCGCCGCAAGGCGGCGGATGGCCCGGACCTGGTTGCGCATGAAGAGCGAGGCGATGGCGAAGAGCAGCACCGAGGTGCCGACCACCCAGGCAAGAAAGACATAGATCGTATCGGCATAAAGCCGCTTGTGCGGCACCGCGACCATCAGCACGCCGTCGGGCAGCTGCACGCGCACGATCACCGGCTTCGGGTCCGCGGCCCAGACCATGGTGAAGGGGCGATGGACGAGCTGCTCCATCGCGCCCCATAGGTCGTTGTCGGTGGGCCCGATCGCGTTCGGCGCCGGCCGGGGGGCGAGCGTCGCGCCCGGCTGGAAGCTCATCGCAAGGTCGAGATTCTCGAGGGCGAAGCGCAGCACCGCCTGCCGGTCCGCCGGGTCCTTCCGATGCTCGAACAGGCGCGCCACCAGCGCCACTTCACCCGCCACCGCGCCGGTCAGCCGGCGGGAGATCAGGCTGAGATGGCTGCCGTAGAAGATCTGCAGCGTCACCCCCTCGAGCAGAAGAAGCGGCAGCAGGATCATCAGGAGACTTCGCCCGAGCAGCGAGCGCGGCAGCACCCGGCGCAGCAGCCGTTCGGGCACCGGCCATGTGATGCGCATCAGAGCGGATCGCGATCAGCCGGGATCGGCTGATCGCGTGAAGATGCTCGCGAAACGAATTCATGGAGCGGTTTGCGCAAGCGCATGTGAACGCACACCGCTCAAAGCCCAGGTTTCAGCACATAGCCGCGCCCGCGCACCGTATGCAGGAAGCGCGGCTCGCGCGGATCGGCCTCGATCTTGCGGCGCAGCCGCGTCACCTGCACATCGATCGCCCGCTCGCTCGCATCCTCCATGCCGAGGGCGGCGGCAATCTCCTCGCGCGAGAGCACCTCGTTCGGCTTGCGGGCGAGCGCGGTGAGCAGCGCCGCTTCCCCGCCGGTGAGGCGGATGGTTCCATCCTCGGTCGTGAGCTCGGCGCGGTCGATATCGAACGAAGCCTGCCCGAGCGGCAGCTTGCCCACGGGCGGCTCGGCCGGCGCGGTGCGGCGCAGAAGGGCGCGGATGCGCAGCACGAGCTCGCGCGGATCGAAAGGCTTGGGCAGATAATCGTCGGCGCCGGCCTCGAAGCCCGCGACCCTGTCGTCCGGCGCGCCCCGGGCGCTCAGGAGCAGGACCGGCACTTCCCGCGCCCGGTCCCGTTGCAGCGATTCCGCAAGCTCGAGCCCGGACTCTCCCGGCATCATGATGTCGAGCACCATCAGGTCGGGGCGCAGAAAGCCGAGTTTTTCCCGAGCCTCGGCGGCATTCTCCGCCACCGTCACGCGGAAGCCGTGCTCGCCGAGATAGCGCGAAAGGAGCCCGCGCAGCCTCGCGTCATCGTCCACCACCAGGATGTGGGCGTCCTCGGCCACGATGCGCCGGCTTTTCTCTTCGCTCAGGCAGGCCGGGCGCGCGGCTCGCGCGCGGCCTGCTCGGCGCCGTCCATATAGGTGCGCGCCAGCTCGTTCATGATGCCGCGCATCACCCGGCGGAACCCTTCCACCGCCGGCCCTCCGGCCTCGCGATAGGCGGCGACGAGCCGCTCGCGCTGCCGCTCGAACAATTGCCGCTCCAGCGCCGCCCCGGCCGGCGTGAGCGAAAGCCGCCGCTGCCGCCGGTCGGCCCGTCCGGGTGTCTGCGCGACATAGCCGCGAGTGACGAGAAGCGAGAGCACGCGCCCGAGCGATTGCTTGGTGATGCGCAGAATGGTCAGAAGCTCGCTCACGCTGATTCCGGGATTGCGGCCGATGAAATGCAGCGCCCGGTGATGCGCGCGGCCGAGCCCCAGCGTCTCCAGCACCAGATCGGCGGCGTTGGTGAAGTCGCGATAGGCGAAGAACATCAGGTCCTGCGCAAGCCGCATCTCCTCCTCGCGAAGGAAGAGGAGGCTCGCCCCGGCATTGGGCGTCGCGGCAACGGCGGAAGGAAGCAAGGCGGGGCGGGCGGGCAAATCGCCTTTCCGGTCGGACATGGCTGGCATACCCGGAACATTACGGCAGATTCGTTGACTTAATATGCCTCGGCTTTTACGGTCCCGCAAGTCAGAGCAATAATATTGCTAGAAAGCGGCCCATGACGCTCATTCCTTTCGATGACCGGGACGGAACCATCTGGTGGGACGGTGCCCTGATCCCCTGGCGGGAGGCCCGGCCGCACGTGCTCTCGCACGGCCTGCATTACGCGAGCGCGGTGTTCGAGGGCGAGCGGGCCTATGGCGGCAGGATCTTCCGCCTCGGGGACCATACCGCGCGGCTGCTCGAATCCGGCCGGCTGCTCGGCTTCACGATTCCGTGGAGCGCTGCGGAAATCGATGAAGCCTGCAATGCGGTGCTGCGCGCCAACGCGCTTTCGGATGCCTATCTGCGGCCGATCGCCTGGCGCGGGAGCGAGCAGCTCGCGGTCGCGGCACGGCGGACGCGCATCCATCTCGCGATCGCGGCCTGGCCCTGGCCCAACCTTTTCGGCGCCGGGCGGCGTGAGGGCGTCACGCTCGATATCGCGCGCTGGAAGCGGCCCTCGCCGGAGACCGCGCCCACGGCGGCGAAGGCCTCCGGCCTCTACATGATCGGCACGCTCGCCAAGCATGAGGCGGAGGAAGCCGGCTTCGACGACGCGCTGATGCTCGACTGGCGCGGCTTCGTCGCCGAGGCCACCGGCGCCAACATCTTCCTGGTCATCGACGGCGCGCTGCACACACCCACCCCAGATGGATTCCTCGACGGCATCACGCGCCGCACGGTGATGGACCTCGCGCGGCAACGCCGGATCCGCGCCGTCGAGCGGGCGATCCTGCCCGAGGCGCTGGCGCAGGCAAGCGAGGTGCTGCTGGTCGGCACCGCGGCCGAGGTGACGCCCGTGCGCCGGATCGGCCCCCACGCCTACACGCCCGGCCAGATCACCGAAACCCTGCGCAAGGACTACGAGGCCCTGGTGCGCCTCCCGCCCGAAGAGGCCGCGCGCCGCGCGGCGTAATCCAGCCTGAGGCGCTGCTTTTTTTAGAACTCAGGCCAGGGGTAGAATTCAGGCCAGGGGCTCTGCCCCTGGACCGGGCCCCATCGCGCATGCGCGATGGGAACCCGATCCCCGGCAAAGGCAGAGCCTTTGCAATGGCAATTATGCACTACTTGACGAGTTAAAGGGAACAGAGAAAAAAGTTCTCTCACAAGCGGTCCGTGGTGATTGTGCGTGATTTGACAGTCATGGATCATCGTGCTCTGCACAAATGCTGGCTAGAGCGTTGTTAATTTGCGTCGTTGTGTTGATCGCACCATGCAACGGTGTCGATGGTCGGACCATCACCCCACGCGCTCCAGCAGAAATTGGTGTAATGTCGGTCGCCGAAGATATCACGGTAGTTGATCGTCCCTGCGACAATGAGTCGCGCAGCGCCTCCAGAGCGTGCCAATGCGGCGATCTGATTTGCGGAGATTGGATCAGCCAATTCAGCGATGCTGCCGGTGTCACGACTGAAGCTGGAGCCAAGGGTGATCTTGCCGGCTGGCAGTTCACCGGGCGCCGAGAGATATACAAATCTGGTATTCGGCAAAAGTGGATAGCGTGCATATACCAAGATGGCGCGCTCGGTCTCCTCGTAGGCTGGAGTCTGTCCGACATTTCGCACGGTGTACGGCCCAATAGGTTGGCGTCCGGCAATTATGTCCAACATCGCTGGCCGGTCGGGCATAACTTGGATGTAGGCTCGCAACTGACGACGTTCGGTATCTCTCGCTATCATGGTCTGTCTAATGGAAAAAATCATAATAATAGCGGTAATGACGGTGTAACAGATTGCTGCTTCGGCGCCTCGTTTAATCCATATATGCTCTATACGTTTATTTTCTTTCTCTTCGGCACGATCGGCTCGATATTGATTAAGGAAGGCTCCCCCAAGGGAGGCGACGTCACGGATTTCCTTATCTTCGCCGGAACTGTTTGTTGGGTTATTGCCATCGCCGTTCCGACTTGGTGGTGGGTTTCTCATGGCTGAGAACGCCGACGCCTTCCTAGTTTGTGGCGCCTCAGCACCTTGCTACAGCCGCACCAAAGATACTGAATTCTTCCAGTTGTTATACCGGAACTCAAACTCTACAATGTAGAGCGGTAGATATTTGGCGCTTACCTTGTGGAAGGTGCCCATGATCCCGCGCTTAATCAGGGACCAGAAGGCGTCAATCGTCTGAGTATGAACGGCGCCAACCACGTATTCGCCAGCACTGTGGCGCACGAACTTATGGGGATAGTCCTTCAGGCCCCAGTAGCTCCGGTATTCGTCCGTGGCGAGGAGATCAACCTTCGTGGAGACCGCCTCGCGAACGGTGCCTTGCAGGCTTCTGGCATCAGTGTGCCGGATCACGCGGGCCACGACGCTGCCCTGGCGTTCAACGGCGCCCACGACGGTCTCTTTTCCCGTGATGCCGCGTCCTTCAACGCGCTTGTCTGCGTGCCGATTCTTGTTCTTCCCACCAATGTAGGTTTCATCGACTTCCACAATGCCCATCAGCTTGCGGAACTCGGGATCGACCAAGCCGGCCCGGATGCGATGACACATGTAATGGGCGGTTCGATAGGAGCCGAAACCCTTGACCCGCTGAACCTGAAGGGCGCTGATGCCTTTCTTGCTGGTCACCATCAGATAGATGACTTTGAACCAGTCCCGCAGACCGATGTTCGTATTTTCGAAAATCGTGCCCGCAATAACCGAGAAGCGGTAGGACGTGCTCTTACCGCAATTCATGCACTCCCACTTGAAGGGCATGGTCTTGAGCGCAAAGACGCGTTCAGACGCACCGCAGCGTGGGCACATAATCACACCATCTGGCCACCGGCGCCGCACCAGATAAGTGCGGCAAGCATCATCATCCGGGAACAGAGCTTCCCACTCGGAAACGGTCATCTGGCGAGTGAACTGGGCCACCGGAGGCGCCTTTGTGCGTGACGAAGATGAATATAGGACGTCCTACGGCGCTCGTCATGTAGTGCATAATCGCCTTTGCAATCCGTTCCCGCCGCGCGGCTTTCTGTGCCGCGATGACTAGACGCCCAGATGATTTTTCATCACCGCGGGCTCGGCGCGCAGCTCCGCCGTCGTGCCGCTGAAGACGACGTGGCCGTTGTTCAGCACATAGACGCGGCGCGCGAGATCGAGCGCGGCGGTGACATTCTGCTCGACGATCAGAATCGTGCGGCCCTGGGCGGCGAGCGTCTCGGCGACCGAGAGAAGGTCGCGCACCACCAGCGGCGCCAATCCCTCGAAAGGCTCGTCGAGCAGGATGATGCGCGCATCGCGGATCAATGCCCGGGCGATGGCCAGCATCTGCTGCTCGCCACCCGAGAGATTGCGCCCGCGCGAGGCGCGCCGCTCGCCGAGCCGCGGGAAATAGGCATAGATGGCGTCGTGCGAGAGCGGGCTTTCCGCGCTGAGGCTGGCGAGCTCGAGATTCTCCGCGACCGTCAGCCCCCCGAAAATGCGCCGTTCCTCCGGCACGAGCTGCACGCCGCGGCGCGCGATCTCGAACGGCTGGAGCGCCTCGATCGGCGCGTTGGCAAGACGGATGCTGCCGCTTTTCGCCGGCAGCACGCCCATGATCGTCTTGAGCGTGGTGGTCTTGCCGGCGCCATTGCGCCCGAGCAGGGCGACAACCTCGCTCTCCTCCACCGCGAGCGTGACATCGAAGAGGATGTGCGAGTCTCCGTAGAAGCTGTTGACGCGATCGACTTCCAGGAGGCTCATGGAACGATGCCCTCGGGAGCGCGCAGCCCGCCGAGATAGGCTTCCTGCACGGATTCGCTCTGCTGGATCTCCGCGGCCGTTCCGTCGGCGAGCAGATGCCCATCCGCGAGCACACTGATCCGGTCGGCAAGCTCGAACACCGCATCCATGTCGTGCTCGACGATGACGAGCGTCGCCTCCTCGCGCAGCCGCGCGATCAGGAGCTTGGTTGCCGCACGCTCTTCCGGGCTCATGCCCGCCAGCGGCTCGTCGAGCAGCAACACCTGCGGCGAGCCGGCAAGCGCAAGCCCGATCTCGAGCCGCCGCTTTTCCCCGTAGGCGAGCACGCCCGGCGGCAGCTCGGCGCGCGCGCCGAGCCCGATCGTCTCCAGCACCGCATCGACCTGTCGTTCCACATCAGGAATGGAATGGGCCGGGCGCAGGAGATCGAGGCGGAAGGCGCCGCGCCTTCGCGCGAGCGCGGCCACGCGGAGATTCTCGCGCACCGTGAGCGCGGCGAAAAGCTGGTTCACCTGATAGCTCTTGCCGAGCCCCGCCTGGCAGGCGCCCGCGACGCCGAGGCCCGTGATTCGCCGGCCGAAGAAGAAGACCTCGCCCGCGCTCGGCGTGACTTCGTCGAGGAGCATCTTGAAAAGCGTGCTCTTGCCCGCGCCGTTGGGCCCGATCACCGCCTGCACCGAGCCCGGCGCCACCGTGAGCGAAACGTCTTCCACGGCGCGGATGCCGCCGAAGAATTTGCTCAGCCCGCGCGCTTCGAGCGCCGGTGTCCCGGCGGCCGAACGGATCGCGGGTGCGGCGAGCGGCAGCGCGGGCATGCGCTCGGGCAGTGCCGCTTCCGCGGGCAGGCTGCTCGCGGCCGGCCGGCGCCGCTTCCAAAATCCCTCGATCGCGCCGGCGATCCCGTGGCGAAAGAGGGTGACGAGGATGACGAAGATGAGGCCGAGCACGAATTTCCAGAGCGCGCCGATGCCAGGGATCAACTGCAGATTCTGCTCGAGATAGAGCCAGACCGCGCCGCCGAGCAGCGGGCCGATCAAGGTTCCGACCCCGCCGATCACCGTCTGCGCGACGAGCTGGCCGGACGTGTCGAGCGCGAAGGCGTCGGGCGGCATATAGCTCTGGAACACGCCGATCAGCCCGCCCGCGAGCCCCGCATAGAGCGCGGCGATGACGAACACGGCAAGCTTGTAGCGCCCGACCTCATGGCCAAGGGCGAGCGTCCGGCCGGCATTGTCCCGGATCGCGCGCAGCACCGCGCCGAAGGCGGAATGAACGATGCGCCGGGCGAGCGCGAAGCCCGCCACGAACACCACGCCCACGAGAAGATCCATCCGCCAGCCGCTGGTGAAGGCGAAATTCACCGTGCCGAAGGTGAGATGCGGTACCGGCACGCCCGGCAGCCCGTTTTCTCCCCCGGTCCATTGCGCCAGCGGGGAATTCTCGAGAAAGAACGAGATCTGGCCGAAGGCGAGCGTGAGCATCGCGAAATAGATGCCGATGCGCCGCAGCGCGAACCAGCCGACCACCACGCCCCAGACACCGGCCGCAAGCGTCCCGATGACGAGCGAGAGCCACACATTGCCGAGCGTGTGCGTCGTCAGGAGCCACGCGCACACATAGCCCCCGGTGCCGTAGAAGGCGGCCTGGCCGAAGGAAAGAAGGCCCGTGTAGCCGAAGAGAAGATCGAACCCGAGCCCGAACAGGCCCCAGATCACGATCCGCCCGAACATGTCGGCCGAGCCGCCGATGAAGGGAAGGATGAGGAAACCGGCGACGAGTCCGGCCGCCAGCGCGATTTCCGGCAGAAGGCCTCCGCGAGCGGAACGTCTCACGCCCGCCCTTCCGCGCCGAACAGGCCCTGCGGCTGGAAGACCAGGATCAGAGCCATCACCACATAGAGCATCACGTACGAGTAATCGGCATTGAAGGCGCTCGTCAGGCTGATGATCTCGCCGGCGATCAGCCCGCCGGCGACCGCGCCGGGAAAGGAGCCGAGCCCGCCGATGACGACGACGACGAAGGATTCGGCAAGGAACGGCCCGCCCATGTCGGGATCGACCGAGACGAGCGGCGCATAGACCAGCCCCGCGAATCCCGCCGCCAGCACGCCGATCGCGAAGACCACCATGAAGGCGCGCCGGACATTGATGCCGAGCATGTTCACCATCGTCGCATCCTCGATCCCGGCGCGGACGATGAGGCCGATGCGCGTGCGATAGAGCGCGAGATAGAGAAGGAAAAGCGCGAGCGCGACGATGAAGATCACTTCCAGCCGGTATTTCGGATAGATCAGGAAGCCGAGCGAGACGATCCCCTCGCCCCAGCTCGGCAGCGGGACACGCTGGCTCAGTCCGCCGAAGACGAAGCGCACCGCCTCGACGATCAGGATGCCGACACCGAAGGTGACGAGGATCTGGTCCTCGGCCGGCCGGTCGTAATAGAGCCGGATCACCACCCGCTCGAAGACGAGGCCGACGAGCACCATGAATCCGCCACCGAGCACGACCGCGAGCAGGAAGGACCCCGTCTGCCCGAGCACGACGAACGCCGCATAGGCGCCCAGCATGAAGAGGGCGCCATGCGCGAAGTTGAGCAGGCCGAGCGTGCCGAGCGTGATGGTGAGCCCGCTCGCCGAGAGCGCGAGCAGGGAGCCCAGTGCGAGGCCGTTGAAGGCCTGGGCAAGGAGAAGCGGCAGGCTCGGCATGAAGGACGCGCGGCCCCCGTTCCTACGATTTCGTCCTGGGCTTCAGCTGATGCGCTTCAGCGACTGGGCTTCGGCGACTGGGCTTCAGCGACTGGGCTTCAGCTATAGGAGCCGAGCTTGCAGCCCATCAGATCGCTCACCGGATTGATCGCCTGCTCGCCGGGCACGATCGAGACCACGGTGAAGAAGTCGTCCTTGCTCTTCATCTGGCCCGGCGTCTTGCCCACCACCACCGGCACCGGGCGGACCAGCTGATGGTCCTCGGCGCGGTACCAGACCTTGCCGAGCGAGGAATCGAAAGGCTGGGACTGGGAAGCCTCCAGCGTCTTGATCACTTCCACCGGATAGAAGGTGCCGGCGCGCTCCACGGCGAGCGCCCAGAGATAGGTCTGCATATAGGCGATGTGCGCGCACCAGCTCGGGCGGTACTTGTTCGCGGCGTAGAAGCTCTCCACGAAATCCTTGGCCAGCGGGTAGGTATCCTCGAGCGTCCACCAGAAATCGAAGGTGCCGTAGACGCCGCCCATGATGGCCGCGCCGGTCTCCTGGGCCTGGAAGGAGGAGATGTTGGGCACCACCATCTTCATCTTCTTGAGCACGCCGAACTGGTCGGCCTGCTTGGACGAGGCGACCGAATCATTGCCGAAGCAGACATTGCAGAAGATCTCGGCATCGCTGTTGGCGATATTGATGAGCGCGGAGCTGTAGTCCGCCGCTCCCACCGGCACCACCTGCTTGCTCGCGATCGTCCAGCCATATTTCTTGGTGGCGGAGGCGAAGGAATCGAAGACCGAGAAGCCGTAGGTGTAATCGGGAACGAGATAGGCCACCTTGCGGTTCGTGCCGAACGCCTTGGCAACCACCGGGCCGAGCGCGGTCGAAGCCATGTAGGCCGAGGGCTGGGAGCGGAACCCGTAGCGCTGGCAGTCCTTGCCCGTCGTGTCGTTGGAGCCGCTGGCGCCCACCATGTTGACGACCTTCATCCGCTGCGCCAGCTCTTCGAGCGCGATCGCGGTCGCGCTGTCCGTGCAGCCGGAGATCATGATCGCCTTGTCCTGCTCGATGAACTGAGTTTGTTCCTGAACAGCAACATTCGGCTTGAGCTCGCCATCGGCGATCTTGTAGCGAATGGTCTTGCCGAGCACGCCCTTGCCCTTGAGCCCCCATTTGGCGGGAATGTCGCCGCCTGCGTTGATCTGGGCGATCGCGAGCTGGTAGCCGAGCGAAAGATCCTTGCCGTCCGCCGAATAGGCGCCGGTGAGCGGCGGGGTCAGCCCGATGAAGCAGGTGTCTCCGGAAACGCCGGCGGGATAGGTCCCGAGCGCGGGATAGTCCGCCGCGCGGGCGGGAAAGGGCGAGAGGAGCGGCAGGGAGAGCCCGCCGCCGGCGGCGAGTCCCGCGGCAAGGATGGAGCGCCGGCCGAGCCTGGTTTCGCCTGGATGGGTTCCCTGATGGGTCATCGTCGCCTCCCTAAGATTTACGCATGCAATTTTCATGACGTGCCGGCCGGCGTTACACCACAAATGGGCCGGCACTGGCAATCAGTCGGGCCCCCATGGGCAGATCTATGGTGCGGGCCAATGGGCAGGGTGCGTGCCGAGCGGCATGGCGGGCCGGCCGTGGCGGGGTGGGCTTGCCGGGATTTCCGCGGCCGGACGCACGACGGTCAAGCGGCCGAAGCCCGAATCCGTCTCCTCGAGGCGGTCGGAGATATCGGAAAAGCCGGGATCCGGGCAGGCGAATCCGTTCGCGACACGGCCGAGCGAGCGGAGCCAGAGCCCCGTGCGCGCGAGCGAGACGCGCACGCGGAACGAGCCACCCTCGGCCGCGCGCCGCAACAGCGCGGCGATGATCCCGAAGGCGAGCAGGTGCCCCGAGGCGTGATCGAGCGCCTGCGCGGGCAAGGGCCTTGGCGTCGCCTCGCCGGCCGCCTTCGCTTCCGCATCGTTGAAGCCGCTCGCCGTCTGGACCAGGCTGTCGAAGCCGCGCCGCGCCGCCCAGGGGCCCGCGAACCCGTAGGCGGAAAGCGTTGCGTGCACGAGCCCCGGGCGAAGCCGCGCGACCTCCTCGGCACCGAATCCATGATGATCGAGCGCGCCCGGCCGGTAGGATTGCAGGAACACATCCGCCGACCGCACCAGCTCCCGCAGGGTTTCGCGCGCTTTCTCTTCGCGAAGATCGAGAAAGGAAGAGAGTTTTCCCCGCCCGGTATCGATCACCAGCGGCGCCATCTGCGGCAGATGCGACGCGCTGATCGCAAGCACCTCCGCACCATAGGAGGCGAGTGCGCGGCCCGCGACGGGGCCCGCGATCACGCGGGTCAGGTCGAGCACGCGCAGGCCCGCGAGCGGCCGCGTCGCCGGAGAGAGCGGCACCGCGGGCGCATCGCCGAAGCGCGTGATCGAAACCGTGGGCTGCGAAATGAGCGCCGCACCTTCTTCGCTCGCGTCCCACGCATCGAAGGAACGGAGCCGGGCGACCGTGAGGCCCGCTTCGGTCGCTTCCCGGTCGAAGCGCTCCGCTTCCCAGCGGGCGAGCGCGCGCGCCACCGCTTCCCGCTCGTGCGCGCAGCCGAGCAGGCGCAAAACGCCCTCGCGATGATGCGGGAAATTCGTATGCAGCCGGACCCAGCCATCTTTCGTGCGATAAAGACCGGCAATCGCATCCCAGAGATCGGGCGGCGGCGCCCCGTTCACGCGAAGATAGCGTTCGGAGCGGAATTCGATCGCCGCGTCGCGCAGCGCCACAAGCACCTTGGGCGCGGGGCCGCCGCGCCGCGCGAGCATCGACGAGGAAGCAAGCGCCTCCGCCCCGATGCTCACCGCCGCGGCGGTGCCGATCGCAAAGGACGAAGGCAGCACGGGATCACGGCCGCTGAATTCGATCCCTCCCAGCGCCGCTTCGGGAAGTCCGGCCTCGCGCCACAAAAGCGCGAGCCCCACCGCCGGTGTCACACGCGCATCTCCACGCAGACCGGCACATGGTCGGAAGCAAGCTCCCAGTCGCGCGCATCCCTGAGCACGGTCTGCCGTTCGAGCGTGCCCGTCAGGTCATCGGAAACCCAGATATGATCGAGCCGGCGCCCGCGATCGGAGAGACGCCAGTCGCGGTTGCGATAGGACCACCAGGTGAAGAGCTTTTCGTTCGCGGGAACGAAATGCCGTACCGCATCGGTGAATCCGGTCTCGCGCCAGGCATTCAGCGCCTCGGTCTCCACCTTCGTATGGCTCACGACATCGAGAAGCTGGCGATGGCTCCAGACATCGTTCTCGAGCGGCGCGATGTTGAGGTCCCCCACCACGATCGCGCGTGAGGGCGATCCGGTCTCCGAGAAATGCCTGCGCACCTCGCCGACGAACGCGAGCTTGTGCGCGAATTTCGGGTTCTGGTCGGGATCGGGGATGTCGCCGCCGGCCGGCACATAAAAATTATGAAGCACCACCGGCCCGCCGGGCAGATCGAGCCGCACCGCGAGATGGCGGCAATCCCCTTTGCCGCACCAATCGGGCGAGTCCGCGACCGGTTCGAACGGAATGCGCGAGAGGATGGCAACGCCGTTATAGCTCTTCATCCCGCGCCGGGCGAAATGCGGCAGGCCGACCTCGGCCGGCAACCGGTCGGGGAAAAGCTCGTCCGGAACTTTTGTTTCCTGAAGGCAGAGGATATCCGGCGCGAGCGCATCGATGAGGGCGGTGAGCCGCTCGCGGCGCAGACGCAGCGAATTGATGTTCCAGGTGGCGACCCTGAGCTGACGATGTGGCCTGCTCCGCCCGCCAAGCGCCATCAGACGATGCGGGCGCGGACGAAGCCCACCCCTTCGACCTCGCCCTCCAGAACATCTCCGCGCGCGACGGCCGCCACACCCGCGGGCGTGCCGGTGAAAATCAGATCCCCCGGAGCGAGCCGCACGAGCGACGAGAGATGGGCGATGATCTCGGGCAGGCTCCAGATCATCTGGGAAAGATCCCCCTGCTGGCGCACCGTGCCGTTGACGCGGAGCATGATCCGTCCGTGTGACGGATGGCCGATCTTCTCGGCCGCGACGAGCGTGCCGATCGGTGCCGCATGGTCGAACCCCTTGCCCATGTCCCAGGGCTTTCCTTCTTTCTTCGCCAGGCCTTGCAGATCGCGCCTCGTCATGTCGAGGCCCGCGCCATAGCCCCAGACATGGGCGAGCGCATCCTTCTCGGCGATGTCCGCTCCGCCCGTGCCGATCGCGGCCACCAGCTCCATCTCGTGATGGAGATCCTTCGTCGCCGGCGGATAGGGCATGTCCGTCCCGTCCAGCACCAGCGCATCTGCGGGCTTCATGAAGAAGAAGGGCGGCTCGCGGTCCGGATCCCCGCCCATTTCACGGGTATGCTCGGCGTAATTCCGCCCGACGCAAAAGACCCGCCGCACCGGGAATGCCCCACCCCCGGCCACCGGCACCGCCACCACGGCAGGCGGCGCGATCACGTATTTGTATTCGGCCATGGCGGCACGACTCCCGATGCGGAACCGGCACCTGAGCCGCGCGCCGCTGCCCCGTCAAGGGCCTCTCCATCATGATCGCGGGCATGATCGCGGGCATGATTGCGGGCGGACGAAACCCAGGCTAGTTCTGCGAGCTTGAGCAGAGCAAAGAGGATGTTGTGACCGGTTCACGGAAAACGCGCGTGCTTTCAAAATTTCTTCCAACTCTCGTGATTTCGTCGCTTGTCCTTTCCCCCGCTTTCGCTCTCGCCGCGAAGACGATCTCGCTCTCCGGCGTGCCGCATTTCTCCGCCCTCGCCGACGCGCAGAAAACCTGCGGCAAGGACACGGTGGTGTGGGCAAACCTGCATGCGAGCGTCTATCACCTCTCCGACTCGCGCTGGTTCGGCAAGACGAAGAAAGGCGCCTATTTCTGCGAAAGCGCCGTCACCAAGGCCGGGCTCCACGCCGCGAAGGAATAACGGGGCGAGGCTTCGTCCCCGGATATTCCCCGCCGGCATATCCCCTCTGGTACATGGTTGAGCGGTCCCGCGCCGGCGCCGATCGCGGGGGCGGTCGCGATGGCTGCCTGGAGATAGGCTCGGGCCCGGCGCACGGCGTCGAGGAGCGGCATCCCTTGCGCGAGGCCGGTGGCGATGGCGCTTGCGAGCGTGCAGCCCGTGCCGTGGCGCGGCGGGCCCGGAATGCGCGGCTGCGCGAAGACGCTGATCGTGCCGTCGGCGGCAAGCACATCCACCACCGTATCGCCCGGCAGATGGCCGCCTTTGACCAGCACCGCGCGCGCGCCGATGGCGAGCGCCGCGCGCTCCATCGAAGCGCGGTCGCGGATCGGAAATCCGGCGAGGATCTCGGCCTCCGGCAGGTTCGGCGTGACGAGCGCGGCGAGCGGGAAGAGTTTCGCGCGGAGCGCGTCGAGCGCGTCTTCCGCCAGAAGCCGTGCGCCGCTGGACGCGACCATCACCGGATCGATGACAAGCGGAAGTCCGGGAAAGGTGCTGAGCGAGGCGGCGACTTCGCGGACCGTCGCTTCATCGACCAGCATGCCCGTCTTCACGGCATCCGCGCCGGGATCGGCGAGCACGCAGGCGATCTGCGCGCCGACGAGGGCGGGCGGAACCGGATGCACCGCATGGACCGCGCGCGTGTCCTGCACGGTGATCGCGGTGATCGCGCTGGCCGCATAGGCACCGAGCGCCGTGATGGTTTTCAGATCCGCCTGGATGCCGGCCCCGCCGCCCGAATCCGAGCCGGCGATGGCCAGCACGCGCCCGCGCATCAGGAACCGGCCGCTCCCGAGGGATCGTCTCCGGCGCGCGCGGCGGCGGCGATCGTCTCGCAGAGCTCGGCCACGACTTCGCGCACCAGGGCCTCGTCCTCCGCCTCCGCCATGACCCGGATGACGGGCTCGGTCCCGCTCTGGCGGATCAGGACCCGCCCGGCGCTGTTCAGCCGCGCTTCGGCCTCTTCGATCCCCGCTTTCACCGAAGGCATGGCGAGCGGCGAGCCCCCGGCGAAGCGGACACTGCGCAGAAGCTGCGGCAGCGGACGGAAGACCTTGCACACCTCGCTTGCCCGCCGCTCCTCGGCCACGATGACGCCGAGCACCTGGAGCGCGGCCACGAGGCCGTCTCCGGTCGTGGAGAAGTCGGAGAGGATCATGTGCCCCGATTGCTCGCCACCGACATTGAGGCCGCGCGCGCGCATCTCGGCGGCGACATAGCGGTCGCCGACGCGGGTGCGGTGCAAGGCGAGCCCGAGCGTGCCGAGAAACCGGTCGAGCCCGAGATTGGACATCACCGTGGCAACGATCGCATCGCCCGCGAGCCGCCCTTCCCGTCGCCAGGAACGGGCGATGAGCGCCAGGATCTGGTCGCCGTCGATCAGCTCGCCATGCTCGTCGGCGAGCTGGAGCCGGTCCGCGTCGCCATCCAGCGCGATGCCGAGATCGGCGCCGTGCTCCACCACCTGGGCGCAGAAGAATTCCGGCACCGTCGAGCCGCAGCCGCGATTGATGTTGAACCCGTCCGGCGTGACGCCAAGCGGGATCACCTCCGCGCCGAGCTCCCAGAGAATCGTGGGCGCCACCTTGTAGGCGGCGCCATGGGCGCAATCGATGACGATCCGAAGCCCCTCGAGCCGCAAGCCCCGCGGAAAGGTCGCCTTCGCCCCCTCGATATAGCGGCCCGCCGCATCGGCGAGCCGCGTGGCACGGCCGAGCTTTCCCGGCGTGGCGAGACGCGCGGCGAGATCGGCCGTCATCAGGGCCTCGATCTCGGACTCCGTCTCGTCGGAAAGCTTCTGGCCATCCGGGCCGAAGAGCTTGATGCCATTATCCTCGAACGGGTTGTGCGAGGCCGAGATCATCACCCCGAGATCCGCGCGGAGCGAACGGGTGAGCATGGCGATGGCCGGCGTGGGCATCGGGCCGGCGATTGCCACGTCCATCCCGGCGCTGATGAAGCCCGCGACCAGCGCCGGCTCGATCATGTAGCCGGAAAGCCGCGTGTCCTTGCCGATGAGAACGCGGTGGCGATGGAGGCCGCGGGTGAAGAGCAGCCCGGCCGCCTGGCCGAGGCGGAGCGCCGTCTCGGCCGTCATCGGGTCGGTATTGGCGGTGCCGCGGATGCCGTCGGTGCCGAAGAGGCGTCGTGAGGAGGTCATGCCAGTCTCAGGAATAGTCTCAGGAATATAGCAAAGTCGGGAATGTGAAGCACCCGCGCCTTTTTTCGGCTACCCGCCGGCCACGGCAAGCGACGCCGGTGTGTCTGCCTCGGGAACCTCGCCGCACGCCAGCGCCTGCCAGACGCGCACGGCCTGAACGGCGTCCGCAACGTCGTGAACGCGGAGCACGGAGGCACCGTTTCTCAGGACGAAGAGCGCGGCCGCAAGGGAGCCCGCGAGCCGTCCCCGCGGTTCCGCGACCCCCGAGACACGGCCGATGAAGCTCTTGCGCGAGACGCCGAGCAGGAGCGGGCAACCGAGATTGAGCAGGAGAGGAAGGCGCGCGAGCAGGGAGAGGCTGTGCGCGGCCGTCTTGGCAAATCCGATGCCCGGATCGAGCGCGATGCGATCACGCGCGATGCCGGCTTTCTCGGCGGCCGCGAGGCGCTGCGCCAGCTCCTCCACGACCTCCACCGCCACGTCTCCATACCGTGCGAGCCCCGCCATGGTCTGCGGCGTGCCGCGCATATGCATCAGCACCACGGGCACCCGGCAGCCCGCGAGCAGGGGCGCTGCCGCCGGATCGTGGGTGAGGCCGGAGATGTCATTGACGATGGCGGCTCCGGCCGCGAGTGCCGCCTCCATCGTCGCGGCATTGCGGGTATCGACCGAGACGGTGACCCCTTGCCCCGCGAGCCCCCTGATCACCGGCAGGATGCGCGCCTGCTCGATCTCGGGCGGGGTCAGCGCGGCACCGGGCCGCGTGCTTTCGCCCCCCACATCGAGGATCGCCGCCCCGGCGGCGATCATGGCAAGCCCCGCGGCGATCGCGTGCTCGGGGTCGAGATGCCTGCCGCCATCGCTGAAGCTGTCCGGCGTGATGTTGAGCACGCCCATCACCGTGGGGCGATCGCGCCAGAAAGGGGAGGGCGGTCCGGTCAGCCGTGCCAGGGCCTCGTCCCAGGCGGGCGGAATGTCGGCGGCAGGGACGAGCTTCCGATCCGGCAGCAGGCGGGCAAGGCTGAAGGCAAGAGACCCGCCGAGGAGCGGCAGCGCGGTCCCGGCCGAAATCGCCTCCGCCGCGCCCGGCCCTTCGATCAGGCCGAGCGGCTCGACTAGCCGCAGCACGAGGGAGGACTGCCCGCCCGCTTCAGCCCGGTTGCTTCAGCCCGGCTGCGGCGCCGGGCCGAGCCCGCCCGCAGGCGGGATCGCCGGCCGCCCGCTGGTCGGCACCGAGGCGCGACGCGATTCCGGCGCCGGCTCGTCCACGACCTTGCGGATCACCGGCTCGCCGCGAAGCACGGTGCGGATCTCCTCTCCGCTCAGCGTTTCGTATTCGAGCAGGCCGTGGGCGAGGCGATGCAGCTCCTCGAGATTGTCGGTGAGGGTCTGCCGCGCCTTGGCATAGGCCCGGTCGATCAGCTGCTTGATCTCGCGGTCGATCTCCTGCGCGGTCGATTCGGAGACGTTCTTGTGCTGCGTCACCGAATGGCCGAGGAACAGCTCCTGCGAATTGTCGCCATAGGCGATCATCCCGAGCCGGTCGCTCATGCCCCACTCGGTGACCATGCGCCGCGCCTGATCGGTCGCCATCTTGATATCGCCCGCCGCGCCATTGGAAACCTTCTCCGCGCCGAAGATCAGCTCCTCGGCCGCGCGGCCGCCCATCGCCATGGTCAGCTCGGCGAGCAGCTTCGAGCGGCTCTTGGAATAGCGGTCCCCTTCGGGCAGGCTCATCACGAGGCCGAGCGCGCGGCCGCGCGGGATGATCGTCGCCTTGTGCACCGGGTCGCATTCGGGCTCGTGCAGGGCGCAGAGCGCGTGGCCGCCTTCATGATAGGCCGTCATCCGCTTCTCGTCCTCGCTCATCACGAGGCTGCGGCGCTCGGTGCCCATCATCACCTTGTCCTTGGCGTGCTCCAATTCGGCCATGGCGACGACACGCTTGCCGATGCGCGCGGCGAGCAGCGCCGCCTCGTTGACGAGGTTGGCGAGATCGGCGCCCGAGAACCCGGGCGTGCCGCGGGCGATCACCTTCGGATCGACATCGGCGGCGAGCGGCACCTTGCGCATGTGAACGCGAAGGATCTTCTCCCGCCCGTTCACGTCCGGGTTGGGCACGACCACCTGCCGGTCGAACCGGCCGGGGCGCAGCAGCGCGGGGTCGAGCACATCCGGGCGGTTGGTGGCGGCGATCAGGATGACGCCCTCGTTGGACTCGAAGCCATCCATCTCGACCAGCATCTGGTTCAGCGTCTGCTCGCGCTCATCATTGCCGCCGCCGAGCCCGGCGCCGCGATGACGGCCGACCGCGTCGATCTCGTCGATGAAGATGATGCAGGGCGCGTTCTTCTTGCCCTGCTCGAACATGTCGCGCACCCGGCTCGCGCCGACGCCCACGAACATCTCGACGAAGTCCGAGCCGGAGATGGTGAAGAACGGCACATTGGCCTCGCCGGCGATGGCGCGGGCGAGCAGCGTCTTGCCGGTGCCGGGCGGGCCGACCAGCAGCACGCCCTTCGGGATCTTGCCGCCGAGGCGCTGGAATTTCTGCGGGTCCTTGAGGAACTCGACGACTTCCTGAAGCTCGCCCCGCGCTTCGTCGATGCCGGCCACGTCCTCGAACGTCACGCGCCCCTGCTTCTCGGTCAGCATCCGCGCGCGGGACTTGCCGAAGCCCATGGCGCGCCCGCCGCCGGCCTGCATCTGGCGCATGAAGAAGACCCAGACGCCGATCAGCAGCAGCATCGGGAACCAGGAGAGAAGGTAGTGGAGGAGCGGGTTCGCGTCCGACGAAGGCGGCTTGGCGATCACCCGCACATCCTTGGAAGTCAGACGATTCACCAGGGTCGGATCGTCGGGAATATAGGTCTCGAAGCTCGTGCCGTCCTTGAGCTGCCCGCTGACCGTCTGCCCCTCGATCACCACGTCGCGCACCTGGCCGCTATCGACCTGGTGGAGGAAATCGGAATAGGCGACTTCCGTCGCGGTATCGTGGCTGGTGCCCGGCTGGAAGAGATTGAACAGGACGACGAGCAAAAGGGCGATGATCACCCAGAGAGCGAGGTTACGGCCGAAATTGCTCATCCTGTCCCGTCCTGTTCGCGGATCTGCGCCGCGCAGTCCGGCGCCCATCCTCCCATCCTTGGGTTGCGGAGAGATAGAGATTCCGTCCGCTTCCGTCCTCGCAACATAGGATCACCGGGACATTTCTGCATCCCCGCCCGGGTCGAGAATCATGAACGGCGCGCCCGCCGCCGGCTCGTTCGGACTGAAGAGAACCGGCACGCGGGCGCATGTCCTTTCATCAGGATAGCCGAGATGCGGCACGGCGGCCAATTCTTCCCCGACCCGGAGGGCCGGGAGGCTCGCGAGCACCGCGGCCGGCAAGGATGAGCGGCGGCGAAGCCGGGCCGCTCCGGCGGCGCCAAGCGCGCCGAGGCTCGCTCCGGCCGGCGGGCAGGAAGCAAGGGCGAGGCGAAAGCGGCCGTCCCAGCGGATGCCGGGAATGGCCGGGACCGGCGGGGCCATCGCTTGCGCCTCGCGCATGATGAGCCAGCCGGGGCCGAGGCGGCCGGCCGGGACGAGGCGCACCCCGGCGAGGGTCGCCGGCGCCGGGCAGGCGGCGAGAGACGCCACGCGCCGCTCGGATGGGGCGAATTCGGCCCCGCCAAGAACGCGGATCAGGGCTGCAAGCGCCGCCGGCGCGATCGGCCCCGGCGTGAGAAGCGCATAGCCCTCGGGATGGAGAGCGACGCGCGCGGCGAGCAGGGCCGCCCGCGCCCGCTCTTCCCCGGCCCGGCGCCGGCCCGCCAGGGCCGCCGCCCGAACCAGCGCCGCCGTTGCGCTGCCATCGCCGTCACGCCCGGCCAGCGAACGGCGCAGGCGGGCGCGGAGGAAGCGGGGATCGGCATTGCTCGGGTCGGTGTGCCAGGGAATGTCCGCAGCGGTGAGGGTGGCGCGCAGCCGGCCCGGTTTCGTCGTCAGCAAAGGGCGGAGCAGGGCGATGTCCCGGGTCTCGCGGCGGGCGGCCATTCCGGCCATTCCGGCCGGGCCGCTCCCGTCGAGCGCGCGCAGCAGCAGCGTTTCCGCCTGGTCCGCCGCGTGATGGCCGAGCAGGAGGAACGGGACGCCGAGCTCCGAGGCGGCAGCCTGAAGCAACGCGAGCCGGGCTCCGCGCGCGCGGGCCTGTATGCCCGGTCCCGGGCCGAGCCCGCGCAGGCGCAGAATCCGTTGCGCGATGCCAAGCCGGGAGAGGAGGGCAGCGGTCTCCGCCGCTTCCGCCGCGGCCTCGGGCCTCAGCCCATGATCGACGATCAGGCCGATGACCCGCCCCCCACGCGCCCGCGCCCAAATATCGGCGAGAAACGTGAGCGCCAGGCTGTCCGCCCCGCCCGACACCCCGACAACGATCTCCGCTCCGGCGCCCAACCCGCGTGTGTCGTCGAAACCGAGCCCTTCCATCAGGGCCGCGAACTCGGCCGACGAAAGAGGGCTCATCGCCCAATCGCGGCGCCGTCTGGGCCGCGTCGCTTCGGGGGCTTCAGATCAGGATGGCCTCTGGCGGGATCGGAACACTGGAATGAATCGCGATGGGCCCGAATCGGCCGATCGCGTGAGCCCGGGAGAACGCAAGCCGCTCTAGTGTCCTGCCCCTGAAATGCCTTCGCATTTCAGGGACCAGCAGGCCACTGAAAACAAAGAGCCAGTGTCCCGACGCATGATGACGATATTCCCGAGTCGGGACACTCGTGTCCTGCCCCTGAAATGCCTTCGCATTTCAGGGACCAGCAGGCCACTGAAAACAAGGAGCCAGTGTCCCGACGCATGATGACGATATTTACGAGTCGCGGGACACTAGGAACAGCCGGTCTGGCGTGCCAGTGCCGCTGCGCCTTGCGCGACGTCCGGGGTCAGTACGTCGAACTCCTGATGCAGCTTGGTCAGCGCCGAGCAGGCGGCTGGCCGCTGGTTGATCGCGGCGAGCGAGCGGGCCAACCCGAGCAGCGAGGCCTGGGCATGGAAGCCCCCCGGCAGGCGGTTGAAACTGTCGTCATAGGCCAGCGCCGCCCGGGTATATTGTCTCTGTCCGTAAAGCGCCTGGGCGAGCAGGAACTGCGCATCGTAGGCGCGCGGGGAATGGGGGTCGGCCTCCAGCACGGTCTCGGCAGCGGAGGCGGCTGTCGTGTAGTCGGCGCGGGCGAGCGCCGCCTCGCCCTGGCGCAGGAGCACTTCCGGCGGCGGCGGCCGGGTCGCCACCGGCGTGGTCGGCGTGGGTGTCGTCAGCGCTGGGGCAGTGAGCGCGGCGCCCTTGCCCCCCTTGCCGAGCTGGAGCTGGAAGGCGAGGTCGTCCACCTTCTTGCCGATATCCGCGACCTGCTGGTCCACCCGGTGCGAAAGGTCATCGACCTCGCCGCGCAGCTCGCGAACCTGATCCTGCAGCGAGCTCACCTGCTGGAGCAGGGAAGCGACCAGGTCGCTGCTTGCCCCGCTCGTCGCCCCGCTTGGGGGGGGCTGGGAATAGTTCCCTCCAAGCGACGATCCCTGGTTGCCGCCGCCAGTCTGGATCTGGCTGCGCAGCTGATCCACCTCCTGCTGGAGTTCGAGAATTTGGTTGCGCAACGCGATTCCCTCGCGGCTCTCGATCTGGGCTCTCGCCGGCAGGACGACGAAGAGCATCAGGGCGGCGGCGAGCAGGAACTTCATGGCCATCGGTCCATTCCCGGTCATCTCCGATCCGCCATTCGTCTCACTGAAGGCCATCGGGACTCGGGAAGACTAGATCAATATGGCTTTTGGTGGAATCGGGGCACCAGGCGAGGCGCTTCCCCGCCGCGATGCCGGCAGGCGAGCCCCGGCCTTGCGATCCGCCAACGTCCAAAGGGAAACGTCCAAAGGGAAACACAGGGGAGGGAAACACAGGGGCAGATCGGATCGCTCGCCTGCCGGCTTTCCGTCCAATCCTGCCCGATGAACACTGGCTCGCCGAACCGTTGGATAACTCCTGCGGCGGGCCCATCGCCATTCCCGCACCACCCCTCCGTTCGCCACCGCAGCGGCGAACGGAAAAATGGGACGACACCGGCGGAAGGTTGCCGCAGGAAGATCCAAGACTGCCGCAGGAAGACTACTGGGCCTGCGGGTTGAAGCCCTGCACGGAGGTGATGGCGTTGCGGTTCTGCGCCCAGGCCTGCTCGTTGTCACCCAGCGCGACCGGGCGGTCCTTGCCGTAGCTGATGGTCTGGATCCGCGACGCATCAACGCCCTTGGCCACCAGGTAATCGCGGGCGGCATTCGCGCGGCGCCCGCCGAGAGCCAGGTTGTATTCTTCCGTGCCGCGGTCATCGCAGTTGCCGGCGATCAGCACCTTGACCTGGGGATATTTGGCGAGCCAGGCCGCCTGCCGGTCAAGTGTGGCCTGCGCCTCGGACGAAAGAAGCGATTGGTCGAAAGCGTAGAAGACGCGATCACCAACATTTTGGACCAGGTCCTGCTCGCTGCCAGGAGCCGGGCCCGGGGCCACCGCGGGGGCGGCGGCGGTGGTCGGGGCGGGAGGTTTGGAAGCGCATGCCGAGAGCAGCGCCACGGCTGCGAACACGCCGATGAGCCTGAATTTCATGGGTTCAGTCCCTGTCAGGGGTTGGAAGCGTTAAGGTCAGGCAATCTCGTGCCGTAGCGGTATCCCGCTGCGGTTGTGCTCGCGCTTAGCGCGCTGGTTCAGCATCGGTCAAGACTCCATCGTGGAGAAATTGAAATTATACCGCACTCGCTTCGGTTGGACCAGGGCGCACGGTGGGGGCGCAGGTACAGGTTGCGAGCGTGCCTCAGGAGAGGAGCGGGGACCAGGCCGGGTCGGACGCGTCGGTCGGGGTCTGCACCATGCGTTCATTGAACCCGGTGATGTCGATATTGATCAGCCGGGTCGAGTAGCCGGCGCCGTTCGAGCTGGTGGCGGCCGTGGTCCTCCAGAAGCAGATCACCCGTCCGTTCGGGCAGAAGCTCGGCCCGTCGACCGTGAAGGCTTCCGAGAGAATGCGCTCGCCGGTCCCGTCGGTGTTCATCACGCCGAGTCCGAACGTGCCGCCATTCTGCCGGACAAAGGCGATCAGGTCGCCGCGCGGCGACCAGACCGGCGTGAAATACCGCCCGTCGCCGTAGCTGATGCGCTTCGGGTTCGAGCCGTCCGCGCCCATGATGTAGATTTGCGGCGAACCGTCACGGTCGGAATTGAAGCAGATCTGCGAGCCGTCCGGGCTGTAGCAGGGGCTGGTGTCGATCGCGCCCGAGTTCGTGATCTGCTGGGGCATCATGCTGCCGAGATCGACGACGATGATGTCGGACCCGGCGCCGCGCGCCTCCGAGAGAATGACCTTGGCGCCGTCCGGGCTGAAGCGGGGGGCGAAGGTCATGGAGCTGAAGGCGCCGAGCAGGGACTGGCGGCCGGAGCCGAGATCGAAGAGATAGACCCGAGGCTGGTTCTCGGCGAAGCTCATGAAAGCGAGCTCATTGACCTTGATCGGGTTGAAGCGAGGATCGAGCGCCACCCACTCGCCGTCGGTGAGGAAGCGGTTGTTGGCGCCGTCCTGATCCATGACGGAGAGCCGGCGGACACGCGCGCTGCGCGGCCCGGAATCCGAGATATAGGCGATGCGGGTGTCGAAATAGCCTTTCTCGCCGAGCAGGCGCTCATAGATCACATCGGCGATCATGTGCCCGACGCGGCGCCAGTTGCTGTCCGCGGTGGTGTAGGCTGTGCCCTGGAGCTGCTGCTCGGGCAGCACGTCCCACAGCCGGAACTCGACACGCACCTGGCCGGAAGCCGGTGTGTCCACCTGGCCGGTGACGAGGGCCCGGGTGCCGATCACCTTCCAGTCCTGCCATTTCGGCACCTGCCCGATATTGGCGGCCGCCTGGATGAAGGACGCAGGGTCGAGCGGGTGGAACAGCCCGCAGCCGGCAAGATCGGCGGTGATCACGCCGACGATCTGCGAGGCGAGACTGGCCGCCTGACCACCGGAAGCGGAAAAAACCGGGATGGCGATTGGGATCGGCTCGACCTGGGCGCGGTTGACATCGATCACCGCGCTCTGGTCGCCGCCGGAGCCGCCCCCCTCCGCCTGTGGAGTGGCCTGCGCCTTCACCGCTTGTGGCGAGAGGAGGAGCGCGGCCGATCCGGCCATGAGGCCCCTTCGTCCAAAGAGCATGTTCGGCATCTCAGTCTCGACCCTCCGATTTGCGGTCTTATAAGGCGCAATGCCTTTTGCACTCAAACCAAGGCGCCAACGTGGAGCGCACCCCTCCCGAAGCATGAAACTGCTGCAAGGTCCCCCGGGCGCGGAGGCATGATCGCCGCCGCGATCGATGGTTCAAGATCGGGGCGGATGCCATTGGATTCGCACCGATCCCGGCGCGATCGGACGGGCGAATGCGCGACAGGGCGGGCGCGCCCCGGGCTGCCGGAAAGGTCTCATCTTTTGGGATCAGCGATCCGGCAGGAGGGGATGGGTGCGGAAGCGGGATTTCGCGCCCGAATCGCGGGCCTCCGGCCACGCGAAGAATGCCGGAATGACCCGTATAAGCAACGGAATCGACGATCCTGCCTCGCCCGGTTTCCGCGCGACGGAAAGCATCGGCGGCGCGCATAGTTGCTTGGTCAGGCGTGCGTATTTTGGATGTCCTGGCCGGGACATCCAAAAACGGCGAGGTTTCCGTTACGGGTGTAGCGCGATTCCCGCTTTTCGACACATCGCCGACAGCGGCGCGTGGTAATCGCCGACCGGGCCCTCAGAGGCGACCGATCCCTTGCATTCCCCTTACTCTGGCGGCGCGCATCTCGACTGCGACGGAGTTTCGACGATGACACATGTTGCGGGCCTGGCAGGATCGGCGGAGTCTCCGGTTTTGCACGCGGCGATCGCGATGGCCCCGGAAATCCGGGCCGCCAGCGAAGAGATCGAGCGGGGACGCCGCCTGCCGAACTCGATCGTGAAACCGATGCGCGACGCTGGAATTTTCGGCATGGCGATGCCTCGTTCATGGGGTGGCCCCGAGCTCGATCCGCTGACGCAGTTCCGTGTCATCGAGACACTGGGGATGGCCGACGGGTCCGTCGGCTGGTGCGCCATGATCAATAGCGACGGCGGCTACGTGACCGCATTCCTCGAAGACGGTGTCGGACGCAAGATGTATCCCGACATCTCCGCTCCGACCGCGTCCGCCGCCACCCCGACCGGCCAGGCCGAGCTCGTGCCGGGCGGCTATCGCGTGAGCGGCCGCTTCCCGTTCGTCAGCGGCAGCCAGCACAGCGAATGGGCTTGGCTCGGATGTGTCGTCACGAAGAACGGCACGCCGAGCAGCGTCGGCAACGGCCTGCCGGAAACCCGGCAATGCATGCTGCCGCTGTCGCAATGCAGGATTCTGGATACATGGCACACCACGGGGCTGCGCGGGACGGGAAGCAACGATCTTCTGGTCGAAGACGTGTTCGTGGATGCCGCGCACAGCTTCAGCTTTCAGGATAGCGCCCTGGTCAAGAGACCGGGTCCGCTCTATGCGTTTCCGTTCCTCTTCATCGGGAAAGCGTCCGCACCGGCATTGGGGATTGCGCGCCATGCCATCGACGCGCTGGTCGATATCGCCCAGGGAAAGGCGGCCAGACGTTACACGCTCGGAAAGGATCTGGAGCCGCCGAAGATGATGCGCGATGATGTCTATGTCCAGGAAGCGGTGGCGCGAGCCGAAATCATGCTGACCGCAGCCCGCGCCTGTCAGTTCGAGGTCATGGGCAGTTTTTGGGAGAGCCTGACCAAGGGCAAGGAACCCTCACCCACGCAAATGGCCCGTTTCATGTCGACGGCGACTTATGTCATCGGCGCATGCGCGGAGGTCGTGCAGCTTGTCTGCAAGGCCGCGGGCGGCATGGCCGTCTATCAAAAGGGACCGTTCGATCGCTGCCTGCGCGACATCATGACCATGAACCAGCACGTGGTGGCCACGCTCAGGAACTATGAAGTGGCGGGTCGCCTGATCCTCGGGCTCGAGCCGCTCAGGTTTCTTCTGTAGATCCACGGGGCTTCGGCGGGTTTGCTCGAGCGGTCCGCCAAAGCCGTCAAATCGCATGCCGAAATCCGGACCGGAGGCGCGATGACCAAAAATCATCGCGCCTTCTGCCTCGGGAACTCGCCGACATGGCGAGCGTCGGGCACGCCGGATCCCCGCCATTGGGCCGGGCCTGCCAAAGCCTGTACCATGCAGCTCCAAAGCCTGCGGGGCGGCGCGCATGATCGGCATCGATTGGGGGACAAGCAGCTTCCGCGCCTATCGAATCGACGAAGCGGGCGCGGCCGTCGATCGCCGCACGGCGCCGCGCGGTATCCTCGCCGTGGAGGATGGCCAGTTCGCGGCGGAGCTGCGGCGCCAGGTCGGCGATTGGATCGCCGGGGGCGAGCGGCGGATCCTGATGTCCGGAATGATCGGCAGCCGCCAGGGCTGGCAGGAAGCGCCCTATCTCCCCTGTCCCGCGGGCCTTCCGGAAATTGCGAAGAGCTTGGCGACGATTGCCTGCGAGGGTCTCGAGGTGCGCGTGGTGCCGGGGCTCGCATCCGCCGATGCGGCCGGCATCCCGGAGGTGATGCGCGGAGAGGAGACGCAGATTCTCGGGGCGCTGGGGGAGATCGAAGGGGGTGCGCTCGTCTGTCTCCCCGGCAGCCATAGCAAATGGGCCGAGGTGGTCGATGGGCGGATCCTCCGCTTCGAGACCTATTTCAGCGGCGAGCTGTTCGGAGCCTTGCGCTTGCATACGATCCTCGGCCGCCAGATGAGCGATGCGCCCACCGATCCGGCTTCGTTCGATCGGGGGGTGGCGCGCGCCGCCGAGACCGGGCACCTGCTGCACCAGCTCTTCGGTGTGCGCACGCTCGGCCTGTTCGGGCGGCTCGCGGAGAAGGAGGCCGGCTCCTATCTCTCGGGACTGCTGATCGGGCATGAGGTGCGGGCCGCGTTGCCCGCAGGTGGTGCCGTGGTGCATCTGATCGGCGCGGCTTCGCTTTCCCGGTTGTATGCGCGGGCCATCCGTGCCGCGGGAGCGACCGCAATCGTGCAGGGCGAGGGCGCGGCGGAACGCGGTCTCGCGCGGCTCGGGGGAATTGCGGCATGGCCATGAGCTTTCGGGACTGGCTCGCGAAATGCCCGCTGATCGCCATTCTGCGCGGCGTGCGGCCGGACGAGGTCGAGGCGGTCGCCGAGGCGCTCGCGGGCCAGGGCATCGCGATCGTCGAGGTGCCCCTCAACTCGCCCGACCCGGTGACGAGCATCTGCCGTCTCGCCGCGCGTTTCGGCACGCGCCTGCTGATCGGCGCGGGCACGGTGATGACGGCGGACGAGGTCGCGAAGGTGGCGGCGGCAGGCGGGCGGCTGATCGTGACGCCGCATGCCGCGGGTGATGTGGTGCGCGCGGCGAAGGCGCGCGGCATGCTGGCCTGCCCGGGCATTTTCACGCCCACGGAGGCATTCGCGATGCTCGCGGCGGGCGCCGATGCGCTCAAGCTCTTCCCTGCGGAGGCCGCCAGCCCGGCGGTGCTGCGGGCGATGCGCGCCGTGCTGCCGGCCGGCACCGCCTTGCTGCCTGTCGGTGGGATCGATGCCGGCAGTACGCGGCCCTGGCGGGAGGCCGGGGCGGCAGGGTTCGGCATCGGCTCGGCGATCTATAAGCCGGGCGACGATGCGGCCCGCGTGGGCGAGAAGGCGGCGGCGCTGCTCGCCGCGCTGCAAGACTGGCAAGACTAGAGCGGGATGCGTTCGCTCCTGCTCCAGGTTTATTTTCTCGATCAATTCCATGGCTTTGGCGAATCGCTCCGCGATCCACCAGAAGCCATATTGATCTGGTCATTTGGTTTCTCGCGTGATTTGCACTTCCGGTGATCCCGCCTCGGGGTTGTCGCGCGCCGGCATCGGAGCATGACCCCTCGGAAAATGACCAAAAGTCATCACGCGGCTGGTCTTTGGCTCCCGGGAGCTGCGGCGCTATCCTGAGCCGAGGCATCACAGAGAAATGCGAGGATGGTGGTCATGGCCAATGACAAGATGTTTGCGCAGATGTCCGGCAAGGACGGCTTCATCGCCGCGCTCGATCAGAGTGGCGGATCGACGCCCGGCGCGCTTCGCCGCTATGGCGTTCCGGACAGCGCCTACAGCAACGATGCCGGGATGTTCAAGCTCATCCACGAGATGCGCGTGCGCATCATAACCGCGCCTTCCTTCACCGGAGACAAGGTCATTGCCGCCATCCTCTTCGAGGGCACGATGGATGGGCAGGCGAAGAACAAGCCGGTTCCGGCCTTTCTTTGGGAGGAACGGGGCGTCGTTCCCTTCCTCAAGGTGGATAAGGGGCTTGAGGCCGAAAAGGATGGTGTCAGCCTGATGAAGCCGATGCCGGGGCTCGATGCGCTGCTCGCCCGGGCGGCGAAGCTCGGCATCTTCGGGACCAAGATGCGCTCGGTCATCAACCTGCCCTCGAAGGAGGGGATCACAGCCATTGTGGCGCAGCAGTTCGACGTGGCCACGGAGATCGACCGGCACGGGCTCCTGCCCATCCTCGAGCCGGAAGTCTCGATCAAGAGCCCGGACAAGGTCGGCGCGGAGACCATCCTGCGCGCGGAGCTGACCAAAAAGCTCGATGCCCTGCCGAATGACCGCAAGGTGATGCTCAAGCTCACGATCCCGGACGTGCCGGATTTCTACGCATCGCTGATCGGGCATCCGCGCGTGGTGAGGGTGGTGGCGCTTTCCGGCGGCTATACGCGCGACGATGCCTGCAAGCGGCTCGCCGCCAATCACGGCATGATCGCGAGCTTCTCGCGGGCGCTCATCGAAGACCTCAAGCATTCGATGAGCGATCGGGAGTTCGACGCGGCGCTGGCGAAGTCCATCGACGAAATCTATCGGGCCTCGACGGTGAAAACCGTCAACGCGTAAGAGCCCGTTTGAGAAGGATACTGTGGTGGTCGTCCGGCGCGTCTTTCCGCGCATCCCACTCACGACAGCGCATTCTCGAACAGGCTCTAAGGCCGGACAGGCGCGGAGCGCATCCCGGTTCGTCGTGAGATCGACACGGGATGCTTCTCCTTGCCGCGCCTGTTGCACACGCGCACGCGGGGCGGCGTATTGCGCTGAGGCCTAAGGGAACCCGCGAAGCCGGAAGCGTCGTTCAGCCCGCGTTGGCCGAGGAAGCGGGGAACGGACAGTTTGCCGAACCCAGCGGGCACCGGCCGGTATCGGTGGTGATGAAGTGCCCCTCCGGACAGTAGCGGGCACCACATGTCGCGAGCGGCATGGCGCTGCCGAACCACTCGGCAGGCGCGACCGTGCATTGCCGCAACGTGCTGCCGCAGGCGCGGCAATTGTTCTCTATCCGGGTCATGGACGATCCTCCCGATATGGGAGAGGCCATGCTAATCGGAATCCCGTGCCAATTTCACGGATTCCGGCAGGATCTCGAAACGATCCGACAAAGCCATGAAATCGATCACAAAAATAAACGGAAATGACGGCAGGCACGGGATCAGCAAAGATCGCCACGCCTTCAGTTGTTTTTTGATCGACCTTCCGGGTATCGCCGCTTGGATCGGGGCAACGGAGGCATCCCCGATATCATCGATGCGGTGAGCAGGAAAGGAAGAAGGAAGCTCGTTCTTTCTTGAAAGAAAGAACCAAGGAACGTCCATCCTTTCTTTCATGGTCCCGAGCTCGGTCCCCGGGCGGGGCCTTGGTCCGGAAGACGGAGAAAAGTTCTTTTTCTTCGGAAAAAGAAGCCTCGTTCTTTCCAATCCTTCCCCAAAGTGCATAACACTCTCCACCTTGGGCTGCGCGCGGCCTGGCGCATGGCCTGGCATCCTCGAAGGAGGCTCCTCACGGGAAAATGGGCAATACGCTGACCCTGCTCGATCTTGCCGGCATGGTGGCCCTGTTGCTGTGGGGCGTGCGCATGGTCCAGACCGGTGTGCAGCGCGCCTTCGGCTCGCGGCTGCGCCAGGTCCTGGGCGTCGCCCTGCACGACCGGTTCAGGGCCTTTCTCGCGGGCCTCGGGATCACCGCCATCCTGCAAAGCAGCACTGCGACCGGGCTGATGGTGACCGGGTTCGCCGCCAGCGGGCTCGTGGACATCATCCCTGCGCTTGCCGTGATGCTGGGGGCGAATGTCGGCACGACCCTGATCGTCCAGGTGCTCTCCTTCGACATCGTGGAGGTTGCGCCGGCGTTGATCCTCTTGGGTGTGCTGCTGTTTCGCCAGGGGCAGGAGACGCGGACGCGCGATCTCGGCCGCGTCGCCATCGGGCTCGGGCTGATGCTGATCGCGCTGAACCAGATCCTGGTTTTGGTGACACCCTATGAGGATGTGCCGAGCCTGCGCCTGCTTCTCGGCGCGGTTGCGACCGAGCCGGTGATGGACGTGCTGCTGGGCGCCGGCCTGACCTGGGCCGCGCATTCCAGTGTCGTCGTCGTGCTGATCACGATGTCCTTCGCGGCCGAGCATGTCGTGCCGCCGGAGGCCGCCTTTGCGCTGGTTCTCGGCGCCAATCTCGGCACCGCGATCAACCCGGTGCTCGAGGGCGGCGCCGGAGACGATCCGGTGGCCCGCCGCGCGCCTTTCGGAAATCTGCTCAACCGGGTGACCGGCGTCGTCGCCGCGCTCGTCTTTCTTCCTCGCCTCGGCGCCGCCCTCATTTCGATCGAACCCGATCCCGCGCGCGCGGTCGCGGATTTCCACACGCTCTTCAATGTCGTGCTTGCCGCGCTCTTCTTTCCGCTGCTCGGGCCGTACGCCGCGCTGCTGCGGCGGCTGCTGCCGGCAAGGGTCTCCGCCCAGGATCCCGGGCAGCCGCTCTATCTCGACGAAAGCGCGTGCGAAGCGCCGGGCGTGGCGCTCGGCGGGGCGGCGCGCGAGGCGCTCCGCCTTGCCGACGTGCTGGAAGCGATGCTTCTCGGCTTCAGGGAGGCGCTCCAATCGACCGATCGCAAGCGGATTACCGAGACCAAGCGGCTCGATGATCTGCTGGATCGGCTGAACACCGCGATCAAGGCCTATCTGTCGCGGCTCGATCCCGAAGCGATGACGGCGGCCGATCACCAGCGCCTTTCCGAGATCCTCACCTTCGCCACCAATATCGAGCATGCGGGAGACGTGGCGGATCGCGGGCTGCTCGATCTCGCCGGCAAAAAGATCAAGCGCGGCCTGGCATTTTCGGACGACGGCAGCGCCAGCCTGCTGGAGATCATCGATCGGCTGATCGCCAACCTCCATCGCGCGGCGGGGTTGTTCGTGAATGGGGATGAACGCGCCGCGCGCCTTCTGGTCGCCGAGAAGGAGGTGTTCCGCGATCTTGAGACGCGGGCGACGGAAATCCATTTCCGTTTCCTCCGGGAGGGAAGGGCGGAAGCCGCCGAGGCCAGCTCGCTCCATCTCGATATGCTGCGCGATCTTAAGCAGGTGAATTCGCACCTGGTCGCCGCCGGCGCTTATCCGGTGCTGGAGGGCACGGGCGGTTTGCTGCCGAGCCGGGTGCGGCAGGAAGACCCGTAAATTCACCCGAACCGCGAGGCCAGCGCGTTTCTCACCCGCTCGATGACGGAAGGCCAGTCATCGATTCGCGGCTGGCGATAAAGTCGCGCGCTGGGGTACCAGGTGCTCTCCTCCCGATCGAGCGGCCAGCGCCAATCGGTCGCGAACGGCAGCAGGATCCAGACCGGCTTGCCGAGCGCGCCCGCCAGATGCGCCACGGCGGTGTCGACGGTGATGACCAGATCGAGCGCTTCGATCACCGCCGCGGTATCGGCGAAATCCTCGAGCGCCTCACCGGGAAAGGTGATCGGACGGCATTCCGCGAGTGCTGCTTCATCGTCCGGGCGGAGTTCCTTTTGCAGAGAGACCCACTCCGCTTCCATGGAGAGGAGTGGCTGAAGCGCGGCGAGCCTCATCGAGCGGTTGTGGTCGTTCGGATGGATCGGATTGCCGCTCCACGCGAGGCCGATGCGGGGCCCGCCGCCGCCTGGCAGGCGCTCCGCCCATTGCGCTTTCAGCCGCGGGTCGGCAGCAAGATAGCGCGGCATCGAAGGAATGGTTTCCCGGGTTGTCCCGAATGCAAGCGGCAGGCTCATCAAAGGGCAATGGAAATCGAACGCGTCGGGCGCCTGATCGGCGCCGATGATTTCGATTGGCGCTTCCATTGGCCGCAGCAGCCGGGCCAGCGAATCTTGCACGCTCATCACCACGCGGGCCCCGCGCGCCTGGGCCAGCCCCGCATAGCGGCAGAATTGAATCGTATCGCCGAGCCCTTGCTCCCAGTAAAGAAACAGGGTCTTGCCCGCCAGATCCTCCGTGCCGAGCCATGTCGGGCGGGCATCGGGGCGATAGCCCATCGGGCGCGCCATTTTTTTGCGATACTCAAACAATTTCCATCCCTGCGCCATCTCTCCCATCGTCAGGCAACAGAGGCTTTTGTTGAAATAGGCCTCGGCGTAATCGGGCTTGAGCGTGATTGCCTTGTCGTAGCTCGCAATGGCCTCGTCGAACCGTCTCAGATCCCTGAACGCGAGGCCCCGGTTGCTGTACGCCTCGGCGTAATCGGGCTCGAGCGTGATCGCCCTCTCATAGCTGGCAACCGCCTCCTCGAGCCGGTTGAGGTCCCTGAGCGCGATCCCGCGATTGTTGTGGGCCTCGGCATAATCGGGCTTGAGCGCGATCGCCCTGTCGGAAGCTGCAAGCGCTTCGGCGAAGCGCCTCAGCTCCTCGAAAGCGACGCCGCGATTGGCATGCGCCTCGGCAGAGCGCGGGTTGAGCGCGATCGCCCTCTCATAGCTGGCGACGGCCTCCTCGAACCGATCGAGGCCCCGGAGAGCGTTGCCGCGATTGTTGTGGGCCTCGGCGTAATCGGGCTTGAGCGCGATCGCCCTGTCGCAGCTCGCAATGGCCTCGGCGAACCGCCCGAGATCCGCGAGCGCGACACCGCGATTGTTGTGGGCCTCGGCGAAATCCGGTGCGAGCGCGATCGCCTTGTCGTAGCTGGCGACGGCTTCCGCCAGCCGGCCGAGATCCCTGAGCGCGACGCCGCGGTTGCTGTGCGCCGCGGCGATATCCGGGCGGACGCGAATCACCTTCTCGAGCAGCCGCGCGCCGCGCTCCTTCTGCCCGGCCTGCAGCGCCGCCATGCCGAGCAGATGCAGCGCGTCGATATGGTCGGGCTCCTGTTGCAGGATCCGCTTGTAGAGCTGCTCTGCCTCCGCAAGCCTGCCCATCTGGTGCAGCGCCAGGGCCTGCTCCAGCGTCTCTGCCGCGCCGGCCGCTATCCGCTTCTGTCTCGCGCCTTGGACGTGATCCTTCTTCGCCAAGATGCCAAGAGCCTCGGTTTACGGTGAGAACCGGAACTCGAGATGGCGCGTCTCGCCGAGAAGGCCCGCCGGCAGCGGCAGGTTGGCGCAACGGGGATCGAGCACGGCGTTGACGGCGCGTTCGGCGAAGGCGCGCAGCTCGGGGTTGGAGTCCACCCGCGCCTCGTCCGAAGGCGCGATGGTGGCGACCCGCACGACGCCCGCGGCATCGGTGATGACGTCGAGCAGGACCTGGAACTGGTTCACCCCTTCCGCGCCCGGATCATAGGTCCAGCAGCGCCGGACATAGGCGCCGATCGCGCCGCGTTCGGAAGCCGAGAGAGAGGACGTGTCGTTGCTCTGCGGGTTGCCGCCGGGATTGGGCGCCCCGCCCGGCGTGGGGTTCGGCAGGGCCTTGGGCGGGCTCGTCTGCTGCTCGAGCGAGCGCAGCTTCTCGAGCGTGTTCTCGAGCGTCTGGCTGGACGCGGCCGGATTGGTGGTCGGGTTCGGCTGGTGCGTCGGGCTCGGCGGAGCCGGCGGCACCGGCGCGGGGGGCGGCGGCAAAGGCAGCGGCGGCTGCGGCGCGGGCGCCGGCTTGGGCGGAGAGGGCGGCGGCGGTGTCTTCGGCGGCGGCGGGGTTGGCACGCGAACGGGCGTCGGTGCCTGGGTGCGCGGCACCGGGGGCACCGGCTTGGGTGCCGGGGCCTTCTCGGCCGGCGTCGGCGGGGGGGGTGGCGGTGGCGGCGGCGGGGGGGCCTCGGGCGGTTGCGGCTTCGGCGGCTGCTGCACCGGCGGCTTCTTCGTCACCGTCGGGGCCTTGGCGGGCGCGGGCGTCGGGGTGGGCGCCGGCCCTCTCGTCGTCGGCCCGGTGAATTCCACGCTCACGGCGAGGCCCTGCGGCGCCTCGGGCGGCAGCGAAGGCCCCACCGTGATCACCAGCAGGATCACGATGATGATGTGCAGGACCGCGGAGAAGGCGGCGCCGCGGCGTAGCTCGGGGGGCATGGAAGCAGGCCTTGGGGGTGGGTGTCAGCCCTTCTTCCCGCCGCTCCGGTTCTGGTCTGTCTGCGATGGCGACGGGGCCGATTCGGCGAGCAGCGCGACCTTGGTGAACCCGCCCTGGGTAATGGTCGCCATCACCTCCATGATCCGGCCATAGGGCAGGCGCCGATCGCCGCGCACGAAGATCCGCCGGTCCGGATTGTTCTGGGCGATCGCCTTCAGTTTCGCGACCAGCCCTTCCAGCGGGATCTGGGTGTCCTGGAGATAGATCTCGCCGGCGGCGTCGATTGAGAGGGTGATGGGCGTGGAATCCTGGTTGAGCGGCGCCGCGTCCGCCTTGGGCAGATCGACGGTGACGCCCGAGGTCATCAGCGGCGCGGTGACCATGAAGATGATCAGGAGCACGAGCATCACGTCCACGAGCGGCGTGACATTGATCTCGGCGAGCGGGCGGTAGCGGCCGCGATGGCCGTTGCGGCCGTTGGTGCGGCCGGGGAGGGTCGCGGCCATGTCAGGCACGCTCCTCGGTCTGGCGGGAGAGGATGGCGCCGAACTCGGTGGCGAAGGCCTCGAGCCGGCCGGCGAAGCGGGCGAGGTCGGTGCTGATGGTGTTGTAGGCAAGCACCGCCGGGATCGCGGCGAAGAGGCCGACCGCGGTGGCGAAGAGGGCCTGGGCGATGCCCGGGGCGACGACGGCGAGGTTGGTGTTGTGCATCGCCGCGATCGCCGAGAAGCTGTGCATGATGCCCCAGACGGTGCCGAAGAGGCCGACGAACGGCGCCGTGGCGCCGACCGACGCGAGGAAGGTCATCCAGCGTTCCAGCCGCTCCATCTCCCGCTGGGTGACCACGCCCATGGCGCGATCGACGCGTTCCTTCACCCCGGAATGGCTGATATCCGCGCCGACCACGCGCGCGGTGCGGCGCCACTCGCCGAGCGCGGCGCCGAACACGGCGGCCATGGGATGGGCGGGTGCCTGGCCCTCCTCGTCATAGAGCGCATCGAGGCTGCCGCCCGACCAGAAGCGGCTCTCGAACTGGTCGGCGGACTGGTTGACGCGCCGCAGCGAGCTCCATTTCTCGAAGATGATGGCCCAGACCCAGATGCTCGCGGCGAGCAGCCCGAGGATCACGAATTTCACGATGATATCGGCCTGGAGAAAAAGCCCCCAGAGAGAGAGATTCACACTCACCGAGCCGAGATTTACGGCATTGACCGCCTGGTCCACGCGAAAACTCCTCATCCGCCGCCGCGCCCGTGATGGGCCGGCGCCGTGACTAACCCCCCGCCCCCTTAGCCCGCCCGCCAACCCCCTTGGCAAGCTCTCTCAGGGCATGACGCCAGCGCGGCGGAATTCTGGCGGGCCTGCCGTCGTCGCGGCGGACACAGGCAAGCACCACCTCCGCCGCCACGAGCGTCTCTTCATCCCGCCGAATCGCCTGGGCAAGCTCGGCTTTCGCCGCGCCGACGGCAAGTACCGTGGTGATCACTTCCAGCGAATCGTCAAGCCGGGAGACACGGAGATAGTCCATTTTGATGCGTCGCACCACGAAGATGAGACCGTGTTCCTCCATCAGGACGGCATGGGGCACGCCGAGATCGCGCAGCGCCTCGGTCCGGGCCCGTTCGGCGAAGCGGAGATAGTTCGCGTGATAGACGAGGCCGGCGGCATCCGTGTCCTCGAAATAGACGCGGCAGGGGAAGCGATGCCCGCTCATCCGGCCTCGTCCCCGGCCTCGTTCAGCAGATCGAGCTGACCGGGCAGGCGCGGCGGCGGCGAAAGGCCGAGATGCCGCCAGCCCGGCTCGCCGAGGACACGGCCGCGGCTGGTGCGGAGCACAAGGCCTTCCTGGATCAAAAAGGGCTCGATCACGTCCTCGATCGTGTCGCGCGCCTCGGCGAGTGCCGCGGCCAGGGTCTCGACGCCGACCGGCCCGCCGCCGTGATGCTCGGCGATGCGGGCGAGATAGCGCCGATCCATCGCATCGAGGCCGAGCCGATCGATCTCGAGCCGGTTCAGCGCTTCGTCCGCGACCGGTCGATCGACGACCGGATGGGTGCCGACGGCGGCGAAATCCCGCACCCGGCGGAGCAGGCGGCCGGCGATGCGCGGCGTGCCGCGGGAGCGGGCGGCGATCTCGGCCGCGCCGTCGGCGGCAAGCGCGAAGCCGAGCTTCTGCGCCCCGCGGGTGACGATCCTTTCCAGCTCGGCAGGGCTGTAGAAGGAGAGCCGGAGCGGGATGCCGAAGCGTTCGCGCAAGGGGGTGGTGAGCAGGCCCGAGCGGGTCGTGGCCCCGACCAGGGTGAAGGGCGCGAGATCGATGCGCACGCTGCGCGCCGCCGGTCCCTCGCCGATGATGAGGTCGAGCTGGAAATCCTCCATCGCCGGATAGAGGATCTCCTCGATCGCCGGCGCGAGGCGATGGATCTCGTCGATGAAGAGCACATCGCGCGGCTGGAGATTGGTGAGCACCGCGGCGAGATCGCCGGCGCGTTGCAGAACCGGCCCGGAGGTGGCGCGAAAGCCGACACCGAGCTCGCGGGCGATGATCTGGCCGAGGGTGGTCTTGCCGAGGCCGGGCGGGCCGTGCAGCAGGACATGATCGAGCGGCTCGGTGCGGGCGCGTGCGGCGGTGATGAAGACGCCGAGATTGGCACGCAAGCCTGCCTGGCCGATGAACTCCGCGAGCATCTGGGGCCGCAAGCTGCCCTCGGCCGCATCCTCCTCGCCGGCGTGGGCGCTGACGGCACGCTTCTCCTCGGCGGAGAGGCCGCTCATCGCGCCAGCTCCTTGAGCCCCTCACGAACCAGCGCTTCGAGCGAAGCGCCGGCGGGAAGCCGCTCGGCGGCGCGGCCGAGCGCGGATTCGGCCTCGGCGCGGCGATAGCCGAGATTGACCAGGGCGGAGAGCGCTTCCGCCTCCGATCGCGCCCGAGGGAGGGTTTCGATGGCGGGGCCGGCCGGCAGGCGCGCGGCGGGCTCGCGCAGCTCGCCGAGGAGGCGCTGGGCGAGTTTTTGGCCGACGCCAGGGGCACGGGTAAGCAGGGCCCGATCACCGGCGGCAATGGCGGCGGCGAGATCCGAAGGCGGCAGGGCGGAGAGGATGGCCAGCGCCAGCCTGGCGCCGACACCCTGGATTCCCATCAGCAGCCGGAACCAGGCGCGCTCGGCTGCGTCGGCGAAGCCGTAGAGCAGGATCGCGTCCTCGCGAAGCTGCGTCTCGATCAGGAGATGGGCCCGCGCGGGCGGTGCCGGCAGCGAAGCGAGCGTGTGGGTCGAGGCGTGAACGAGATAGCCGACGCCGCCGACATCGAGGACACAGCTCCGCTCCTCGAGCGCGGCCACTTCGCCGGTGAGGCTCGCGATCACGCGCCCGCCCGCTCGGTGAGGGCGGCGGCGCGGGACCAGGCCTGGCGGGTCGCGCGGTGATGGGCGTGGCAGATGGCCACGGCGAGCGCATCCGCCGCGTCCGCGCTGTCGAAGGCCGCGCCCGGGAGGAGCCTGCGGACCATCATCGCCACCTGGGTCTTGCTCGCCGCGCCCGTGCCGACCACGGATTGCTTGACGGTGCGGGCCGCATATTCGGTGACCGGGATCCCGGCGAGCGCCGGAGCGAGCAGGGCGATGCCGCGGGCATAGCCGAGCTTGAGCGTGGTGGCCCCGTTGCGGTTGACGAAGGTCTCCTCCACCGCGGCCTCCGCCGGCGCGTGGGTGGCGATCAGCGCCGCCAGCGCCTCGTGCAACGCGCGCAGCCGGCTCGGCACGTCCGTATCGGTGTCGGTCGCGATGATGCCGCAGCCGATCGGCGAGAGGCGATTGCCGGCAACACCGATCACCCCCCAGCCGGTGACGCCGAGGCCGGGATCGAGGCCGAGCAGGCGCAGCATGGCGCGGCTTACGCCTCGAAGCGCTGCATCACGGCTTCGGGGATGTCGAAATTGGCGCTGACATTCTGCACATCGTCGATCTCCTCCAGCGCATCGAGCAGCTTGAGGACCGAGGCGGCCTGCTCCTCGTCCAGCGTGACGGTGGTGTTCGGCCGCCACTCGATCTCCGCCCGCTCGGGCGGCCCGAATCGGGCCTCCAGAGCATCGCGCACGGCGAAGAAATCCTCTACCGCGGTGGTGACCTCGTGGCCCGCCTCCGTGCTCTCCACGTTCTCCGCCCCGGCCTCGACCGCGGTCTCGAGCATGGTATCGGCATCGGTGGCCGTGGGCGGATAGCGCACCGCGCCCTGTCTCTGAAACAGGAAGGAAACCGAATTGGTCTCGCCGAGCGTGCCGCCGTGACGGGCGAAGGCCGCGCGGACGTCGGAAGCGGTGCGGTTGCGATTGTCGGTCAGCGCCTCGACGATGACCGCGACTCCGGCCGGGCCATAACCCTCGTAGCGCACTTCGGAAAAATCCTCGCCCGCGCCGCCGCCGCTCGCCTTGCGGATGGCGCGCTCCACGGTGTCCTTCGGCATATTGGCCTCGCGGGCGGCGGCAACGGCTGCGCGCAGGCGCGGGTTGGTGCTTGCCTCCGGGATGCCCTGGCGGGCGGCGACAGTGATCTCCCGGATCAGCCGGCCGAACTGGCGGGCGCGGCGGGCATCCTGCGCGCCCTTGCGGTGCATGATGTTCTTGAATTGCGAATGGCCCGCCATCGCGGTTGCAGAGCCTCCGGGACAAAAGGGGAATCAGGCCGCCTTCTAAAGCAGAACGGCTCGCACGGGAACGCCAAAGGACCGGCAGGCGCCAGCGGATTCAGTCGTGGCTTCAGTGATGATGCGAGGGCCGCCAGCCGAACATCGCCGAAAGCCGCCGGCAGAGTGCCAGGAATCGCAGCGGCAACCGAAGCGGCAGCCGAAGCTGCGTGAGCCCGCCGCCCCGATCTCGGTATGGCCGGCGATGCCGGCGCCGGACCAGGCGTGCATAGAGGGGAGCGACTCGGGTGAGCGTCCAGTAGCGGAACTCCAGCACGGCATGATGCAGACGGGCGAACCAGCGGACGCGGAGCAGGGTCGGGGCCGCGGCCTGATAGATCCAGACGACGATCAGCGTCGCCAGCCCCTTGCCCAGCACGGCGACCAGGATGGCGGCCCGGAAACAGCCCTGGGCCAGCAGCACCGCCGTGTAGATCTCGCCCAGATGCGAGAGGATCTCCGGGATCAGGAACAGCGGGAGGGCAAAGGCGGCCGGCAGCCGGGCGATCCCGCTCCGCAGGCGGCCAAGGAGGGGCAGGCGGTTGAAGCCACGCAGCAGCGCCTTGGCGCCCGCCCACAGCACATCCTCCGTGAGCACCAGCGCCAGCGCGAAGGGCAGCAGCAAGGCATCGGTCAACCGGCGCCACCACCGGCGCGGCAGGATCGCGCTCATCCCCCGGTTACCGTTCCCCCAGTCACCGTCATGCAGGTCCCCTTAGGCAAGCTCCGTCACGGTGGGACCCGGGCATGAGCTTCCCTCCGCCAGTTCCTGGCGGCTGCCGCTCATGCCGTTCGCTTCCTCCCGGGTGCGGTGCCCGGCGAAGCGCGTTGCCCCACCTTCATGAAATGGAAATTAGCGAACCAATCATGGCGGCATCAGGGCGCCAAGCGGCGATGCCGATCGCTGATTTTGCAAGGGTCAGCCGAGCAGATGGAGCGTCGCGGTCGTTCCCTGGCCTGGCGTGCTCGCAAGCGCGAGCCGGCCGCCGTGCAGCGTGGCGAAGGCCTCGGCCACGGAGAGGCCGAGGCCCGCCGCCGGAGGCCGGGTGGTGAAGAAGGGCTCACGGGCGCGGGCGGCCACCTCGGGCGGCATTCCAGGGCCATTGTCCGTGACGATGAGAGAGAGCGGCGAGACTTCCCGGGAAGCCGATGTCGCTCGATCCTGGCCGAGTCGGATGCCGACCCGGCCGCCGGCGCCGACAGCCGCGGCCGCGTTGAGGACGAGCGCGGTCAGGGCCGTGCGAAGGGAATCCGGGTCGGCGCTCAGGGTCCGGTTCTCCTGCGGAATCTCGATCACGAGCTCGGTTTCCCGGGCGAGGAGCCGGCGCAGCCAGGGCTCCGCCCCGTGCAGCCAGGCGGCGATGTCGAGCACGCCCTCCGCGGCGCTGCGCGCCCGCCCGATCGCGACGATGGCCGCGGCCAGCGCCTCCGCCCGCGCCGCGGCCTCCTGCACGCGCTCGAGCCGGCGCGGGGTCAGGCCGCCCGCAGGATCGGCGGCGATGAGGCCGAGCGTGCCGTCGATCACGGCGCGCAGATTGTTGAAGCGGTGGGCGGTTTCACCGGCGATGCTGCCGAGCGCGGCCAGCCGCCCGGCAAGGCGGCACCACTCCCTTGCGTCAGTCGTCACGGACACATCGGGCCCTCGTTCGACGAAGTCCGCCAGCCTTACGGCGATCGGACGGATCGCGTCAGCCTATCTATTGGCTAGTCTATCTCAGGGCGCGACATAGATCATCCAGGAGATGCCGAAACGATCGGCGAGCATGCCGAAATGAGATGAGAAGAAGGTTTTCGCAAGCGGCATCCGAACCGTTCCGCCCTCCGCCAGCGCGGCAAAAACCCGTTCGGCCTCGGCGGCGTCCTTCGCCGTGAGGGAAAGCGAAAATCCCTGGAAGTCCGGCTTCCCCTGGCATCGTCCATCGGAGGCAAGGACAACCGAATCGCCGATGCGAAGGCTCGCGTGCATCACTTTCTCTCCGCTCCCGGGCGGGATCATGGCTTCTCCGCCCGGCTCGGGATGATCCTTGTAGCGAAGCAGCATATTCACCTCGGCGCCGACCGCCTTGCGATAGAATTCGATCGCTTCGTCGCAGCGTCCGTCGAGGAAAAGATAAGGTTGGATCTGCATCGCGCTTCCTTCCGAGTGCCTGGTGCGGCAACGTTGGTGATAACGGGATCGTCACGCTCCCGCCTCGATTTCACGATCCATCGCAGGATTTGCGATAGGATGGCGTAGGTTGGTTGACAGATATGTTGATATCAACATCATTGCGCCATGTCAAACCTCCCTGCGTCAAACCCCTCTGGGTCAAACCCCGCTGATCCGCCGTTCGCCGTCACGATCGAGGTCCGCGATAGCTGTCTCTGCCTTCATCTGCAGCGCGCGGCGCGCGCGGTGGCAAGACGTTTCGATGATGTCTTGCGGCCGCTCGGGCTGACCAACGGGCAGTTCTCGCTGATGATGTCGCTCAACCGGCCGGAGCCGGCGAGCATCAAAAGCGTCGCCGCTCTCTTGGGCCTGGACCGCACGACGCTGACCGCCAATCTCAAGCCGCTCGAGCGGCGCGCGCTGGTGGAAGGGGTGGCGGATGACGCGGACCGGCGGACCCGCCGCCTGGTTCTGACCCCGTCCGGGCGGAGCCTGCTCGCGCGGGCGGTGCCGGTCTGGAGAAAGACGCACACGGCGATCGAGGGATTGCTGTCCCCTGGAGACGCGGATCGGCTGCGGGCCGATCTGGCGGCCCTTTCCCGATTGGGCGAGTCGTAGGTTCAGTCGAATTCGGTCGGCAAATCCGGCGCGGCGCGATGGGCGAACATGCGCGCGATCTGCGAGGGAAGGACGCGGCTCGTCGAGAGTTGCTCGGGCAGCGCGTCCAGGGCGAAGAACCCGACACCTTCGGTTTCTACGCCGGGGGCGGGCGTTCCGCCCGTGATCTCGCAGATGAAGAAGAGCTTGTAGATATGGAAGGGAAGCGGCGGGTGCGGGTGCTGCCTTCGGTCATAGAGCGCGGCGAGCTTGACCGGAATCACGTCGATCCCGGCTTCCTCCCGCATCTCGGAAATGACCGCTTCGCGGGGCGAGCGATTGACGTCCGCCCAGCCGCCGGGGAGCGTCCAGCGGCCTTCGTCGGCACGCTCGCGGACGAGAAGGATCTTCCCGTCCCGGAAAGCCGCTCCGCGGACATCGATCTTCGGTGTTGCATAGCCGCGCTCGCCGGCGAAAAGGGCTGCGATGAAACTTGGATCGGTCCCGGAACGTTCAGCCATCATTTGGGCGGCGAGGCCGCGCAGACGCTCATAGCGCTCGCGATCATAGATATCCCGCGTGAAGGCAAGGCCGGTCTGCGCAATGGCCTCTATCTCCCGTGTCCAGGCAAGCCATTCCGGTTCCATAACGCACCCTCCTTGATTGTCCGATCACCGGAGAGGGGGATCCTCGCGCGCCTTCATCGGCGATCCTCCCCCGCAACGAGATGGTGCCGGGAGCGTGATGATCGCCTGATGTCCCGATGAAGCGGGCTGCCTCCATTCGCGGGATCGACCGATCCTTCGTCGAATCCGAGGATTTCGGCCGCAGGGGAATTTCCGCTGCGCCAGTCTGGCGTCAGGCGGCTTCGGTTCGTCCCTGCGGGGCAGGAAGCAGGCGGCGTGTCAAGAGCGTCTCGGCGATCTGGACCGCGTTGAGCGCGGCGCCCTTGCGAAGATTGTCCGCCACGCACCAGAAGGCGAGGCCGTTCGGCACCGTCGGGTCCTTGCGGATGCGGCTCACGAAGACCGCATCTTCGCCGGCCGATTCGAGCGGGGTGACATAGCCGCCATCCTCGCGCGCATCGACGAGGCTGACCCCCGGCGCGGCGCGCAGGGCCGCGCGCGCCTCGGCGACGGAGACGGGGCTTGCGAACTCGACATGCACCGCCTCGCCATGGCCGATGAAGACCGGAACGCGCACGCAGCTTGCAATGACGGAGATATCCGGGTCGAGAATCTTGCGTGTCTCGACAGCCATCTTCCACTCTTCCTTCGTCGCGCCGTCCTCCATGAAGCGGTCGATATGGGGAATGACGTTGAAGGCGATCTCCTTGGTGAATTGCTCAGGTTTTTGGGATTCGTAAACATAGATGGACTTGGTGTGGTTGAAGAGTTCGTCCATCGCCTCCTTCCCGCCGCCGGAGACGGACTGATAGGTCGCGACGACGACGCGCTTGACACCGAAACGATCATGCAACGGCTTCAGCGCCACCACCATCTGGATGGTGCTGCAATTCGGGTTCGCGATGATGTTGCGGCGGGAGAATTTTGCCAGCGCGTCGGGGTTCACTTCCGGCACGACGAGCGGGACATCGGGCTCCATGCGGAAATGGCTCGTATTGTCGATGACGACGCAGCGAGCCTCTGCGGCTCGCGGGGCATGGATGGCGGAGACCGCGGCGCCGGGACTGAAGAGCGCGATATCGAAGCCGCGAAAGTCGAACTTCTCGAGCGAGCGGACTTTGAGCGTCTCGTCTTCGCCGAACGAAACCTCGCTGCCGGCCGAACGGCCGGAGGCGACGGCCGCGACCTCGGAGACCGGAAAATTCCGCTCGGCGAGGATCTTCAGTATTTCGCGCCCGACCGCACCGGTGGCGCCGACGACCGCGACCCTATAGGCCATCTCTCTTCTCCCCGGCCGCTCCCTCCATCCGCTTCCCGCACGGCCGAGGGCACGGGAGAAGGGAAGGCAGACAAGCCCGTTCAGACAAAGTCCTTGCGATCGAAGCGATAGCCAAAGCCCCGGCCGCATGGCAAGCGGCCGGTCACGGCGCCTCGGCAAGGCCGGTCCCCACCTGGCTCATGCCTCCACGCTCATGCCTCGGTTTGCCTCCGCAGAGGCGCGCGCGCGACCGGAGCGCGTTCAGATCAGGGAACGCGCTCCAGCCCGGTATTCAGAAAATTCGCGCGGCGGCGATTTCAGCCGGCGGCGCGGCGCTGCTCGCTGTGATAGCCGGCCTTGCGCGCATGCTGGTTGGCCTCGGACATCACGGCGCGCAGGTCGCGCAGGAAGGCCGCGCCCTTGAGCGTGCGCTGCACGATCACGCTGCGGCGGTCCGCGGGATCGACTTTGCGACGCGCGAGGTCGAGTTCGCCCAGCCTGTCGAGCGCCCGGGTGATCGCCGGCTTCGAGACGTCGAGATCGGCGGCGAGACCGCGCACCGTGTGGGCGCCGTCCTGCAGATAACAGGTGAGGAAAACACCAAGCTGCCGGGCGGAAAGGTCCGGCCCGTCACGACGCACGAGAGCGACCACGGTCTCGCGCAGGATGCCAAGCAATTGGTCGGCGGTGGAGGGGCTCGCCATCATGGTTCCTTTCAATTCCATTCTGCAATCAGCGTCGACCGACTCACATCACGGCAATTTCCGCGCCTGTGAACAGGCTCTCGCTCATTGGTTGAGCGAATTGCGATGGACTGGTGTGCCCCTTCGCCCACAACAGGGCCAGGGCCGTCCGATCAACCGCGGATTCGCTCGGGGCACCATGCCCGGTCGGGAAAGGAATCTAAGAGCGCAGGGCCGTCAATTGCAGTGGTGGAGTAATTTAATTTCCTCAATATTCCTCACGAAGATGTTCCGTTCATGTTCCAATTTCCGAAAGGGTTGGCACGCTGCTCGCAGGACATGACCGCAACGATGAGTACAAGCGTTGGAGAAGATTGCAGAAGGTTACGAAAAGATTTTTGGGAGAAGCACTGTAACCAATTTGAAGGTTGCAATTTCCGTGCGCCGCGCCTCTCGTCACGGACCAAAATGTTGCGCAATCGCGGCGAAAACTGCGCGCATGCCCTGTGCCTCGCCTCCGCGCGGCCGGCCCGGCCGGGTTTCGTCGTTCCAGGCATAAAGATCGATATGGGCCCAGGGGATTACAGGTGTAACGAAACGGCGGAGGAAGAGTGCGGCGACCACCGCGCCGGCATAAGGTTTCGACGAAACTGTATTGAGATCGGCAACGGGGCTTTCGAGCCAGCCCGCATATCCGTCCCAGAGCGGCAGGCGCCAGAGCGGATCGTGAACCGCGCGTCCCGCGGCGAGGAGCCGCTCGCTCCAGGCGTCGTCGGAACAGAAGAGAGCCGGCAGATCGGGGCCGAGCGCCACCCGCGCCGCGCCGGTCAGGGTTGCGAAATCCATCAGCAGGGCAGGGGCCTCGGCGGCGGCCTCGGCGAGCAGATCGCAGAGCACGAGGCGGCCCTCCGCGTCGGTGTTGCCGACCTCGACGGTCGGCCCATGGCGCGTGCGGATGATGTCGAGAGGGCGCATCGCATTGGCGGAAATGCTGTTTTCGACGCAACCGAGCCGCACCGAAAGCCGGATCGGCAGGTCCGCCTCCATCACCAGGCGGGCGAGACCAAGGGCGACCGCCGCGCCGCCCATGTCTTTTTTCATCCGCAGCATTCCGGCGGACGGTTTGAGATCGAGCCCGCCGGTATCGAAACAGACGCCCTTGCCGCAAAGCGACAGGAGCGGCGCATCCGGGGCCGCCCTGCGCCCCGCCCAGGTCATATGCGCCACCACCGGTGGCCGGGCGGAGCCGCTACCGACGGCGGCGATCGCGGGGTAGCGGGCGGCGAGTGCCGGGCCCTCGGTGAAGGCCACGGCGGCGCCAAACCCCATGGCCAGATTGCGCGCGGCCTCGGCCAGCTCGGCCGGGCCAAGGATATTGGCCGGAGCGTTGACGAGATCGCGCACGAGCCAGGTGGCCTCGGCGGCGGCGATCGCCGCCCTGGGAGGCGGCTCGGGAAGGACGAGACGTGCCGGCTTGCGTGGGACTTTTATGAATTCTTCGTAATGATAGGCACCCAAACTGAAACCGAGAACGGCAGCCTCCCGGTCGAGCACGGCATCGGGATGCGGCGCGGCCAGGCGCCAGACACTCGCCTCGGGCAATCCCGTGGCGAGCCCGCCATAGGCGAAAGGCGAGGCCTCCTCGCCGAGGCCGAGGACGGCGAAGAGCCCGCCATCACCACACCCACGATCACAGGGACCGACCGCCAGCTCGCCGGCACGGGCGGCGAAACCGAGATGGCGCAGGAACCCGGCTTCCGGTCGCTCGGCCAGAAATCGCTCCAGCTCGGGGGGGCGCAACGGGTAGAGGGGGAAAGCCCCTGCCGCCTCCGGCGCGGCGGGATCGAGCAGGGAGCTTGCGAGGCGGCTCACGTCGCGTGTCCCGCTCGATCTCCCTCCGTGTTTCCCGCCCTGTTTCCCTCGACAGGGCCCGCCAGGGCGCCCGCCAGGGCCGTGGCGACACGCCGGGCGAAGCGAGATGGATCGGTTGGCGGATCGCCCTCCTGCACCCGGGCGAGATCGAGCAGCAGCGCCGCCTCCTCGCCGAGGCTGCCCTTGGTCGCCGCGAGCGCCCGGATCAGCGGATGGCGCGGATTGATTTCCAAGACCGGCGCAGCGCCCGGCATCGGGCGGCCCGAGCGGCGCATCAGCCGCTGCAGATGGAGATCCGGGCCCTTGTCGGCGGCGGCGAGCGCGACCGCGCTCTCGACGAGCCGTGTCGTCGGCCGCACCGCGCTCACCGCATCCTCGAGCGCGGTCTTCAGCCGCGCGACGAGAAGCTCGGTATCCGGCGCTTCCCCTTCGCCTCCGGCGAGCGGGAATTTCTCGAGATCGGCGGCGGCCTGCGTGATGCTGCGGATGGGCACGTCCTCGAATTCGCTCAGCCGGTCGGGCCAGAAGGCATCGATCGGATCGGCCAGCAGCAGCACTTCGAGCCCGCGCGCGCGGAAGCCTTCAAGCTGCGGGGAATGGGCAAGCTGCGCCGAATCGTCCCCGCGCAGGATATAGATCGCCTCCTGGCCGGGCTGCTTGCGGGCGAGGTAATCGGCGAAAGAAACGAGTCCCTCGGAAGCGGATGAGCGGAAGCGGAGCAGCGGCGCGATCTCCTTGCGGTGCTCCTCGTCGTCCCAGGTGCCCTCCTTCAGCACCGGGCCGAAATTCTCCCAGATCTTCTCGTATTCCGCAGGCTCCTTGGCGCGCGTCTTGAGCTCGCTCAGCACACGGTTGACGAGCGCCTTGCGGATGCGGGCGACCACGGGTGTGGCCTGCAGCATCTCGCGCGAGACATTGAGAGGCAGGTCCTCCGTGTCGACCACGCCCTGGATGAAGCGGAGCCAGGAGGGCAGCAGGTCTGCCCGATCGGTGATGAACATGCGCCGGACATGAAGCCGCACATGGGCGTGGCGGTCCTGCTCGAAGAGATCGAGCGGGCGGCTTCCGGGGATGAAGAGGAGTGCTGAGAATTCGAGCGCGCCTTCCGCATGCCAGTGGATGATGGCCGCCGGCGTATCGAAGAGATGGCCGAGATGGCGATAAAACCCGTGATAGGATTGCTCGGAAATTTCCGCGCGCGGCTTGCGCCAGAGCGCAGTGCCTTCATTCGCCGGCAGATCCTTGCCGTCGCGCGCGATGGTGATCGGCAGGGTGACGTGATCGGCCCATTTGCGGACGATCGATTCGAGGACGACAGGGTCGAGAAACTCTTCCGCATCTGGCTTGAGGAAAAGGGTCACGCTGGTGCCGGCTGATTCGCGCTCCGCCGGCGAGAGCGAGAAACCAGATCCGTCGGAGGACCAGAGCCAGGCTTCGGTGCTGTCCGGCCGCCGGGAAACGACCTCCACGCGCTCGGCCGCCATGAAGGCGGAATAGAAGCCGACGCCGAACTGGCCGATCAGGCTCGGGCGGTCCTCAGGCTTGGCGGCGGCAAGGGTCTCGCCGAAAGCACGGGTGCCGGAGCGGGCAATGGTGCCGAGCTGGCCCGCAAGCTCCTCGCGGCTCATGCCGATGCCGTCATCGGCGATGGTGAGCGCGCGCCCGGGCTTGTCGGGCAGGATGCGGATTTTCGCGCCCCCTTGGGCGCCCCCCTGGGCGCTCCCCTGGGCCCCCCCTTGGGCGTCGTCGGGCAGCGCCATCGCCGGATCGGTGAGGGCGAGGAAGCGGCGCCGGTCGATCGCGTCGGCGGCATTGGCGACGAGCTCGCGGAGGAAAATTTCGCGCTCGGAATAGAGTGCATGGACGACGAGATCGAGAAGCCGCCCGACCTCGGCGGTGAATTCGTGCCGTTCCGCGCTCTGCTGATCGTTTGCTGCCACGTCGCTCATGTCATTCTCCCCCATCGTCCGCGCGGCGCGATATGCCCCCGGCGCGGCTCTGATTCAATTGGGCCAAGGGTGGCGATGCGAGGCTTGCAAATGCGGCGTCGCACCCCGAACATCCTTCCATGGGGAGCGATTCCTCTCGGGTGCGGGCGGTCCTCGGGCCGACCAATACCGGCAAGACCCGCCTTGCCGTGGAGCGGATGCTGGCGCATCGCTCCGGCATCATCGGTTTTCCCCTCCGCCTGCTCGCGCGTGAGAATTACGAGCGGATGGTCGCCGCCAAGGGCGCCGGCCGGGTCGCGCTGATCACCGGCGAGGAAAAGATCACGCCGCCGGGGGCAAGCTGGTTTTCCTGCACCGTGGAGGCGATGCCGCTCGAGCGGAAGGCGGCGTTCGTCGCGGTGGATGAAATCCAGCTCGCCGCCGATCCGGACCGCGGGCATGTCTTCACCGAACGGCTGATGGCGGCGCGCGGGACCGAGGAGACGCTCTTCCTCGGCGCCGAGACGATTCGCCCGCTTCTCGCCCGGCTGGTGCCGGAAGCCGAGATCGAGACCCGGCCGCGTCTTTCCACTCTGGCGCATGCCGGTCCGGCCAAGCTCTCGCGCCTGCCGCCGCGCAGCGCCGTCGTCGCCTTCAGCGCCGCAGAGGTCTATGCGATCGCCGAGCTGATCCGCCGCCGGCGTGGCGGCGCGGCCGTGGTGATGGGGCGGCTCAGTCCGCGCACCCGCAACGCCCAGGTCGCGCTCTACCAGGAAAAGGAGGTCGATTTCCTGGTGGCGACGGATGCCATCGGCATGGGCCTCAACATGGATGTCGATCACGTCGCCTTCGCCGCCCTCGGCAAGTTCGACGGCCATCGCCAGCGCCCGCTCCAGGCGGCCGAGCTTGCCCAGATCGCCGGCCGCGCCGGGCGCGGCATGCGCGACGGCAGCTTCGGCACCACCGCCGGCTGCCCGCCGCTCGCCGAGGAAACGGTGATGGCGATGGAGGCGCATCGGTTTCCAGCCCTCACCCAGCTCTGCTGGCGCAATGCGGCGCTCGATTTCGCGTCGATCCCAGCCTTGCTCGCGAGCCTTTCCGCCCCGCCCCCGCGTCCCTGCCTGCGGCGCGGCGCGGACGCTTCCGACCTCGCGACCCTGGCCGCCCTGGCCCATGAGACCGAGGTCGTCCAGCTCGCCTCCAACCGTGATTCGGTCCGCCTCCTCTGGGAAGCCTGCCAGATCCCGGATTTCCGCAAGCTCGAAGGCGATACGCACGCACGGCTCGTGGCGCGGGTCTTCGGCCATCTGGCGCGGCAGGGAAGGCTGCCTGCGGGTTGGATCGCCGCCGAAATCGCCGCCCTGGCGCGGCCTGAGGGCGATATCGACACGCTGATGCAGCGGCTCGCCGGCATCCGGGTCTGGTCGTTCATCGCCCAGCGGGCGGATTGGCTGGAGGACGCGCCGCACTGGCAAGGCCAGGCCCGGGAGACGGAGGACCTGCTCTCCGAGGCGCTGCATGAAAGGCTGATGAGCCGGTTCGTCGATCGGCGCTCCGCCCTGCTGCTCCGCCGTCTGGAGCAGGGACGGGCGGCTTCGCTCCTGGCCGCCGTCACCCGCCGCGGCGAAGTGATCGTGGAAGGGCATACGGTCGGCGTGGTGGGGGGGTTCTCTTTCCGCCCCGATCCGGAAGCCACGGGCGCGGACCGGCGGCTCGTGCTGCGCGCGGCACGGCGTGCCCTCTATGCGGAGATGCCGCGCCGGGTGGCGGCGCTCGAGGCGGCACGCGACACGGAGTTCGCCCTGGCCGGCCCGAGCCTGCTCTGGCAGGGGGTGCCGGTGGCGCGGCTCCGAAAGGGCGCGAGCGCGCTCCGCCCGCTCGTTCATGTGCTGGCGAGCGAATTTCTCGACGGGCCGGCCCGCGAGCGCGTGCGGATCCGGCTGCAGAACTTTCTCGATGCCAGGATCCGCTCGGACCTCGCCCCCCTCTTCGCGGCCGTGGCGGCGGCGGAGCGGGATACGGCGCTCCGCGGGCCGATGCACCGTCTTTCGGAAGGGCTCGGGGTGGTGCCCGGTCCGGCACGGGAGGATTTTGCGCCCGCCCTGCGCGTCCGGCTCAGGGCACTCGGCGTGCGCGCGGGGCGCTTCGGGCTTTTCATGCCCGCTCTGCTCAAGCCGGCGGCGCTCAGGCTGCGGGCGCTGCTTTGGGCCCTGGCGGAGGGGTGGGGGGAGATCCGGGCGCTGCCGGCGCCGGGCAGCATCGTCTGGCGCGGGTGCCCGGCCGAGGACGGGCGTTTCGCCGCAGCAATGGGTTGGCTGCCGACCGGACCGGTTGGAATCCGGCTCGATGTGGCGGAGCGCGTCGCGGCCGAGCTGGCGGCGGCGGCGCGGCGCCAGCCCGCCTCCTTGCCCGCGGCGCTCGCCTCACGGCTCGGGGTGAAGTCGGCCGAGCTGCCCGCCGTGCTGCGCGGGCTCGGCTTCCGCCTGCTGCCCCAGGCGGGTGAGGCGGTGGGTGAGGCGGCGCCATTGGTGGCGCCCTTGCGGCGGCGACCGATGGCGCCCGGCGCGGAGCCCGGCGCCGCAGCCTCGCCCTCCGGCCCCTTCGCCTCGCTTGCGGTGCTGCATCGGCGATGACGCCCGATCTGCCGCATCATCAGCGTCTGGATGCCTGGCTCTGGTGCGCGCGCCTGGTGAGGAGCCGCACACGGGCGGCGGCCCTGGTGCGGGAAGGGCGGGTGCGGATCAACCGCCAGCCGACCGGAAAGCCGCATGCGCGGGTGCGTCCGGGCGACGTGCTCACGCTGCCGCTCGGCAATGCCGTCAAGGTGCTGGCGATCCGGGCGCTCGCGGCGCGGCGCGGGCCGGCAGCAACGGCGAGCCTGCTCTACGACGAGATTCCGGAGAGGCCCGCTCCTCCCTTGCCGGCGGAAGACGAAGCCGGCATACAGCCCCGCCGCGACCGGGGCGGACGGCCGATGGAGACCGAGCGATGACCTATGTGGTCACAGAAAGCTGCATTCGCTGCAAGTATATGGACTGTGTCGAAGTTTGTCCCGTCGATTGCTTCTATGTCGGCGAGAATATGCTGGTGATCCATCCGGACGAATGCATCGATTGCGGAGTCTGCGAGCCGGAATGCCCGGTCGAGGCAATCGTGCCGGATAGCGACGACCGCGCGGCCACCTGGATCGAGACCAACCGGACCTATTCCGGCGAATGGCCGAACATCACCCGCAAAGGCACGCCGCCCGCCGACGCGGACGAATGGAAGGACAAGACGGACAAGGCGAAGCTCTTCTCCGCCGGGCCCGGCCAACCCTAGTCCCTTTCTTCGGGATCGCGGTTCGCGGGATAAAAAAATCCAGACTGCCTGCGCGAATCGTGTGTTGCCATGTCGTGAGCACATGGCAGAGCAGGCCGATCGTGTTATATTTCGAGGAAAGAGGAGCATTTCCGACGCCATGACGAGACGCGGGCTGTGCTCCCGAGCTTCCACAAACAGACCCGGGACGCGGGAGAGCTCATTGCATGCAAGCGTTGGGCAGGATTTCCCGGGCGAACGGGCATTGACCAAGGAAGGGGTGCGAAGTGCCCAGGAAGGGTTCTGCCCGGTCCGCGGCGCCGCGTCGTCAGGCGGCGCAGGCGCGGCCACGTCGTCCCATTAGCAAGAGCAACCGCGTGAAGAATGTGAAGAAGGTCACCGCCAAGCCGGCGGCCGTGAAACAGGTCGAGATGAAGCCGAAGGCCGGGCAGGAGGCGAAGGGCGCACATGCCAAGCCGGTGGCGCTCAAGCTGAAGCAGGCATCGGTGAGCGGCGTGGCAACCCCGGCTTTGCCCCGGGGGGCGAAGCCGGCCGTCAAGCCCGCGACAGTTCCGCGGGCGGTGCCGCAGGCTGCCAAGCTGGCGGCCAAGGCGGCTCCGCGCCGCTCCGCGCCGCCGGAGGCCGAGCCTGTGGCCGCGACCGTCATGGTCGAGGTCGTGGAAGAGACCGAGCTGCTCGAGGCGCCGGCCGAGCTTGAGGCGGCGAGACCGCCGGATGCCGTCGCCGGGCCGCAGTCCTCGCGTCCGGCGGCGCCGCAGCATATCGGGCCGCCGCCACGGCCGCTTGCGCCGCTCGAGACCTTCATCGAGGGCGATCATGTCGTCTACCCGACGCATGGGGTGGGCAAGGTCGAGCGTATCGTGACCGAGACCATTGCCGGCTATCAGCTCGAGCTGATCCACATCACCTTCGAGGAAAACCGGATGACACTGCGCGTTCCGGTGGAGAAGGCGCGCAGCGCGGGGCTGCGGAAGCTCGCCAGCCGGCAGCTTTTCGAGGCGGCGCTCGCGACGCTGAAGGGCCGGGCGCGCATCAAGCGCACCATGTGGTCCCGCCGCGCGCAGGAATACGAGGCCAAGATCAATTCCGGGGATCCGCTCGCGATCGCCGAGGTGGTGCGGGATCTGCACCGCAATGCCGGCCAGCCGGATCAGAGTTTTTCGGAACGCCAGATCTATGAGGCGGCGATGGACCGGCTCGCTGCCGAGCTCGCCGCTCTCGACCGGACCGACAAGGCGACGGCGGCGGAGAAGCTCACCATCTTCCTCCGCGCGACGACCCACTGAAGCACAGAGACAAAGAAGCACGGAGACAAACGAAAACGGCCCGGACGGGCACCCGTCCGGGCCGTTTTATTTGATGATGGTGCGGCTACCGCCCGTTGCGGTTCCCCAGAAGCTGCAGCAGCAGCATGAAGAGGTTGATGAAGTTGAGATAGAGGCTGAGCGCATCATAGACGCTGCGCTTGGCCGCCTGCTCGGGACCATAGGAATAGGCGAACTGCAGATAGTCCGCCTTCATCCGCTGCGTGTCGTAGGCGGTGAGCCCGGTGAAGACGATCACGCCGATGATGCTGATCGCGAACTGCAAGGCCGTGCTCTGCATGAACATGTTCACGAGGGCGGCGATGATGATCCCGATCAGGCCCATGAACAGGAAGCTGCCCATGCGCGAGAGATCGCTGCGGGTCGTGTACCCGTAGAGGCTGACCGCACCGAAGGTCGCGGCGGTGATGAAGAACACCCGGACGATCGAATCCGCAGTGTAGATCAGGAAGATGTTGGTGAGACTCGCTCCCATCGCGGCGCAGAACAGCCAATAGAGGGTCTGCGCCGTGGTGCGCGAGAGCTTGTTCACCCCGAAGCTCAGCACCATGACGAAGACGAGCGGCGCGAAGATGCTGACCACCGCGAGCCCGGTCGGCTGGATCGCCGTGCCCGAGGGCGTGGCGACCTGATGATAGAAAAGGCCGAGCAGGCTCGTGTTGGCGATGGCGTAGGCGACGATGCCGGTCAGCAGCAGCCCCGAGGCCATCCAGTTGTAGACCCGGAGCATGTACGCGCGCAGACCAGCATCGACGACGGCCTGTGTCGCGGCCGAGCCGGATACGCCGGAATACGACCGATAATCGGGACTCAAGGCCATGATTTCTGGTTCCTCTCCCAGGCTGATTGCCTGCGGCCGGAATCTGGTAACGGCCGCAAGCCATTCAAGCGGGCTGCCAGATCCCGGCATCCCGACATGCGAAACACCTAGCATAGCCACGCGCAACGCAACAGGAAAAGGGTCAGGAGACGCAGCCGCCCTTACGCTTATTCATTTCGCAGCCATGGCGCGGCCCTCGCCCGCAGCGCAGCACCCGTCCCCGCATAGCCCGCGATGAGAAGCAGGACGATCGCGCTCCCCACCACGATGGCGAGGGGGACCGGCAGGAAGACCCACCGCCCTCCCATGAGATAGCGGACCACGCCATAGCTCGCCCCGGTTGCGACGAGGGCGGCGATCACCCCGGCGACCGCGCCCTCGGCGCCGAAGCCGACCAGCCAGGCAGCGCGGATCTGGGCGCGCGTGGCGCCGAGCGTCTTGAGGATAACGGCCTGGCGGACGCGCCGCCTCCCCTCCGCCGCCACGGCCCCGGCAAGCACGAGCACGCCCGCCGCCAGCGCCACCCCGGCGAGCGCGGCGAGCGCGGCCGCGAGCTGGCCGAAAATCTTCGCCACCGCCGCGATCACGTCGGCGACCGCGATCGCGCTGACATTCGGAAGCGCGTCCGTCACCGCCCTGAGGACCGCTGCCTGATCGGCGGGTGCGGCGCGGACCGTCGCGATATGCGTGTGCGGCGCGGCGGAAAGCAGCCCGGGGCTCGCCACCAGGAAGAAATTGAGGCCGAGCCGCTGCCAGGGGATGTCCCTGAGGCTCGCCACACGGAAGGTGACCGGCCGCCCGAGCACATTGAGGGTGAGGGTCCCGCCGACCCGCACGCCCCAGCCCGCGGCGAGCCTCGCGTCGAGCGAGAGAAGCGGCGGCCCCCGGTAGTCCGCCGGCCACCAGCGCCCTTGCGTGATCTGGTTTCCGGGCGGCGGCACTGCCGCATAGGTCAGGCCGAGATCCTGGTTGAGCGCCCAGCGCGTCTCATGGCTCGCCTGCGCCTGTGCGACCGGCACGCCGTCGATCGCGGCCACGCGCGCCCGCAGCATCGGCACCTCGGAATAGGCCTCGACGCCGGGCAGGCTCCGCATCAGGGCGGCGAAGCGGCCGATCTCGTCGTTCTGAATGTCGATGAAGTAGAAGCTCGGCCCCCGCGCCGGGATCTCCTCGCTGAGCTCGGCGTTCAGGTTCCCCTCGATCAGGGCGATCGCGCCCAGTGTCGCGAGCCCGAGGCCGACGGAAACCACCATCAGCACCGTGGCCGCCCCCGGCCGGTGGAGATCGGCCAGGCCGAGGCGCAGCCAGCTTGCGCGCGCCCAGTTCGTCCGTGCCTCGGGTGCCAGGCCGGCCGCCAGCCGCATCAGCGCGCGCCCCGCCAGAGCCAGCGCCACCAGCGAAACCGAAGCGGCGGCCGCAAAAAGCAGGACGAAACGCTCCGAGCCCGTGCCGACCACGGCCAGCGCCAGCAGGATTCCCACCAGCGCGACGGTCAAGACCACCGGGCCAGGCGAAAGCCGCGCCCGCGCCGGGACGAGCGGAGCGCGGAAGAGCGCCGCCCCGGAAACCCGGGCGGCCCGGACGATCGGCCAGACCATGCAAAGGAGTGCGGTGGCGAGCCCGAAGGCGGCGCCGAGCGCAAGCGGTCCCGGACAGAGCCCGAGCCGCGACGGCACCGGCAGCTCGGCGCCGAAGAAAAAGACGACCCCTATGGCAAGCATCGCGCCGGCCGCGACACCCACGGCGATCCCGATCATCGAAAGCGCCAGCACCTGCAGGCCCAGCACGAGCCCCATCAGCCGTGAAGAGGCGCCGAGCGCCCGCAAGATCGCGATCGTCGGAAGCCGCGCCTCCGCCCAGGCACCGACCCCGCCCACCACCCCGATGCCGCCCACGAGCAGCGCCGTGAGCGCCACCAGCGTCATGAAAAGCCCGGCACGGTCGAGGAATCGCTGCAATCCGGGCGCCGCCTGCGACGTGTCCCGGATTTCCCATCCGGCCTCGGGAAAATCCCGCGCCAGCGCCGCCCGCGTCGCCGCCTCGCCGGCCCCCGCCGGCAGTGCCACCCGCAACGCGTAACGGACCAGCGAACCCGGCACGACCAGCCCCGTTCCCGGCAAGGCGCCAAGCCCGATCAGAACCGGCGGCCCCAGCAGCGCCGGCGTCGCGACCTGATCCGGCACCGAGACCAGCGCCGCCCGCAGCACGAACCGCGCCCGCCCCAACGTCACCGTCTCGCCCACATGCAGGCCAAGCCGGTCCAGCACCAGCGGCGCGGCGGCGAGCCCATTCCCCTCCAAAATCTGCCGAACCCCCAATGCGGGCGCGAATTGCGCCGCCCCGGCCAGAGGCCAGCGCCGATCCGCCGCCTTGAGCGAAACCAGCTCCCGCTTCCCGGAGGGCGCGATCAGCATCGCATGCATCAATGCGACCTCGGAGACCCGCGCACCCCGTGCCCCGAACCATTCCTTCAAGGAAGCCGGCACCGGCACCTCGCCGGTGCTGACCTCGAGATCCCCGCCCAGCAATTGCCGCCCGGACCGCGCCAAACCTTGCGCCAAGCTGGCACGCAAACTGCCGATCCCGGCAATCGCCGCCACCCCCAGGGCCAGACAAGCCAACGCTATCCACAACCCCCGCGCCCCCGCCCGCAACCCCCGCCGCGCCAGCCGCACCGCGAGGAAGAAAGACCAGGGGACGCTGTCCCCTCGGTCTTCTTCTTCGGTGGCGTCGGTCATGCCGGCATGGGGTGGGTGAGGCGGCCGTCTTCGAGGGTGAGGGTGCGGCCGCAGCGTGTGGCGAGCGCGGGGTCGTGGGTGATGAGGATGAGGGTGCTGTTGCTGTTTTGATGGAGCGTGAAGAGGAGATCGATGACGGTCTTGCCGGTATTGCGGTCGAGATTGCCGGTGGGTTCGTCGGCGAGGATGAGGGCGGGCCGTGGGGCCAGGGCCCGGGCGAGGGCGACGCGCTGCTGCTCGCCGCCGGAGAGGGTGGCGGGGAGCTGGTCGAGGCGGTGCGAAAGGCCGACCGCGGCGAGGGCGGCGCGAGCGGTGGGCTCGGCATCGCGGTGGCCGGCAAGCTCGAGCGGGACCATCACGTTCTCGAGCGCCGTCATGCCGGGGATCAGGTGGAAGGCCTGAAAGACGATGCCGATATGGGTGCGGCGGAAGCGCGCGAGCTGGTCCTCGCCAAGTGTGGAGAGGTCCTGCCCGGCGATATGGATGCTGCCGGAGGTCGCGCGCTCGAGCCCGGCGAGCAGCATGAGAAGGCTTGTCTTGCCGGAGCCCGAGGGGCCGATGACGGCGATCGCCTCTCCGCTCCCCACGGCGAAGGAGATGCCGGTGAGGATGTTGACCGGTCCCGCCGGTCCGGGCAGGGTCAGATGCAGGTTTTGCACCACGATCAGCGGCTTGGCGCCAAAGAGTGGGGTGCCGGTGAGTGGGGCGGCGGAGAGCGGGAGAGCGGCGTCCATGCTCGCACGATATGGGGTTGCCCCCTGGCTCGGCGAGATGCTGCTGGTGATGATGCTGGCGCTGGCGCTGGCGCCGGCAGTGATGCCGGCGTGGGCGGCCATGGCCCCGGTGAAGCTCCTGGTGCTCGGGGATTCGCTCTCGGCAGGATATGGCGTGCCGATCGCGGACGGATTCGAGGCGCGCCTCGCTTCCGCATGCGCGGCGGCGGGACATCCGGTGCAGATCCAGGATGGCGCGGTTTCCGGCGACACCACGGCCGGGGGTGTGGCGCGCCTCTCCTGGGTTCTCGGCGGAGAGCCGCAGGCCGCGATCGTCGAGCTGGGCGGGAACGACGGGCTGCGCGGGATCGCGCCCGCCGAGACGGAGAAGAACCTGAACGCCATTCTCGACGGCCTGGCGGCGCGGCACATCCCGGTGCTGTTCGCCGGCATGTATGCGCCGCCCAATCTCGGCCCGCAGTACGGGACGGCGTTTCGCGCCGTGTTCGATCGGCTGGGGGCACGGCCCGGCGTGATCGACTATCCGTTCTTCCTGGCGGGCGTGGCCGGCGATCCGGGGCTGAACCAGCCGGACGCGATCCATCCGAACGCGGCGGGCGTGCGCATCATCGTGGCGCGGATCATGCCATACGTGCTGCGGCTGCTCGCGGAGGTGCCGAAGGGATGAGGCTGTTCGTGGCGCTCGAGCTTCCGGTGCACGTCAAGCAGCAGATGGCTTTGCTCGCGGGGGGCATTCCGGGGGCACGCTGGGTGAGGCCCGAGAATTATCATCTCACCTTGCGTTTCATCGGCGAGCAGCCATCGCATCGGGCCGAGGAGATCGACGCCGCGCTGATGGCGCTGCGTTGCCGGAGCTTCCTGCTCGCCTTTTCCGGCGTGGGCACGTTCGACAAGGCGGGGCGGAGCACGGCGCTCTGGCTCGGGGTCGAACGGAACGAGGCGCTGGACCGGCTGCGCACGAAGATCGAGACGGCGCTGCAGAGGGTGGGGCTCGAGCCGGAGCGGAGACGCTTCACCCCGCATGTGACCCTGGCGCGGCTCGACGGTGTGGCCGAGGCGCGGGTCGCAAGCTATGTGCAGGCTCATAACCTCTTTCGCACCGAACCGGTGGAGGTCGGGCATTTCACGCTTTTCAGTTCCTGGCCGGGCAATGAGCAGCCGGTCTACACGCCGGAGGTCGCCTATGCGCTCGGCTGAGCGGCGCTGCCCGGAGCCCTGATCCGGGACGAAGAGTGGCTGAGTTTGCGATGCGCTTCGATCTGGTGACGCTCGAACTCTTCGTCGCCGTCTGCGAGGAGCGGAGCATCTCCCGCGCGGCCGAGCGGGCGCACACGGTCGCCTCGGCCGTCAGCAAGCGCATCTCCGATCTCGAGCAGGCGCTCAGGATGCAGCTCTTCTACCGCCAGGCGCGCGGGCTGACGCTCACGCCGGCGGCCGAAGCGCTGCTCCGCCATGCGCGGCTCGTCCTGCGCGATCTCGCCGAGATGGAAAGCGAGATCGCCGAGCACGGAAAAGGCTTGCGCGGGCAGGTGCGGATCCGCTCCGGCGTCTCCAGCATCATCCAGCATCTCGCGCGGGATCTCGGATGTTTCCTGGCGAGCTATCCCGGCGTGCGGATCGATCTCGAGGAGGATACGAGCCGCGAGATCATCGCCGCGGTTGCCGGGAACGCCGCCGATATCGGCATTTTCGGCAGCAATGTGCCGGCGCCGGGATTGCAGGTCTTCCCGTACCGCAGCGACCGGCTGGTCGCGCTCGTGCCCGTTGGCCATCCCCTCGCAAAACAGAGTTCGGTCCGTTTCGCCGATCTCCTGGCCTATGATCTGGTCGCACCCAAGAAAGGCAGCGCGCTCGATGCGCTGGTGCAAAGCGCCGCGGCGGCGCTTCAGCATCCGCTCAAGCTGCGCCTGCGCGTGAACGGGTTCGAGACCGTCTCGGCCATGGTCGAGGCCGGGCTGGGCGTGGGGCTCGCGCCCCAGACGAGCGCGGAGCGCTACGCCTCGGGCCGGGCCGTCCTGCCGATCCGCCTGGATGAGCCCTGGGCGACGCGGGAATGGAAATTGTGCGTCCGTGAGCTTGCCACCATGCCTCCCGCGGCGGCGAAGCTTGTCGCCTATCTGAGCCGGGGCCTATCTGAGCCGGGGATCTAGCCTTCCGGCTTTCCCCCTTCGCGGGCCGCGAAAGGCCCTTTCCGAACGAGCAGTCGGCCCCCACCGCGCGGCGCGGTAGGTGTTTTCGGCGGGCCGGGGCCCTTTCCTCGTCCATCGGCCCGGACGAAAGGGAGGTCGGATGAGCACGGAGGAGAGTTCCGGGCCGCGCACGATGTACGAGAAGATCTGGTCCCGCCACCGCATCGTCGAGCGGGCCGACGGCCAGACCCTGCTCTATGTCGATCGCCATCTCATCCATGACGGTTCGGCGCCGGCCTTCGATACACTTCGCGAGCGCGGCCTCGCTCCGCGCGCGCCGCAGCATGTTTTCGGCGTGCCCGACCATTACGTGCCGACCGACACGCGGGATGTGCGCGCAATCGCCGACCCCGAGAAGCGCTTCATGGTCGAGCAGCTCGCCGAGAACACCGCCGGCGCGAACATCACCCTGTTCGGGCTCGCCGACCGCCGCCAGGGGATCGTGCATATCGTCGGCCCCGAGCAGGGAATCAGCCAACCGGGGATGGTCATCGTCTGCGGCGACAGCCATACCGCGACCCACGGGGCGCTCGGCGCGCTCGCCTTCGGCATCGGCATGACCGAGGTCGCGCACGCGCTCGCGACGCGAACCCTCTGGCAGGCGAAGTCGCGGGTCATGCGGATCGTGGTGGAGGGAGCGCTCGCGCCTGAAGTGACGGCGAAGGATGTGATCCTGGCGATCATCGCAACCATCGGCACCGCCGGCGCGATCGGGCATGTCATCGAATATGCCGGTCCGGTCATTGAAGGGCTGACGATGGAAGGGCGCCTCACGGTCTGCAACATGTCGATCGAGGCCGGCGCGCGCGCGGGCATGGTCGCGCCGGACGAGGTGACATTCGCCTATCTTCAAGGGCGGCCCTATGCGCCGCAGGGCCGGGATTGGGAGCGGGCGCGCGAGCGCTGGCGCGGCCTCGTCTCCGATCCGGATGCGGTCTTCGATCGCGAGGTCACGATCGACGGTGCCGCAATCGCGCCGATGGTGACCTGGGGCACCAGCCCGCAGGATGCGGCGCCGATCGATGGGCGCGTGCCGGACCCGGACGCGGAAGAAGATGCCGAGCGGCGGCAGAGCATGACGCAGGCGCTCGCCTATATGGATCTCGTGCCGGGCACGAGGATGGATGAGATCGCGGTGGACCGCGTGTTCATCGGCTCCTGCACCAACAGCCGCATCGAGGATCTGCGCAGCGCGGCGCGGATCGCCGAGGGCAGGAAGGTCGGGCAGGGGGTCGAGGCCTGGGTGGTGCCGGGCTCACGCGTGGTGAAGGAGCAGGCCGAGGCCGAAGGTCTCGACAGGATCTTCAGGGAGGCGGGATTCGCCTGGCGCGAGGCGGGATGCTCGCTCTGCCTCGGCACCAATGGGGAGGTGGTCGCGCCCGGGCAGAGATGCGCCTCGACCTCCAACCGCAACTTCGTCGGGCGCCAGGGGCGCGGCGCGCGGACGCATCTGATGAGCCCGGGGATGGCCGCGGCGGCGGCGGTGAGCGGGCATCTCGTCGATGTCCGCCGCATGACGGCGGGAGCATAGGAGGTGCGACGTTTCACGGCGCTCACCTCGGTCGCGGTGCCGTTCGAGCGGCCCAACATCGACACCGACCAGATCATCCCCGCCCGCTATCTCCAGAAACCGCGGGACGGCACGCTCGGCCAATATCTGTTCCACGATCTGCGATTCCGGCCGGACGGGACGCCCGATCCCATGTTCGTGCTCAACCAGCCGGCCTATCGCCAGGGCAGGATCCTGGTCGCGGCGCAGAATTTCGGCTGCGGCTCCTCGCGCGAAAACGCGGTCTGGGCCTTGCAGGATTACGGCTTCCAGGCGGCGATCGCGCCGAGCTTCGGCGATATCTTCCGCAACAACAGCCTCAAGAACGGGCTGCTGCCGATCGTCCTGCCCGCGGATGTCGTCGGCGGGCTTCTTCGCCTGCTGCAGGAAAATCCGGGACGGGAGATCGCGATCGATCTCGAGGCCGAGACGGTCGGCTTGCCGGACGGCAGCGCACACCATTTCGATATCGATCCTTTCGCGCGCCACTGCCTGCTCAACGGGATCGACGAGCTCGCCTTCACCCTCTCGCAGATCGGCGAGATCGAGGCGTTCGAGCGGCGCTACGGGCGCGAGAATTTCTAGGGCGGGATGAGATCGCTTGCGCTCACTCACCACGCTCTGAGGCGAATATCTGACACGGACGGGGGACGAATCGGTGGCGATGAAGATTGCGGTTCTGCCGGGTGATGGAATCGGCAAGGAAGTGACGGCGGAGGCCGTGAAGGCGCTCAAGGCGGTTCTCGGCAATGCCGAGCCGTACGAGATGCAGGAAGCGCCGATCGGCGGGGCCGGGTACGAGGCGGCCGGCGATCCGCTGCCCGAGGCGACGCTCGAGCTTGCGCGGAAATCGGATGCGATCCTCCTCGGCGGCGCCGGCGTTCCGGAGGACGAGCACCGGCCGCCGAGCAAGGGCGCCGGCGTCGGCTTGCTTCGCCTGCGCAAGGCGCTCGGCCTCTTCGCCAATTTCCGTCCGGTCTTCATGTTTCCCGAATTGATCGGCGCCTCGACGCTCAGGCCGGAAGTGGTGGAAGGGCTCGATCTCGTCATTCTGAGAGAGCTCAACGGCGATCTCTATTTCGGCGAGCCGCGAGGAATCACGCGTGAAGCCTCCGGCGAGCGGGTCGGCATCAACACGATGCGCTATTCGGAATCCGAGGTGGAGCGCATCGCCCATGTGGCCTTCAGGACCGCCCGCGCCCGGCGCGGCAGGCTCTGCTCGGTGGACAAGGCCAACGTGCTCGAGACCATGCAGCTCTGGCGGGAGGTGATGGTCGCGGTGGGGCGGCAATATCCGGATGTCGCGCTCAGCCATCTCTATGTCGATGCGGCGTCGATGGCGCTGGTGCGCAACCCGAAGCAGTTCGACGTCATCGTCGCCGGGAACGTGTTCGGGGACATTCTCTCCGATGCGGCGGCGATGCTGACGGGCTCGATCGGCATGCTGCCGTCCGCCTCTCTCGGGCTCGACCGCAAGGGGCTCTATGAGCCGGTCCATGGCACCGCGCCGGACATCGCCGGCAAGAACGTCGCCAATCCGCTCGCCGCGATTCTCTCCGCCTCGATGCTGCTCCGCCATTCCTTCGAGCGCGAGGCGGATGCGAAGCGCGTGGAGCGGGCTGTCCAATCGGTGCTGGGCGAGGGTTATCGCACGGCCGATATCATGCAGCCCGGCGCGAAGCGCGTGGGAACGATCGAAATGGGCGATCTGGTTGCCGAGGCGATCCATCGCATAGGGCAATGAGCCGCATGGGGCAATGAGCCGCATAGGGCAATGAGCGGGGCGGGCCGGTCCCGCCCCGAGCATCGCAGGCAGGAAAAATCGGAGGAAACGAATGAGACGAAGCAGAACCGATGGATACGCCGCCGAGATCGCGGCCAGGCTGGACCGCCTGCCTTTCACGCGCAGCCTGTGGTGGCTCGCCTTCCTCATCTCTCTCGGCGGCGTGTTCGAGCTCTATAGCCTCTTCATGACCGCCTATATCGCGCCGGGCCTGGTGAAGAGCGGACTCTTCGCCACCAGCACGGTGGGGCTGTTCGGGATCAGCGGCGTCGGGTTCTTCGTCTTTTGCAGCTTCGCCGGCATGTTCGTAGGCACCATGGGCTGCGGGTTCGTGGCCGACCTTCTGGGGCGGCGGGCGATCTTCACCATCTCCCTCGTCTGGTTTTCGATCGCCAGCACGATCATGGCCTTCCAGCCCACGGCGGCGGGTGTCGATTTGTGGCGCTTCATCGCCATGATCGGCGTCGGGCTCGAGCAGGTGACGATCGACACCTTCCTTTCCGAGCTCGTGCCGCCGTCCGGGCGCGGCAAGGCCTTTGCGTTCTACCAGTTCGTCGAGTTCTGCATCGTCCCGCTGGTGGCGCTGCTCGGCTGGCTGCTCGTGCCCGCCCACCCGTTCGGGCTTGAAGGTTGGCGGTGGATCCCGCTCATCGCCGCGGTCGGGGCGATCGCATCATGGTGGATGCGGCTCAGCCTGCCGGAAAGCCCGCGCTGGCTTGCCCTGCACGGATATGAGAGCGAGGCCGAGGCGGCGATGCGGGACATCGAGGCGCGGGTGGCGCGCGATCTCGGCGGCAAGCTGCCGCCGCTCGGCCCGATCAAGCAGATCGTCTCGGCAAGCACGCACTTCTCGGAGGCGCTGAAGCCGCCCTATGGCCGGCGCACGCTCGTGCTCTCGATCTTCAATCTCTTGCAGACGATCGGGTTCTACGGCTTCGCCGCCTGGGTGCCGACCTTGCTGATCGCCAAGGGCGTGCATATCACGACGAGCCTGCTGTACGCTTTCATCATCGCTCTCGCCAATCCGGTCGGGCCGCTGCTCGGCATGCTCATCGCCGACCGGATGGAAAGAAAATGGCAGCTCTGCGCGGCCGGCGCGGGCATCGCCGTCTTCATGCTCCTCTTCGCACTTCAGGAGAATGGCGCGGCGGTGATCTTCTTCGGGGTCATGGTCACGCTCTCCGCCAACTGGCTCTCGTTCGCCCTCCATAACTACCAGGCGGAGCTTTACCCGACGCGCATCCGCGCCCGCGCTGTCGGCTTCGTCTATTCCTGGAGCCGGGTCAGCGCCGCGTTCGCGGGCCTTCTGATCGGGTTCTTCCTCCATCGCGGCGGCACGACCGCGGTCGCGCTCTTCATCGGCGGCGCGATGGTGCTGATGATCATCACGGTCGGCGGCTTCGGGCCACGCACGCTGAGGATGCAGCTCGAGGAGATCTCGCATTAGAGATCTTTTGGAAATGCGACTGTGGTGGTCGTCCGACGCGTCTTTCCGCGCTTCCGGTGCTCACGGCGAGGTCTCTGTTTGGCGATCAATTTCATGACTCTGGCGGAGCCCGTCTCCGCAAGAGTCATATTGATCTCAAGGCCGCTCCGCTCCGGTGCTCGAAAGCCGCGCCGGACGGCGCCTGCGGCGCCCCCAACTTGGAACGAACCGACTCACCACAGCGCATTTCAAAAGGTCTCTATCTATTTGTCTTGCGCGCATCCTCACGCGATCAGCCGATTCCGTCTGATCGCGATCTGCTCTAGAAGAATTCGCCAAGGAACGCAGCCGCTTCCTCCGAGATGCCGGCGATTTTGTCGGTTGCCTGACGATAGAATTTGAAATTGAGCTCGGTTCCCGGTTGGCCGTCATTCCAGTCGGAGAATTGTTTGAGCTCGCTCCGACCGAGCGGCCGCTTCGCGAGCGCGGCACGCCTGATGATGAGGCTCACACGCGGCGTTTGCCGGGCGATGCCGCGCTTCCTCGCGATTGCTTCGGCAGAAGTGACAACGCCGCGCGCGATGAGGCCGTGCCCGCCCTCGTTCTCGCTCGCGAACACGAAAATCGTATCGCCTTCGGCGATGTGCTTGCCGCCGTACATCGTCTTTTGCGCGGTGAATGCAAATGTCTCCGCTCGCGGGTCGCAAATCTCGGCCTTGATCGCGAACGGCATATGTCTCCTCCCCGCCGCTATTGGGCACAACCGCCATCCTCGACCGCGCGCCCTCGCCAAAACGGCGGCTCAGGCGCGTCAGTCACCGCCAATCGACGAAATGCAAGCGATTCGAGCGACTCATCAAGTTTCTGGATCTGTGCCGGCAGCGAAACCGTTTCCTTCTTAGAGACTGTTTGAGAATGCGACTGTGGCGGTCGTCCGGCGCCTCCGACTCATCACAGCGCATTCTCAAACAGTCTCTTATCGCATCGTCGGCATGACGAACTCGGCGCCGGCGCGGATGCCGGTCGGCCAGCGCGAGGTGATCGTCTTGATGCGGGTGTAGAAATGCACCCCGTCCTGGCCATGGACGTTATGGTCCCCGAACAGCGACCGTTTCCAGCCGCCGAAGGAGTGGAAGGCCATCGGCACCGGGATCGGCACATTGATCCCGATCATGCCGATCTTCGCGCGGGCGGCGAACTCGCGCGCGGCGTCGCCGTCGCGGGTGAAGATCGCAGCCCCATTGCCGAACTCGTGCTCGTTCGCGAGCGTGAGCGCTTCCTCATAGGTCTCCGTCCGGACGACCGAGAGCACCGGGCCGAAGATTTCCTCGCGGTAGATGCGCATGTCGGGGCGAACGTGATCGAACAGAGAGCCGCCGAGGAAGAAGCCCTCCTCGTATCCCTGCAGCTTCAGGCCGCGCCCATCGACGACCAACTCCGCGCCCTCCTCGATGCCGAGATCGACATAGAAGCGAACCTTGTCGTAGGCCTGTTTCGTCACCAGCGGGCCCATCTCGGCTTCCGCGTCGGTCGCCGGGCCGATCTTGAGATTCCTCACGCGTGGCGCGAGCTTTTCCATCAGCGCATCGCCCGCCTTGCCGATGGCGACGGCGACGGAGATCGCCATGCAGCGCTCGCCCGCCGACCCATAGGCCGCGCCCATCAGCGCGTCGGTCGCCTGGTTCATGTCGGCATCCGGCATGACCAGCATGTGGTTCTTGGCGCCGGCGAGGGCCTGCACGCGCTTATTGTGCGCTGTGCCCGTGTGGTAGATATATTCGGCGACGGGGGTCGAGCCCACGAAGCTTATCGCCTCGATATCCGGGTGGGCGAGAATGGCATCGACCGCCGTGCGGTCGCCATTGACAACGTTGAAGACCCCTTGCGGCAGGCCGGCCTCGGCCAGCAGCTCGGCCAGGAGGAGCGCCGCCGAGGGCACCTTCTCGCTCGGCTTGAGCACGAAGCTGTTGCCGCAGGCGATCGCCACCGGGAACATCCACATCGGCACCATGGCCGGAAAATTGAACGGCGTGATGCCCGCGCAGACACCGACCGCCTGGCGGATCGAATAGCTGTCGACATTGGTGCTGACATTCTCGGTGAATTCGCCTTTGAGCAAGTGTGGGATTCCGCAGGCGAACTCGACGACCTCGATCCCGCGGGTCACCTCGCCGGCGGCATCGGCCAGCACCTTGCCATGCTCGGCGCCGATCATGGCGGCAAGCCGGTCGCGATTCTTCTCGAGAAGGTCCTTGAACGCGAACATCACCCGGGCGCGCCGAAGCGGCGGCGTGCGCGACCATTCGGGGAAGATGCGCTTGGCGCTCCGAACCGCTTCATCGACCTCGTCCGGGGCGGCGAAAGCAACGCGGGCCGCGATCTCTCCGCTCGCCGGATTGTAGACCTCGCCGGCGCGGCCGCTCTTTCCCGCAACCCTTCTGCCATCGATGAAGTGGCCGATCTCCATGACCATCATGATCCTCCTTCCGCCGCGATGCTGCCGATGCAGAGTTCGCCCCGTTCCCTCCGCCGGGCTTCAGAGCGGGATGCGCTCGCTTCCGCTCTCGCACCCCGCTCTCGTGATTTGTTTTCTCGCGTGATTCAGGCCTCCGATGATTCCACCTCCGGTCATCACGCTCTAGAGCAGATCGCGATCAGACGGAATCGGCTGATCGCGTGAAGATGCTCGCAAAACAAACACTTAGAGCGAATTGCGTGAGCCCGTGCAAACGCAATTCGCTCTAGAGCGCTTTCATGCTGACCGTAAACGGTCAGCGCGCTCTAGCTCTTTGTTTTGGCGAGCAACATCACCCTGACTGATTCCAGTCAGGGTGATAAAGTTGCTCTAACGCCGCCGGAACCGGTCGAGGCTCCAGGCGCCGCCACCGGCGAGCGAGAGGTAGAGAAAGACGAAGCAGTAGAGAATGGCATCGTCGCCACCATTGAGAACCGGGAAGAAGCTCTGCGGATAATGGACTTTGAAATAGGCGATGGCCATCTCGCCCGAGAGGATGAAGGCGGCCGGGCGCGTGAACAGGCCGACCGCGACGAGGAATCCGCCGACGGTTTCGATCACGCCGGCCAGTCCGATGAGCGAGAAGAGCCGAAGATGCGCGAAGGCCTCGACATGGGGAAACCCGAAGAGCTTCGCCATTCCATGCTCCATGAAGAGCAGCCCGGTGACGAGGCGGACGACGCTCAACAGGCGCGGTTCCCATGCCCCGCGGAAACTCGTGGCTCTGGCCATTGTCCTCCCCCTGCCTCGGAATCTCTCCCCTGCCTCTATTTCCTCCTCAAGGTCACTGCAGGATGATCTCGACGCGCCGGTTCTGCGGCTCGCGCACATTGGGGCCTGTCGGCACCAGGAGGTGTGTCGCGCCGTAGCCCATCACGGCGATCTCCGATTTCGGCACGCCGTCGGTGATGAGCTGGGCGGCCACCGCCGAAGCGCGGCGTCTGGAGAGAGAGAGGTTGTACTGCGGCGTGCCGGACGTGTCGGTATAGCCATTCACCGTGATCCGGGCCGTTTGCCCGGTGGTCGCGCTGCGCGCGGCCGCCGCGATCACCTCTTTCGCGCGGTCGGTCAAGTCCGCCCGGTCCCAATCGAAGAAGACGAGGAAATCGCGCGTTTGCGACGGCTGGGGCGCCGGCGCGGCGGCTTCCTCCGCCGGTGCGGGCGGGGGCGTGACACCGAATGCGTAGCGCAGCCCGAGCAGGAAGCTCTGATTGTGGTTGAAGGAGAAGTCCGTGTTTCCTCTCGCCACGTGCCCGTCGCTCGTGAAGCTGCTTTCCATGGTGAGCGGGCCCTGCACACCGAAATAGCGATACTCGGCGGTCACGGAGAGCCCGGGGACATGCCAGACGGGAAAGGAGAGCCCGCCGATTCCCTGGTACGCAAATCGGCCGGAGGTGTCGTTGGCGGCGAAAACGCCGCCCGGCCCACTCGCCGTGATGTTTTGCCAGCTCGTCCAGGCATAGCCCACGCCGGCGCCGGCATAGGGAAAGACCCAGCGTGACCCGATATCGATATCGAAGAGGGTGTTCGCCATCACGGACTTGATCACCTGCCGGCCGGACGGCGCGGTCGGGTCATTGGGACGAAGGATGGCGTGCAGCGGATTGTCGCGCCAATCCCCTTCGATCTCCACGCGAAGCCCATTGCCGAAGCCGTAGCCGATACTGCCGAGGCCGACGAATCCGTCGGAAAACAGCCCCCGGCCGCTCGGCAGGTCGAGCGCGGTCGAGGAATGGATGCTCTCCTGGCCGAGGAAATTCCAACCGGCTCCGCCGCCGATATAGATGCCGCGGAACGGCTGCGCGCGCGCCATAACCGGCGCGGCCAGGATCGAAGTCAGCAGCAATGCCGAGCGAAACCGCATCCGCGCTCTTCTCCTTTGCCCGCAGAGGTGCCCCGTTGGCGGCCGCTGTGCAAGCCTCTGTCCTTGCGCCGACGGTGAAAGCGTTCGGGACACTGGGCTCTCAAACGAAACTGGGCTCTCAAACGAAAAAGCTGGCCAGGGTGGGGCCTGACCAGCTTCTTCGTGGCGGAACCGGCCGGGATCCGGAAAGATCCGGCCGAGCCTGGTCGAGATTACTCGATGATGATCTCGACGCGGCGATTCTGCGGCTCACGCACACCCGGGCCCGTCGGCACCAGGAGGTGGGTGTCGCCAAAGCCCATGATCGAGATCACGTTGGCCGGAACACCATCGGTGATGAGCTGCGCCTTCACCGATTCGGCACGACGGATGGAGAGGCCCATGTTGTATTGCGGCGTGCCGGAGGTGTCGGTGTAGCCATTCACCTGGATCCGCGTGTACTGGACCTTGGTCGAGTTCTGAGCCGCCTCGGCGATGATCTCCTTCGCCCGATCGGTCAGGTCGTAGTGGTCCCAGTCAAAGAAGACGAGGTAGGTCCGCGCCGGAGCCGGAGCGGGGGCCGCGACCGGAGCGGGCGGCGGCGGCGGCGGCGCAACGCCGAAATTGTAGCGGAAGCCGACCAGAAGGCTGTTGTTGTAGCCCTGGATAACCTTGACCTTGCCGCTGAGGTCGTCGACCGACGCGTCATATTTCCGCGGTTCCGAAAGACCCATGAAGCGATATTCCGCCGTCAGGGCGAGACCGGGGATCGGCGGAATCGGCAAGGAGACACCGGCGATGCCCTGATAGGCGAAGGATCCCTCGGTGCCGTTGATCTTGATGGGCGAAGACGTTCCGAAGCCAGTCGCCGCCACGTTCTGGAAGTTGGACCACTGATAGCCGACACCAGCGCCGATATAGGGCACCACCGGCAGCCCGAGCTGGAAGTCGTACAGGACATTGAACATCGCCCCGTACTGCTGGTCGGTCCCGCTGACCTGGCCAGTGGTCGAGCTGTTGATGCGGTTGGTGCGATAGTCACCCTCGACTTCCGCACGCAGACCGTTGCCGAACCCCCAGCCCACGCTTCCAACACCGACGAAGCCTGGCCCGTAGCCGAGATGGGTGCTGGCAGCGGCGGGGTTCGTGTCCCCCGAAGCTTTCTGCTGGGTGAGATTGTTGTAGCCGAGTCCGCCGCCCACGTAGAGTCCCGTCACGGGCTGCGCCTGTGCAATCACGGGCGTCGCCATAACCGTTGCGGCTAGCAGCGCAGTCCGGAGCTTCATGGTCCTCTCCTCGTTCCGCTCGCACTCTCGCAGCAAAGACGCAAACCGCTTCTCTCTCGAGCCCGGCTTCCGCATTCCTGCGTTTCCAGTCTCCTCCTTTACCACAACCGTTATGCCGGACCAGAACTCCGTTGCGATTTTGTGAGGATGTGTGGTGTAAATGCCACAAAGGTAGGGGCAGATCAGCAACACCATTCCGGGCAGATCGGCAACACCGTTCGGATCTGCGGTGATCAGGCGATGCGTGCCGCGAAGGGAGGCAGCAGGTCGGGCGAGGAGAACTCGAGGACCCAGAGATCCGGGTCGCTTTTCACTTGCCGCGCGAGGTAAGCGTCCACGACCTGCTCGGCCACCGGGTCCGGGCCGGTGGCGCGCATCCAGGCCGGCTCGCCTTCCGCGGTGCGGAACTGGGAGAGCACGCAAAGCCCCTCGCTTCCGCGCAGCACGACCAGCACGCCCCCGGCGTCGCGATCGCCCCGGCGCAGCATGACCCCCGGCCGCCCGGCGACATCGCCGAGGCGAAGCGCCATTCGCACCCAGATCTCCGTCTTCACCCGAGGCTCGGACACGGGCCAGCCTCCCCCGTTCCCGCAAGGAAGATGGTCTATCTTGAACTCGCCCCGCCGCCCTGCAACAAGCACCCGGCAGTGGCAGGCAAGAAAAAGGAACGGACGTGCCGAAGCCGATGTCGGAAGCCCAGCTGGCCTACGAGACCCGCCGCGCCGCCAAGGCCGGCATGAGCCTTGAGAAATGGCTGGAAACGAAGGAGAAAAAGGAGGCGGAGTCCCGCGCCCGGGACATCCCCGCCGAAAAGCCGAAGGCGAAAAAGCCGGGCCTTTTCTCCCGCCTGATCGAGAAGGCGCAAAAACCCCTTTAACCCCATTCTTCAACCCTATTTTTCTTTGGCCTTTCCTACTCGGCGGCGGCCCGCAGCCCGGCCCCGGCGGCGAGCGGGCAGAGCGGAGCCGCGGCGGCGAGCAGGGCGGTGAGCAGCAGGAGCTCGGGTTTTGGTGCGTCGGTTTCCGCCGCGGCGGTGCCGAAGATCAGGACCGGCGTGGCGAGCGGAAGAAGCAGAAGCGGAAGGAGCGTGCCGGGGCGGCGGCTGCCGAGAACGAGGGCGGCGCCGGCCGTGCCGAGGAGAGAGAGGGTGATCGTGCCGGGCAGCAGGCCGGCAAGAAGGGCCGGCAGGCGGGCGGGCGTGATTTGCAGCATGATGGCGGTCGGCCCGGCGGCCAGCAGCAGGGGCAGCCCGGTCAGCAGCCAATGGGCGGTCGATTTGGCGGCGGCGATGCCGAGCGGCGAGAGGCCGGAGAGCAGAAGCTGGTCGAGCGAGCCGTCCTCGTAATCGGCGCCGAAAAGACGATCGAGCGGGAGCAGGGCGGCCAGGAGGGCGGCGACCCAGACGATCCCCGGCGCCAGCCGGCCGAGGGTTGCCGGCGAGGGGCCGATGGCGAGCGGAAAGAGCGAGACGGTGACCACGAAGAAAAGCAGGGAAGCCACCGTGTCGCTGCCATGGCGAAGCGCGAGCGCGAGTTCGCGGCGGACGAGCGCGAGCAGGAGCCTCATCCGAGCGCAAGTTCCGTGGCTTCGGGCAAGGAGAGCTCGGCGTGCGAGGCGATGATGACCAGGCCGCCCGCGACGCGGTGAGCCGCGATCAGGCTCGCGAGGCGGGTGGCCGCGGCCCCGTCGAGAGCGTTGGTCGGCTCGTCGAGGAGCCAGAGCGGGGCGTTCGAGAGGACGATGCGGGCGAGCGCCAGCCTTCGTTTCTGGCCGGCGGAGAAGAGGCGGGCGGGCAGATCGGCGAGGGGCGCAAGGTCCAGCGCGGCGAGGGCATCGGCGATGCGGCCTCCTGAGCCGGAGGCGGCGAAGCGCAGATTCTCCGTTGCCGTGAGGGCCGTCTTGATGGCGTCCTGATGGCCGAGATAGGCGATGCGCCGCGCGTGCAGCGGCAGGTCGAGAAGGGCGTTCTCGCCCTGCCAGCGGAGCTGCCCGGCAGCCGGCGGCAAGAGCCCGGCGATGAGGCGAAGCAGCGTGGATTTGCCGGCGCCGTTCGGCCCCCGCACGATGATCGCGCCGCCCGGCCCAAGGGTGAAGAAGAGATCGCGGAAGACAAGCCTGTCGGCCCGGATCGCAGCCAATCCTTCCGCGCGTAACACGTTTGTCCCCATCAGCCCGGCTTGTGGACGGCCGCCGGAAGCCTATGGTTTATGCGTGCCGTCGTTGCATTGCGCCAGGGGGACATACCCTGGGTGCGGATTGCAATGGTGCCGGCGGCGTCGCAAACGGCAGAGGTAGCCATTTCATGACGAGCATCGGGCAGGACAGCCTGAAAACCCGCCGCACGCTCGCGGTGGATGGGCGGCAATATCGTTATTTCTCTCTTCCCGCCGCCGCCGAGGCCCTGGGCGAGCTTTCCCGCCTTCCGGTGAGCCTGAAAGTCCTGCTCGAGAACGTTCTGCGCTGCGAGGACGGCAAGACCTACACGGTCGAGGATGCGCGGGCGATCGTCGCCTGGCTTGCCGATGGCCATTCGGAGCGGGAGGTTCCGTTCCGTCCCGCCCGCATCCTGATGCAGGACTTCACCGGCGTCCCGGCGGTGGTCGATCTTGCCGCCATGCGCGACGGGATCGTGCGCCTGGGCGCCGATCCGGCCAAGGTGAACCCGCTCGTGCCGGTCGATCTCGTGATCGATCATTCGGTCATGGTCGATGTCTACGGCAGGCCGGATGCGCTCGCGCAGAATGTCGCCGCCGAATTCCACCGCAATGGCGAGCGCTACAGCTTCCTCCGCTGGGGGCAGGAAGCCTTCGCCAATTTCCGCGTCGTGCCGCCGGGCACCGGCATCTGCCATCAGGTCAATCTCGAATATCTCTCGCAAGGCGCCTGGACGAGCGAGATCGACGGCCAGGGCTACGTCTTCCCCGACACGGTCTACGGCACGGACAGCCACACCACCATGGTGAACGGGCTGGGCGTGCTCGGCTGGGGCGTCGGCGGGATCGAGGCGGAGGCGGCGATGCTCGGCCAGCCGATCGCGATGCTGATCCCGGATGTGATCGGCTTTCGCGTCACCGGCAAATTGCCCGAGGGCTCGACCGCGACCGACCTCGTGCTGGTGGTGACGGAGATGCTGCGCAGGAAGGGCGTGGTCGGCAAGTTCGTCGAGTTCTTCGGGCCCGGGCTCGATCAGCTTCCGCTCGCCGATCGCGCCACCATCGGCAACATGTCTCCTGAATACGGCGCGACCTGCGGCTTCTTCCCGCTCGACAAGGTGGCCATCGATTACATGCGCCTGACCGGGCGCGATCCGCACCGCATCGCGCTCGCCGAAGCCTATGCCAAGGCGCAGGGGCTATGGCGCGACGACACGACGCCGGAGCCGCGCTTCACCGATACGCTCTCGCTCGATCTCGGAACGGTCCGTCCCTCGATCTCCGGGCCGAAGCGGCCGCAGGACCGCGTGCTGCTGAACGAAGCGGGCCCCGCCTTCGCCACGGCGCTCACCAAGACGCTCGGGGTGCCGGCGAACGATGTCGGCAGGCGCGCGCCGGTCGCCGGGCGCAATTACGAGCTCGCCCATGGCTCGGTGGTGATCGCCGCGATCACGAGCTGCACCAACACCTCCAACCCTTATGTGATGATCGCGGCCGGGTTGCTCGCGCGGAAGGCACGGGCCAAGGGGCTCAAGCCGAAGCCGTGGGTGAAGACCTCGCTCGCGCCGGGCTCGCAGGTGGTGAGCGAATATCTCACGAAGTCCGGCCTGCAGGAGGATCTGGACGCGCTCGGCTACGAGCTGGTCGGCTATGGCTGCACCACCTGCATCGGCAATTCCGGCCCACTCGACGATGCGATTGCGGATGCGATCGAGCAGAACAAGCTGGTCGCGGTGGCGGTGCTTTCCGGCAACCGCAATTTCGAGGGACGCATCCATCCGAACGTGCGCGCCAACTATCTCGCGAGCCCGCCGCTCGTCGTCGCCTATGCGCTGCTCGGGACGATGAGCGAGGACATCACCACCGCGCCGCTCGGCGCCGACCCGGCGGGCAAGCCCGTCTATCTCAAGGATATCTGGCCGACGAGCCGCGAGATCGCCGAGGTCGTGCGCTCGAACGTGCTGCCGGAGATGTTCCGCAAGCGCTATGCGGAGGTGTTTCGCGGGCCGGAGCAATGGCGCGCGATCAAGATCGCCGGCGGGACAGACACCTATCGCTGGTCGGATTCCTCGACCTATGTGCGCAACCCGCCCTATTTCGAGACGATCGCGCCCGAGCCGACGCCGATCGGCGATATCGTGGGCGCGCGCATCCTTGCGCGGCTCGGCGATTCCATCACCACGGACCATATCAGCCCGGCCGGCTCGATCCGCAAATCCTCGCCGGCCGGGCAATATCTGCTCGAGCGTCAGGTCGGCGAGAGGGATTTCAACAGCTACGGCGCGCGGCGCGGCAATCATGAGGTGATGATCCGCGGCACCTTCGCCAATATCCGCATCCGCAACGAGCTTCTGAGCGGCGTCGAGGGCGGCTACACGAAGCATTTCCCCTCGGGCGAGCAGATGTCGATCTTCGATGCGGCGATGCGTTACCAGAAGGAAGGCGTCCCGCTCGTGGTGCTCGGCGGCAAGGAATACGGCACCGGATCGTCGCGCGACTGGGCGGCCAAGGGAACGGCGCTGCTCGGCGTCAAGGCCGTGCTGGTCGAAAGCTTCGAGCGCATCCACCGCTCGAACCTCGTCGGCATGGGCGTGCTGCCGCTCACCTTTCTCGATGGGGCGGACCGCAATTCCCTTGGCCTGACGGGCGAGGAGGTGCTGGACATTGTCGGCCTCGCCGATCTCCGGCCGCGCATGGAGCTGACCCTCGTGATCCATCGTCCCGGCGGGAACGTGGACAAGGTGGGCGTGCAGTGCCGCGTCGATACGGTCGACGAGGTCGCTTATTACCGTCATGGCGGCATCCTGCAGTACGTCCTGCGCGGGATGGCCAAGGCGGCCTGACGCAGATTTTCCGCCGCGGGGCCGCTTGCCGCGCCGGGCGGACTCCGCGGCGAGACTTGGAAAAACGGGGGTTCCGCCCGGCGGCGTCGCTCGCCCGGCCTCCGGTCGTCTTCGATCCCCGCGCGCTGAGCATCCTCGAAGGGTTGCGCGCGGCGCTGGCGGTGGCCGTGATCGTGGCCGCGGGCACCGCGCTGCAACGCCCGAACCTCATGCTCGCCGCCCTCGGCGCGCTCCTCACCTGCCTGGCCGACCCGGGGGGGCCGCTGCGTCAGCGTGTGCGCCCGCTGATCGGCTTCGCGGTGATCGGGGCCGTCCTCCTCGGCGGCTTCGGGCTGGTGCGCGGGCTCTCCCCCTTCATTGCGCTGCCGCTTGCCGCTTGCGCCCTTTTCGTCCTGAGCCTGGTGCGGATCTACGGGCTCGCCGCGCAGCAGCTTGGCGGCCTGCTCGCCGTCGCGCTGATCCTCGCGTTCGATGCGCCCTTGCCCGGGCTTGGCGCGGCCCTCGCGGTCTCTTGCTTCTTCCTCGCCGGCAGTCTTTGGGCGGTGCTGCTCACGCTGGTGATCTGGCCGCTTTATCCTTATGGGCCGATCCGCCATGCGCTCGCCACGGTGTGGCGGGCGCTCGGCGATCTTGCGCGCGACCTCGGCCAAATCTGCGATGCGCCGCCGGGCGAGATCTGGGACGAGCATGCGCGCGTGCATCGCCGTGCCGTGCGCCAGGCGATCGAGGAAGCACGCGCGATGCTGGTGGACGCATTGTCCGCGCGCGGGGCGAGCGGCGTGCGCGCCGCCCAGAGCCTGATCCGCTTCGAGGCGGCGGAGCAGATCTTCGGCGCGTTGATCGGCCTCTCCCATGTGCTGGAGGACGCGGACCAGGAATCCCGTCGGGCGGGAAGCCGTCTCCTGCGCCACGCGACGCCCCTCTTCCTGCTCATGGCGCGGGCGACCGAGGCGGATCGTCCGGTCGCGCCGGAGAAGATCGGGCGCGTGGTCGCCGCCCTCGAAGCCGGGCTCGAAACGGCCCCCGGGGCGGCGCCAAGGGGGGCGAGTCAGCGTTCGGCGCTCGCCCCGTTCGCCCGCCGGATCGCCGAGCGCCTCGTGCTGGCGAGCACGCTCTCCGTTCCCGGCAATCTCCGTCCCGGTGCCGCGATCGGCGCGGCACCTTCGCTCGGCTGGCGGGCCCGCTTCGCGGAGCCGCTTGCCGCCAATCTCCGATTCTCCTCCCTCGCATTCCGTCACGCGCTGCGCGTCGCGGTCGTCGGCGCGCCCGCGCTCGCCCTTGCCGACCGCTGGGCGGGACCTCTCGGCCATTGGCTCACCATCACGCTCCTGCTCACCATGCAGCCCTACTTCGCGCTCACCTGGGTGCGGGCTCTGGAGCGCATCGGCGGCACGGTGCTGGGCGGCATGCTGGCAGCCGCGATCGCCACCTTCTGCCGCTCCCCTCTGACGATCGTGGCCGCGCTCTTCCCGCTTTCGGTCGTCACCTTCAGCCTGCGCCGGGTGAGCTACGGCCTCTATATCGCGGCGCTCACGCCGCTGGTGGTGCTGCTGGTCGAGATGGAGGTGCCCGGCACCGGCGAGATCGCGATCGCGCTCGAGCGGGTGGTCTATACGCTGATCGGCGGCGCGCTCGCCGTCGTCGGCACGCTGGTCCTTTGGCCGAGCTTCGAGCCGGAGCGCCTGGCCCAGGAGCTCTCGCAGGCAATCGAGGCGCATGCAAGCTACGGCGATGCGGTCTTCTCGTTCCTGATCGGCGAAGCTGCTGCGGGCGAGGTGGAAGCGTGGCGCCGCGCGGCCGGGCTCGCCAGCAACAATCTCGAGGCGTCGCTGCAACGCGCGCTGAACGAGCCGGTCGGAAGGCGGCAAAGGCGCCTTGAGGTGGCGGCGCTCATCGATGCGGCGCTGCGGCGGATTGCCGGGCGGCTCGCGGCGATGCAGCAGGATGCCGCCCTGGCAGGCTCGGTGCCGCGCGGAGCCTGGGCGGAATGGCGCGCCTGGTTCGACCGGGCCATGCAGGTGGCCGCAAAAGGGGATGCCCCGCCGCCGCGTCCAGCCCTGCCGCAGGGCCAGGAGGCGGATCGCGGCGGCGAGGCGCTCGCGCGCATCGCCCGCCAGGTGGAACTGATCCCGGAGGCGCTGGCGCGCCCGTGAGACCATCGCCCGTGAGATCACCGCCCGTGAGATCATCGATCGAGATCGACAGGGCTTCCGGCGGAATCGCTTCGCGATCCGCGAAGGCCGAAAGGGAAATCAGGGAATTGACCGCCAGGCAAGGAATTGGTGGGCGCGATGCGCGAGACTCAATCACACTCCCAAGCGTGATCGCCGATGGCGTAAATCACACGATAGAACGATGACCGAGAGCGGGATGGGCGGGCGGGAGCGATCTCATCCTGCTCCAGAGGCAGGGACATGAGCGAGCGAAACCCGGATGTGGCAAAGCGCCTCGGGCGCGTGATGGAGCGGACGATCTCGCTCGGAAGCTGGCTGATGGCGCCTGTCTATATCGGCCTGATCGCGATGCTCGCGCTGATCATGGTGAAGGTCGTCCAGGACATCCTCCAGGAGATCCCGCTGATCCTGCGCACCTCGGACGCGGACCTCATCCTGCTCGTGCTCTCGCTCACCGATCTCTCGCTGGTCGGCAACCTGCTGATGGTGGTGGCGCTCGCGGGCTATGGCAGCTTCATCGCCCGGGTGATGGGGATCTCGCTCTCGGGCCATCTCGAATGGCTGGGAAATATCGAGTTCAGCACGCTCAAACTGCGGCTGGTCGGCTCGATCGTCGCGATCTCGAGCATCCGCCTGCTCGAGACCTTCATCTACCCCGCGCAGCACACGGAACGGGTAATCCTCGCCCAGGTGGTGATCCAGCTTGTGCTCGTGGTCTCGGGCGTCCTGATGGCGGCGATGGACCGGCTGTCGGAGACCCACAACCATAACAACAACATGCCGGTCAGCGACCAGCCGCCGTAAGAGCCGCTGCGCCGCCTGCCGCTTTGTCCCCGGCTTCCCCGGCCGCCTCCCGGGCCATCGCGCGGATGCGGCGGGCCATGGCGGCAATCCCGTTGCCGCGATTGGTCGAAAGCGCGCCGATCAGCCCGAGATCGATGAGGAACCGGGGATCGGTCTCGGCGATCTCGTCCGGCGCGCGGCCCGAATAGACACGGAGCAGGAGCGCGACCAACCCGGAGACGATCGCGGCATCCGAGGCGCCGGCGAGAAAGAGACGGCCATCGCGAAGCTCGCGGCCGAGCCAGACCCGGCTCTGGCAGCCGGAAACCCGGTGCGCCTCGTTCATCCAGGCGGCGGGGAAGGGCGGCAAGCCCTGTCCGAGATCGATGATATGGCGGTAGCGTTCCTCCCAGCCGTCGAAGAGGGAAAGCTCCTCGGCGATCGCGGCGATGGCCTCGGCCGCCGAAGCCTCCTCGGGAAGGACGAAAGGATCGCCGCCGGTCATGCCGCGGATGTGCGGAGCAGGGCGCGCGGCGTCAAGCCTCTCTCAGAGCCTCTCTGGAAATGCAACTGCGGTGGTCGTCCGCCGCCTGCGGCGCCCCCAACTTGGAACGAACCGACTCACCGCAGCGCATTTCCAGAGAGGCTCTTAGCCGACCGGCTCCGTCTCGTGCCATTCCTCGGCCGTGGCCCCGGCGAGGGACTGGATGCGGCTCTCGTCGCGCGCAAGCTCGGATGCCGGTCCGGCATGGACGATGGCGCCGTCGTCGAGCACGTACGCGAAATCCGCGATCTCCAGGCTCATGCGCACATTCTGCTCGACCAGCAGCACCGAGATGCCTTCGTTGCGCATCTCGGCCACGATGCGGAAGACCTCGCGCACGATGAGCGGCGCCAGGCCCTGCGAAGGCTCGTCGAGGATGAGGACCTGCGGATTGAGCAGGAGCGTGCGGGCGATCGAGAGCATCTCCTGCTCGCCGCCCGAGAGCTGCCGGCCGCGATTCGTCTTCCTTTGCTCGAGACGGGGGAAGAGCTGATAGATGCGGGGAATGTTCCAGGGGCCCGGCCGCTCCAGCGGCACCTTGAGATTTTCCTCGACCGAGAGATTGGGGAAGATGCGGCGGCCTTCCGGCACATAGCCGACGCCGAGCGCGGCGATGCGGAAGCTCGGCCAGCGCGTGGTCTCACGGCCGAGGATGCGCACATGACCCTCGCGCGGCGGCGTGAGCCCCATGAGGCTCTTCATCGTCGTCGTCTTGCCCGCGCCGTTGCGCCCGAGCAATGTCGTCAGCTTCCCTTCCTCGACATTGAGGCTGACGCCATGGAGGATATGGCTCTTGCCATAATAGGTATGCAGCCCTTCGGCCTCGATCGCGTTCATGCGGCTTTTCCCAGATAGGCTGCCTGCACTGCCGGATCGTGGGCGATCTGCTCGGGGGTGCCGTCGGCGAGCAGCGCTCCCTGGTCGAGCACGGAGATGCGATCGGCGAGATGGAACACAAGCCGCATGTCGTGCTCGACAAGGATGATGGTGTAGCTCTTGTCGCGGTGCAGCTTGCGGATCAGCCGCGCGATTTCGAATGTCTCCTGCTCGCCCATTCCCGCCGTCGGCTCGTCGAGCAGGAGAAGCCGCGGGCGAAGCGCCAGCGCCATCGCGATCTCCGCCGCGCGCTGATCGCCATGGGCAAGCTCGCCCACCAGCCGCTCCGCCTTTCCCGCAAGGCCGGTCACCGCGATGATGTCCGCGACCGCAGCGGCGACGTTGCGGCTCTCCTCTTCGCCGAGCCAGGCGCGGAGCGTGTAGCCGGCGGCGACCTCTGCGGCGATGCGCACATTCTCGCGCACGGAAAGCTCCGGGAACACCTCGGTGATCTGGAAGGTCCGCGCCATCCCGCGCTTGACCCGCTCCGCGGCGCCCAGGCGCGTGATGGTCTCGCCATCGAAGAGGATCTCGCCCGCCGTGGGCGGAAAGAAGCCGGTGATCAGGTTGAAGAAGGTTGTCTTGCCGGCCCCGTTCGGGCCGATGATCGCGCGGAGCTCGCCCTTGGCCACGGTGAGGGAGACCTCCCGCACCGCGACGAGGCTGCCGAAATGCTTGGAGACGTTGTGGACCTCGAGCATGCTCATGCTTCCCTCCGGCGGCGGAAGACGCCGAGCAGCCCGCGGGGGAAGAACATGACGACCAGCACGAAGATGAGCCCGATGAAGAAGAGCCAGTTGATCGTCCGGCTCGAGATGTAATCCTGCAGCACCTCGAACACCGCGGCGCCGAGCAGCGGGCCCCAGAAGCTGCGCATGCCGCCGAGCACGCACATGATGACGAGCTCTCCCGAGAGATCGGTATAGAGCGAGGAGGGATCGGCGAAATTGTTGAGCAGGGCGTAGAGAGCGCCGGCGGCGCCGATGCAGAAGGAGGAAATCGTGAAGGCAAGCCAGATATGCCGATCGACCGGGATGCCGAGGAAGCGGGCGCGGCGCTCATTCTCGCGGATGGCAAGCAGGGTACGCCCGAAGGGGGAGCGGAGGATGAATCCCATGATGCCGACGACGATCGCGAAGACGACCAGGACGAAATAATAGAAGGCGAGATCGCTCTTCTGGATGTCGATGGTGAAGAGCCCGAAATGGAGCGGCTGGCGCTGAAATCCGCGCAGCCCGTCGAAGCCGCCGGTCACCGCGTCCCATTTATACGCGATATAGTAGAAGACTTCCTCGAAGGCGATGGTGACGAGCGCGAAGTAAATCCCCCTCCGCCGGCAGATCAGCGCGCCGACAATGCTGCCGATGACCCCGGCGAGCAGCGTCCCCGCGATCACCGCGAGCGGGGTGGAAGGGACGAGATAGCGCAGGATCATTCCCGCCCCATAGACGCCCAGGCCGAAAAAGGCGGCGTGTCCGAAGCTCACCATTCCGGTGAAGCCGATCAGGAAATTGAGCGACATCGCGGCGAGCCCGATCACCAGGATGCGCGCGCCGAGCGCGGTGTAGCCGCCGACGAACGGCATCCAGAACGGGCCCGCGATCAGGACGATCCAGATCCCGGCAAGGATGAGACGCGGCCGTTCGAGGCCGGATGCGGTGGCCGGGGCGCCGACCGTTCCGCTCATTGCATTCCCTCCTCGCCGAGCAGTCCGCGCGGCCTGGTGAGCAGCACGATCGCCATGATCACGTAAATGACCGCCTGGCTCGCCGAGGCATAGAAGATCGTGGTGATCGCCGCGGCGACGCCGATCAGGAGCCCGCCGAGGAGTGTGCCGACCAGGCTGCCCATCCCGCCCACGATGATGGCGACGAAGCTCGGCAACAGCAGGTCATCGCCCATGTTCGGATTGAGGCCGATCTGCCCGCCCGCGAGCACGCCGGCAAGACCGGCGAGAAAGATGCCGAAGGCGAAATTGAGCGAACGGAGCAGCCGGACATTGATCCCGAGCGCCGAGACCGTATCGAGATCGAGCACGCCGGCGCGGATGCGCATTCCCATCCGCGAATAGCGGAGGAACGCGAACAATCCGGCGACGGCGATGATCACGATGCCGACGACGAAGAGCCGATAGCCGGTGAGAAAGAAGAATTCCTGGCTGAGCGGCTGGGAAATGCTCGCCGGCGTCGTCAGCGGCAGTCCGTTCACGCCCCAGATATATCGGCAGCCATCCTGGATCATGAAGGCGAGCCCGAAGGTGAGCAGCAGGCTGTAGATCGGGTCGCGGCCATAGATGCGCCGGATCATCGTCCGCTCGACGATGAAGCCTAAGACCGCGGTCAGCAGCGGCGAGACGACGAGGGACGGCCAGAAGCCGATATAGGGAATGAGGACATAGGCGAGATAGCCGCCGAGGGCGAGGAAGTTGCCGTGCGCGAAATTGATGACGTTGCTGAGGTTGAGGATCATCGAGAGGCCGAGCGCGGTCAGCACGTAGAATGCGCCGATGATCAGCCCGTTGAAGAGATTGAACAGCACCAGTTGGAGCATCGCCGTCCCCGCCGCCCGCTTCTTGATTCCGAATAAACGAAGCCCCTGCCGCACGGCGCGCCGCCGGCGACAGGGGCTTTTCCTTGTCTCCGGTTCGCCCGGCCCGATCAGCTCGGATAGGTCATGTGACAGCCCGTCTCTGCGAGCGGCTGCGCCTGATCTCCGGGAACGAGCGCGGCGACCTTGAAAAAATTGTAGGGATCGGAGGACGAAGGCGGATGCACCTCGCCGGCGAAGATATTGGGCATCAGCTCATGATCGCCCGCGCGATAGAAGACCTTGCCCGGTTGCAGCGCGACCTCGGGCGGCAGCTCCATGCCCTCGAGCGCATGGGCGAGGTCGAGCGCCTTCATGCTCTTCGCCTTCTCGATCGCGAGCTTGACCGTATGGATGCCGACATAGCCGAACCAGTGGCGCGCGGAGGCCGGCTTCTTGTAGCGATCGACGATGCCGCTCACGAACTCCTTCACATAAGGGACGCCGGGCTGGTCCCACCACCATTCCATGGTCCACCAGCCGGCCTGCGCGGTCGGCGGCACGGCAAGGATCGATTCGCACTCGAAGAGCGCTCCGCCGAGCGCCATCTCCTTGTCCATGCCGAACTGCACGAACTGCTTCATGCAGTCGATCTGGGCGAGCCCGCCCATGTTGTTGAGAAGGACGTTCGGCTTGTATTCCCTCGCCTCGATCAGGGTCGCCGAGAAATCGCTGTTGGCGATGGGCAGCAGCGCCGCCTTGTAGGTGCCGCCCGCTTTCTCCAGGTTCTTGATGAAGGCGGCCTGCAGCGTATGGCCATAGGCATAGTCGGGGGTGATGAAGAACCAGCGCTTGCCGAACTTCTTGATGAGGATGCTGGAGATGGCGTTGGCGTCCATCGAGGTCGTGTTGCAGATGCGGAACACGTTCCAGGCGCAATCCTTGCCGGTGATCGGATCGGTATGCCCGCCGGGGACGATGTGCAGAATGCCTTTCTCGGTCGCGACCTGGGAGATGGCATAGGCGATGGCGGAATTGACGTCGCCCATCGTCACGTCCACGTGGTCCTTGTCGATCAGCTCGCGGATTTTCTCGACGCCGGTGCCGACATCATTGGCCGAGTCTTCGACGAAGAGCTGAACCGGCCGCCCGGCGATGCCGCCCTTCTTGTTGATTTCGTCCACCGCATAGCGCGCGCCCTGCACCTCCGAGATGGCGAGGATCGAAAGGCTGCCTGTGAGCGGATCGACGAATCCGATCTTGATCGGCTGATCGCCGAGCGCCTTGACGATGAAGGGCGAGGTGACCTGGACGGTGCCCACCGCCCCCGCCGCCGCGCCAAGCTTGAGTACATGCCGCCGGCCGAGCCGGCCCGAGGGCTTCCCCTGAACCATTCCATCCTCCCTCTTACCATGGGCCGATTTCGGGTGACCGTCGGCTTCCCATGTCGCGCATTGACGCAGATTGCGCCGGGATAATGTCTTGTCCCCTGGCCAGGCACAATAAAACTTTTGGCCATTCGCCGCGATTTGCCGGCGGACCGGTTGGAAGATCGCGCATGATGTTGACCTTAATGGGGACCTTGATGGGGACCTTGCGGGAAGCTTGCGCGGCATCGGCCTTGCGGGGATCGATCGCGCAGCCATCGACGCAGGCATTGACAGGGCAGGGATGAGCCCCGATCCTTGAGGAACCGAGGGGAGCCCCGCCAAGGGGCTGAGATACCGACGGTCCGTTTCCCGCTTGGGCGCGGACGGCGCGGTGACCCTGCGAACCTGAACCGGGTCATGCCGGCGGAGGGACGGGAAGCCGGTCAGAGAGTCCCAACCTCCTTCGCGGGCCCCACACGTGAGGAGGCGCCGATGACGATCCATGGCAGGTCCACGGGCAAGTCCATGGCCACGGGCGGGACCCGCCCGGAGACCGTGACGACGGGTCCCGTGGCAGGCTCGCGGAAGGTCTATGTGCCGGTCCCCGATCGGCCCGATCTCACGGTGCCGTTCCGCGAAGTGCTGCTCGACCCGTCCTGCGGCGAGCCGCCCTTCCGCCTCTACGACACCTCCGGCCCTTACAGCGATCAGGAGCCCGCGATCGATCTCGCCGCCGGGCTCACGAAGCTGCGCGCGTCATGGATCGCGGCGCGCGCGCCGGATGCCGTCACGCCCCGCGCCGTGCAGCCCGCCGACAACGGCAATCTTCCCGCCGGGAAGCTGCTGCCGCCCTGCCCGGCGGAACATCCTGTCCGCGCCGCGCGGGCGGGCCAGCCGATCACGCAGCTCGAGTACGCCCGGATGGGCATCGTCACCGAGGAGATGCGCTATGTCGCGCATCGGGAGAATCTCGGCCGCGCGGCGCTCGTTTCCGGCGCCGGGGAGCGGCGCGCGGATGGCGAGGATTTCGGGGCGGAGATTCCCGATTTCATCACGCCCGAATTCGTCCGTTCGGAAGTCGCGCGCGGGCGGGCGATCATTCCCGCCAATATCAATCATCCGGAATTGGAGCCGACGATCATCGGCCGCAACTTCCTGGTCAAGGTGAATGCGAATATCGGCAACTCCGCCGTCAGCTCCGGCGCGGCGGAGGAGGTGGAGAAGCTCGTCTGGGCGATCCGCTGGGGCGCCGATACGGTGATGGATCTCTCCACGGGGAGGAACATTCACAATATCCGCGGCTGGATCCTGCGCAATGCGCCGGTGCCGATCGGCACCGTGCCGATCTATCAGGCGCTCGAGAAGGTCGATGGCGAGCCCGAGAAGCTCGACTGGGAGGTCTTCAGGGACACGCTGATCGAGCAGGCGGAGCAGGGCGTGGACTACTTCACGATCCATGCCGGCGTGCGGCTTGCCCACATCCCTCTCACCGCGCGCCGGGTCACCGGCATCGTCTCCCGCGGCGGCTCGATCATGGCGCGCTGGTGCCTCGCCCATCACCGCGAGAGCTTCCTCTACGAGCATTTCGCCGATATCTGCGACATCATGCGCCGCTATGACGTCTCCTTCTCGCTCGGCGACGGGCTGCGTCCGGGCTCGATCGCGGATGCCAACGACGCGGCGCAGTTCGCCGAGCTGGAGACGCTCGGGGAACTGACGAAGATCGCCTGGGACAAGGGCTGCCAGGTGATGATCGAAGGGCCCGGCCATGTGCCGATGCACAAGATCAAGGTCAATGTCGAAAAGCAGCTCGCGTCCTGCGGCGAAGCGCCGTTCTACACGCTCGGACCGCTGGTGACGGATATCGCCCCCGGCCACGATCACATCACCTCGGCGATCGGGGCGGCGATGATCGGCTGGTTCGGCACCGCCATGCTCTGCTATGTCACGCCGAAGGAGCATCTCGGCCTGCCGGACCGTGACGATGTGAAGGCGGGCGTGATCGCCTATCGCATCGCCGCGCACGCCGCCGATCTCGCCAAGGGCCATCCGGCGGCAAAGCTCCGCGACGATGCGCTCTCCCGGGCGCGCTTCGAATTCCGCTGGCAGGACCAGTTCAATCTCGGGCTCGACCCCGACACCGCGCGCGCCTTCCATGACGAGACATTGCCCAAGGAGGCGCACAAGCTCGCCCATTTCTGCTCGATGTGCGGGCCGAAATTCTGCTCGATGAAGATCACCCAGGATCTGCGTGCGGAGGCCGAGCGGATGGCGGGCCTGGACGCGAAAAGCGCCGAGTTCCGGGAGCATGGCGGCGCGCTCTATATTCCCGAGCCGGCTTCCGGCGACTGAGCCTTTTCCTCTCCCGCTCCCATGAACCGCCTGCTCAGGGTCGCGGTGCAGATGGACCCGCTCGCGTCCATCAATCCCGACGCGGACTCCACCTTCGTGCTGATGCTCGAGGCCCAGGCCCGCGGGCATCGCCTTTGGCATTATGAGGTGCGGCACCTCGCCTTCTCGAGCGCCGGGGAGTCCGTGCGTCTCGCGGCACGGGCGCGGCCCATCCGGCTTGCCCGTCGGCCCGAGGAGATCGCGCGCTCCGGCCCCGAGGACGTCATCGACCTCGCCTCGATGGACGTGGTTCTGATGCGCCAGGACCCGCCCTTCGATCTCGCCTATATCACCGCGACGCACCTGCTCGAGCATATCCAGCCCGGCACGCTCGTGGTGAACGATCCCCGCGCGGTGCGCAACGCGCCGGAGAAGCTGCTCGTCACCCATTTTTCCGAGCTGATGCCTCCGACTTTGGTGAGCTGGGATGTCGCGGCGATGCGCGCCTTCCGCGCCGAGCATGGCGAGATCGTCATCAAGCCGCTGTTCGGCAATGGCGGCGCGGGGGTCTTCCGGATCGGCCCGGAGGACGAGAATTTCAACGCCGTGCTGGAGATGCATTTCGCCCGCACGCGCGAGCCCCTCATGCTGCAACGCTACGAGCCCGCGGTGCGCACCGGCGACAAGCGCATCATCCTGGTCGATGGCGAGCCGCTCGGCGCGATCAACCGCGTGCCCGCGCGCGGCGAGGCACGCGCGAACATGCATGTCGGCGCGCGGCCGGAAGCCGCCCGGCTCAGCGCGCGCGACCGCGAGATCTGCGCCCGCATCGGCCCCACCCTGCGCGAGCAGGGGCTGATCTTCGTCGGCATCGACGTGATCGGGGATTGGCTCACCGAAATCAACGTCACATCTCCCACCGGCTTGCAGGAGGTGGCGCGGTTCGACGGCGTCCATCTCGAAGCGACGATCTGGGACAGGATCGAGGAACGCTGCACCCTGCGCGCCGGGTAGGGCGCGTTATGCACTTCGATGAAGGATCAGAACGAAAAAAGCTTCTTTTTCTGAAGAAAAAAAGCAAAAAGACTTCTCTCCGTTTTCCGGACCAGGCGCTGGTTGTGGACTCCGAATGAAAGAATAGAAGTTCTTTGGTTCTTTCTTTCAAGAAAGAACAAGCTTCCTTTATTCCTCGACCCGAAACAGATGCACATGCTCGGGCCAGACGCGCGCGAGCGCCGTGCCGCCGACACGGAGCGTGCCGGCCTCCGTCCGGCGCGGCAGCAGGATATCGAGCGCGATGCTGCCATGCGCGTGAACGCGGAAGGCGAGCCCCTCCTCGCGGACGGCGATGAGCGTCATGGCGAGCGCGTTCATGTCGTTGCGCGCCACGCCGTCCGTCTCGGCGGCAAGCGCGATATCCTCCGAGCGGATCGCGATGCCGACCTTCATGCCGGGGCCGGCCCAGGCCGGCGCCCGCGCGGTGAGGGAGAAATGCTCCACGGCAACCGAGGCCAGCCCGTCCGAAACCGCGCGCACCGTCCCGGCGAGCAGGTTGCGATAGCCGAGCAGCCGCGCCGCGCGCGCATTCACGGGGGCCGCGAACACCTCATGCGGCGTGCCTTCCTGCACGATCCGCCGCCCGACCATCAGCGCCATCCGGTCGGCCATCGCCGCGAGCTGCACATCGTGCGTCACCGCGAGCGTGGGCAGGCCGATCCTCCGGATCTCCTCGATCAGCTCGCCGAGCACTTCGTCCCGCGTCGCGGGATCGAGCGCCGAGGTCGGCTCGTCGAGCAGCAGAAGCTCGGGCCCGCGAGCAAGCGCGCGGGCGAGCGCGACGCGCTGCTGCTGGCCGCCGGAAAGCGCGTCCGGATAGCGCTCGGCGATTCCGGCGATCCCGAGCCGCTCCATCAGCACGAGCGCGCGCGCCCGCCGCCGGCGCCGCTCGGCGAAGGGAAACGCCACGTTCTCCCAGGCACGCAGGTGCGGGAAGAGCCCGTAGCCCTGCGGCAGATACCCGATCGGCCGGCGCTGCGGCGGCAGCTCCCCATAGGGCGTGCCCTCCGCCGGCAAAAGCCCTGCGATGGCCTTGAGAAGGCTCGTCTTGCCCTCGCCGCTCGCGCCGGCCAGCACGGTGAAGCCCGCGACCGTCAGCCGCGCCTCGATGCGAAGCGGCCGGACGAGCCGGTAATCGATCTCCATGAAAATCAGAATATGCCACGCCGGCGCGAAACCATCCCGAGCCAGAGCGGCAGCGGCATTGCGACAAGGAAAAAGAGCCAGAGCAGCGGATAGACCGAATCGAGCCCGCTATCCTGCAGGTTCACCCAGAGCTGAACCGGCATTCCATGCGGGAAATAGGCGATGATGAGGACGATGCCGAACTCCCCGAGCGCGCGCACCCAGGCGAGCGCCAGCCCCGCCGCGAGGCCGAGCCGCGCGAGCTTGAGGCTCACCTCCAGGAACACCTGCCAGCGCTCCTTGCCGAGGGTGAGCGCGATCTCCTCGAGTTCGAGCGGCACGCCCTCGAAGGCGGCGCGGGCGGTGACCACGTAATAGGGCATCGCGCCATAGACCTGCGCGAGCACGAAGGCCGGGGCGGTGTTGGTGAGCACGAGCCCGATCCTTCCGAGCAACGCGCCAGCGGCGCTGTACGGGCCGTAGAAGGACGCGAGCAGGATCCCGAAGGCGAGCGGCGGGGTGAGCAGGGGCAGCAGAACCAGGGCGTCGAGCACGCCCTTGCCGTGAAAATCCCGTCTTGCGAGCCACCATGCGAGCGGCGTGCCGAGCGCGGCGATGATCGGCAGGGCGGTGAGGCTGTAAACCACCGAGACGAAGGCGGAACCAAGATCGCCCGGCGCGAGCTGGAACCCGCGCCAGTTCGTCACGAAGGCCAGCGCGATGAACGGCGCCGTCAGGAAAAGGAGCGAAGCGAACCCAAGAACCGGTGCAACCGGCAGGCCCCGACCTGCCCCCTGGCCTGCCCCCCGGCCAGCCGGCGGCGGAAGAAGAAGCGCGCCCTCTCTTGCGCTCAGACTCGTAAGCTCAAACTGGGCCGCCCTTCGGCGCGCCGTAGCCGTTGTCTCGGAATGCCTTCTGGCCTGCCGGGCTTTGCAGGAAGGTCACGAACTTCTGCGCGAGCGCCGGGTTCGCCGCGGTCTTCGGCACGCACGCATAGAAGACGAGCGGTTGCGTGCTCAGCACCTGCGTCTTGCCGCCTTTCGTGACGGAGAAATGCACCTTGCTGTACCAGTCCGCGACCATCGCCGGATTGCTGAGATTGATCTCGTCGGGAAGCCGGACAAAGGAGAGATGGTCGGATCTGACCGCGCTTTCATAGCCGGAGCTCGCATCGATCTGCCCGGCCTCGAGCCGGCTCAGAAGCGAGGGCTCGGTGAAGATCTGCGCCGGGTTCTCGTAGGGGCCGAGGATTTTCCGCGCGAGCCCGGGCTGATGGTAGTACCGCTCGGCGAGGAGGAAGGTGAAGATGATGTTCCGCCCCTGCGGGTCCGTTTCCGGGTCGGTCCGGCCGAAGCGCAGGCCCGGAGTCTGAAGCACCTTCCACCAGGGCGTGGAACTCTCGAAGGCGGCGGCATATTTGCTCTTGGGGCTATAGGCGATCACCATCGACGTGCTGGCGACCGGCACCGCCTGGCTCACCAGCCCCGCCTTCTCGAGCAGCTGCGCCGGCCCCGGCGTGATGGTGATGAAGACATCCGCCTGCAATTTCTTCCCCGCGATCAGCCGGGCGAGCGCATAGGCCGGCTGCCCTATGCCCTGATAGGTGGCGTTGTTCGCCTTGGCGAAGTCCGGTCCGAGGAAGCGGTCCATCACCACGCCCATCGAGCCCGCATAGGCGACGCGGATGGTTCCCTGGGCCGCCGCGGACGAAAACGAAGCCGCGAGCAGCAACAGGCTTGCCAGCATGGAGCGCATGCGATTCTCCGGAGGAATGAAGGCGGGTACGATATGATCTCCGGACGATATCGCCCGGTGGATACAACGTCAAACCGCCGCGCCTCTCCGCCGGAAAGCGGCGCTACTGCGTGGCCTGCAGGCGCGCGAGCAGGGTGGGGGAGGGCGCTCCGTCCGCCGGCAGGCCGTTGGCGCGCTCGAAATTGCTGATGGCGCCGATCGTTTGCGGCCCGAGTACGCCGTCCGCCGAGCCTTGCAGCAGCCCGAGCCGGATGAGCTGGATCTGCACGGCCTGGGTGAGCGAGACGCCGGGCGGCGGATAGGCGACAGGCGGCGGCGGGGGGGCAGCCGGGGCGAAGCCGGGCACCTGGTTGCCCTTGGAATACATGCACTGGGCATAGGCGTTGTTGTACTGGCCCTGGATCGAATTCTGCGCCCGCGAGCTGGTCAGCGCGCCGATCCCCCCGCCGCCGACCGCCCCGCCCGCGGCGCCGATGGCGGCGCCATGCCCGCCGCCGATCGCGGCGCCAAGCCCGGCGCCGAGCGCGGTCGTCAGGGCGGCGGCGCCAAGGCCGCGCAGGTTGGCGTTCTGCGCCTGGCCCGAAACGGCCTGCTGGGCAAACTGCTTGCAGACGATCTGGTCGGTCTGGAACTGGTCGAAGCTCTTGCCCGGACCGGGCATGATCTGAACGGTCGGCCCCATCGGGGTTTGCGCGCAGGATGCGAGCAGGAACGACAAGGCGATGCCGATCGGCCCGGTTCGCCTCAGCGTGCGCATCCTTCGCATGGATTCTCCTCCGAATTGGCCGGGCCCGACCCTACGCGGCAGGAGCCGCGCCGCGCAAGGTGCGACACCTCCGTGCCTTTCCGTCAGGCCGATGATTCCGAACCGGATTTTGCAATCCGTGTCTCCGCCTTGACCGCCGCGACGCTGCCGCCGCTGATGCGGCGAAGCTCGGCGGCCGAGGTGCGGAAGACATGCGTGGGCGAGCCCGCCGCGGCCCAGATCGGATCGAGTTTCAGGAGATCTTCGTCGAGCAGGATCAGGGGCGGCGAAAGATGCCCGACCGGCGCGACGCCGCCGATCGCGAAGCCGGTCGCCTCCCGCACGAAATCGGCGTCGGCGCGCGCCAGGCTCACGCCGAGCGCCGCCCCGGCCTTCGCCGAATCGACCCGGTTCACCCCCGAGGTGATCACCAGCGCCGCCCGCCCGCCGGCCCGGAAGATGATGGACTTGGCGATCTGCGCCACGGTGCAGCCGATGGCCGCCGCGGCCTCCGCGGCCGTGCGCGTGCTCTCGGGGAAAGCGGTGATGGTGTCTTCATGGCCGGCGGCCAGCAGGGCGGCCCGCACCCGCTCGACAGAGCCCAGCCGTTCCGCTCCGCTCATTCTTCCCCTCCCGCGGCGCTTCCCTTGCGCGGACGATGCCCAGGCCGCACATCCCGCCGATGGCCCCGCTCGCGCTCTATATCCACTGGCCCTTCTGCCGCGCCAAGTGTCCCTATTGCGACTTCAACAGCCATGTGCGCGAGCGGATCCCCGAGGCCCGCTTCGCCGCTTCCCTCCTCGCCGAGCTCGAATTCGAGGCCGCGCGCCTCGGCCCGCGCCCGCTTTCCTCCATTTTTTTCGGCGGCGGCACGCCGAGCCTGATGGCGCCCGAGACGGTCTCCGCCCTCATCGCGGCGGCGATTCGATTCTTTCCCCCGCTTCCGGATCTCGAGATCACGCTCGAAGCCAATCCCACCAGCGTCGAGCAGGAGAAGCTCGCCGCGATCCGCGCGGCCGGCGTCAACCGGCTTTCGCTCGGCGTGCAAAGCCTCGATGAGAAGGCGCTTCTCTTTCTCGGCCGCCAGCATTCGGCGAAGGAGGCGCGGAAAGCGCTCGCCGCCGCGCGCGCGATCTTTTCCCGCGTCTCCTTCGACCTGATCTATGCCCGGCCATGGCAGACGCCATCCGAATGGCGCGCGGAGCTTGGAGAGGCGCTCGGCTTCGGCTGCGATCACCTCTCGCTCTATCAGCTCACGATCGAGCCCGGCACGCCGTTCGCGTCGCGATACCAGCGCGGCGAGATCGCTCTTCCCGCGCCCGAAACCCAGGCCGCGCTCTACGAAGCGACCGCGGAGGAAGCGGCGCGCCACGGGCTTCTTCCTTACGAAATCTCGAACTATGCGCGGCCGGGCGCGGAAAGCCGCCACAACCTCGCCTATTGGCGCTATGGCGATTACGCCGGCATCGGTCCCGGCGCGCACGGGCGCGTCACGCTCGGCGCATCGCTGCTCGCCACGCGCCGCCATCGCGCTCCGGAATCCTGGGCCACGCATGTGGAAAAATCCGGACACGGAACGGTTGAGGAAGAGGTTCTCGACGCCCCGACGCGCGCCCGCGAAATGCTGCTGATGGGACTGCGCCTCGCGGAAGGGATCGATCCGTTCCGCTTCACCGCCCGCACCGGGATCGCGCTCACCGACGCGCTCGAGCCCGACGCGCTCGAAGCGCTTCTCGCGGCGGGCTACCTCACCCGGTCCGGCGAAAACCTCGCGGCCACAGAAACCGGAAGATTGCGTCTGGATTCTTTGCTGCCGATGCTGGTCCGCTGAAGCAGGGGCTCTGCCCCCGCACGCCTTAGAGACTGTTTGAGAATGCGACTGTGGTGGTCGTCCGACGCGTCTTTCTGCGCTTCCGGTGCTCACGGCCGGGTTTGTTTGGCGATCAATTTGATGGCTTTGGCGGATCGCTACGCTCGGGGTCCCCACGAACACGTTCGTGGGGTGCCCCGCCTCCGCCAGAAGCCATATTGATCTTCTAAGGCCGCTCCGCTCCGGTTCTCGAAAGCCATGCCGGACCGGCGCCAAAGGCACCTCCGACTTGGAACGAACCGACTCATCACAACGCATTCTCAAACAGTCTCTAAGTGTCTGACTGAGAAAGGGTTGAGTGATTTCAGCGGGTTGTGATTCAATCGGATTGCGAGCCGCGACGGAACCAACGATGCCCTGGACTGAAATCACTCGCCTGCAGTATCGGCGGGAAGGTCTGCGTTATGCAAG
>DATJLS010000029.1:0-6189 GCA_035509315.1 Acetobacteraceae bacterium | reverse complement strand
TTGGTCAATGTCGAAGTTGCCGCGATAGTACTCGTGATTCCCTGGGACCAGGACCACGGGGCAATCCAGAAAAGAGCCTACCTGCTCTGCATATCCAAGCACGCTTACCCCGTCTCGCGGGCGAATTGTCCCAATATCGCCAGCGAGCACCGCAAGCTCGACCTGGCCGGCAAACCCGGTGAGGTCGGGCCCCAGATCGAGCGGATAGATGTCGGTCCACGGCGTCCGCGAACCCTCCATGCGGATTTCGATGTGGACGTCGCTGAAGTAGAGGATGCGCATTTTCTCAGGGATCAGCCGGATGAAGATCATAAAGCGCCCCGGCTTACGCAGCATAGGCGCCCAAACGGGCGCCTGACCCGGCGCCTTAGAGGCATCATCGGTCCCCCCGCAGAACTAACGCGTCAGAGGTTTCTCGGCTCTGACGGCCCCGCTAGAGCAGATCGACGTCCGAATTGCCAATGCAGAGCGGACACAGCTCTGCCCGCTGTCTTGGGCAGCTCGGTGCCACAACCGGACTCATGCAATGCAGCAAGATCAAGATTGCTGGGAGTTAGAACCGAACCTTGTCTGGGAGCAATCGCGCGACCTACGATCAGACGCCCGCGCCCCGGCACGACGTCCAACTCATGTCCCGACCGTGAAGCGCTCGCGCGAATGCCGGGGGTTCTCCATCTCGTCGATCATCGAGACCGCGTAGTCGTCGACCGAGATGTGGCTGCGGCCGGTGGCGTCGTCGAAGATCAGGTTGTCACGGCCCAAACGGTATTTGCCGGTCCTCTTGCCTGGCTCGAGCGCGTGCGGCGGCGACAGGAAAATCCAGTCGAGATCCGGCTCCGCCTTGAGTAAGTCCTTGATCACGGCCGTCGACTTCGCGCCGCCCTCATAGGCCTTCGGAAAGAGATAGCTGTCCATCAGCTTGACGCCGGGAGCGATCTCCGAGGTACCGGCGCCGCCGACGGCGAGGATGCGCCGAACGCCGGCGCCTCTCAGAGCGGCGATGATTGACGTCGTCGCGCGCCTTTGCTGCGCGATCCGGGCCTCGATACTGTCCTTTCGCGCCGGCGCGTAGGAATGGATCACGGCCTCCTGACCGCTAAAAGCCTCGATGAGCGTCGGGACGTCGTTCACGTCGGCGGCGACCGCGGTGATATGTGGATCGCGCGGCAGCTTCTGAGGGCTGCGCGTGATTGCCGTCACGTGATGACCGCGCGAGACCGCCTCGGCAAGCAGCTTTGCTCCGACAAAGCCTGTGGCGCCGACAATCGCGATTTTCATTCCCATTCCTCCTTTGAGGTGTCCGCGTTCGCTGACGCGAGCCGCCGCGCCCTCGGTCACGCGAGAAATTCGGCGATCGTTCTCACCGCTTCCGGCTTTTCGTCGAGCACGAGGTGGCCGGCACCTTTGAAGATGCTGATCTCGGCTTGAGGGATCAGCCGCCGCCAAAGCTTGGATTGGCCCGCGGGCGTCAGTTGATCCTCCTCCCCCCATACCAACAAGGTCGGCATCTTGATGCGGTGGAGATAACGCGGCAACGTCGCGTCCCACGGGCGTTCCCAGAGCAGCCGGGCGACGGTCGTCATCTCGCGATAGCGGTCGCCGATAAAATCCAGGTCGGGCTTCACCGGCAGATGCGGCCTGATCACCTCGAAGTTGCTTGCCAGCATGGTCGGAAGCTGCTCGGGCGGAAGCGCCAGTACGTCCGCGGTCGGATAATCCTGGTCGCGCAGCCCGGCAGGCCCGACAAGGGCCAGCTTGGTGACGCGATGACCGTGCTCCATTGCGAATTTCGCGGCCAGGTACCCGCCCAGCGAAAACCCGACCAGACGCAACTTGGCTAGGTCAAGCGCATCGAACAGGTCGAGATAGTGCATGACATAGTCGTGCAAATCGGTCATCGCGGGATCGTCGCCGGACTCGCCGAATCCCGGATGAAACGGAATTATGACGCGGAACTTCTCTGCCCACGGCTTGGCAAAATTGAAGCCCGTGAACGTTCCCGCTCCATGCCAGAAGACCAGCGGCTCACCCTTGCCGGCGGTAAGCACGACCGTCCTTACGCCGTTGACCGTGTGCGTCTCGCGTTCGAAATCGGCCATCGCCGTTCCTCCTTATTCCGCGGCGGCGCGCACGTTCGCTGTGCCGCCGCGCAGCTTGGGCATCACCTCTTCGGCAATGAGGCTCAGATTCTTCACTACCTTCCAATGCGGCATGTTGCCGATGGCGCCAAGGAGGTTGAAATGGTTGGTGCCCATCATCTCCCCCCATTCGCCCAGCCGGTCGACCACCTGATCCGGAGTGCCGACGGCGACAAAGAAGGCTTCGTCGATGGCGCTGAAATTGAACGACCCGTGGAGCTTGTCGGCCAAGGCGGCGCGCGCCTTGAGTTGGTCGACTGAGATGTAGCCGGGCGGCGCGAGGAATTCCGGCGTGGTGCGCAACGCATCCTCGAAGAAGTATCGAATATGGTCCAAGGCCTCGCTTTCGGCCTTCTCCTTCGTCTCGGCGACATAGGCAATGACGCCGAGCGGCAGTTGCTCAGGCCGGATGGAGTGACCATGCTGGGCCGCGCGCTCGCGCAGCCTTCGGTTCAGCTCGAGCGCCTTCTGCTTGGTCACGAATACCGCGGAATAGCCGAAGCCCAGCTCGGCAGCGAGCTCCACCGTCTCCGGGCTGCCAGTGCCGACGATGTAGCACGGCGGATGCGGCTTCTGAAACGGGCGAGGCCACGGATTGAGGAAACGATAGGTGTAGAAATCGCCGAAATATTTCGTCGGGCCGTCTTGTGTCCAAGCCTGCAGGATGATGGCGATCGACTCCTTGTGCCGCTCGCGGGCGGTCGCCGGGTTCACCGGATTCGCCCAATACTCCATGCCGGTTCCCAGCGGGAATGCCACCTCGAGGCGTCCGCGCGAGAGGACGTCGAGCATGGCGTATTCCTCGGCAAGACGGTTCGGATATTCGAGGTTCGGCGGCGTGCCCCAGACGCAGATTCTGGCATTGCTCGTCCGCGGAATGATCGAGGCCGCGATAAGATTGGGCGCCGCCATCATGCTGTAGGCGGTGTTGTGGTGCTCGTTCACCACGATCGCATCGAAGCCGAGTTTGTCGGCCAGAACCAGCTCCGACAGATAGCGCTCGTAGAGTGCGTGCCCTCGTTCCGGATCGTAGTGCCGGTTGGAGAAATTGACCCAGAGCGATCGGAATTCCTTGTGGTTCTCGGGCAGGTGGACGTAGGGAAGGAAGTGCATGAAATTGAATCGCGCAGTTCCACTCATTGACATCTCCCCTGGTTTTGGCCCGGCCGCCGTTCGCGGGAGGCGGTCCGGTTATAGTGGCGGCACCAAAGCTTGCTCCGGCATAGCCCATCGTCCCGCGGAATCTCGAACAGACATCTGCCTCACCTCCGCTTTGCGGCTCCGGCGCCACTGAGCCCGCCCCGCGCGTCGCGAAGCGCCCGCCAGATCCGCTCGCTGGTGGCCGGCATATCGAGCTCCTCGACCCCGTCGGGCTCGAGCGCGTTCATGATGGCGATCATCACCGCCGGCAGGGCGCCCACCGTGCCGGCCTCGCCGGCGCCCTTCGCGCCAAGCGGATTGGTCGCGGTCGGTACCGGCTTGCTGATCACCTCGACATTGCACGTCGTATCCGCCCGCGGCATCGCATAGTCCATGAAGCTCGCGGTGAGCAGCTGGCCGCTGGCGCGCTCGTAAACGACCTGCTCCATCAGGATCTGTCCCAAGCCCTGGGCGATGCCGCCATGGATCTGCCCTTTGAGGGTCAGTGGGTTGATCACGGTGCCCACATCATCGACGACAAGGTAGCTTACGACCTGAGGCGCGCCCGTCTCGAGGTCGATTTCGACCTCGCAGACATGGCAGCTGTTGGGAAAGGTCGCGTGCTCGGGGGAGTAGGTTGCATTCTCGTAGAGCCCGGGCTCGATCCCGCGCGGCAGCCGTGCCGGCTGGAAGGCGGCGATCGCCACTTGCTTCAGGCTGAGGCTGCGGTCGGTGCCGGCGATGGTGAAACAACCCTCGGCAAAGCCGATATCGGCTGGCGAGGCCTCCAGCAGATGAGCGGCGATCTTGCGGCCTTTCTCGACCACCTTCTCCGCGGCGAGCGTCAGCGCCGCGCCGCCGGTGACCATCGAACGCGAGCCGTTCGACCCCATGCCGAAGGCGACGCGATCGGTGTCGCCGTCGACATATTGCACGTCAAGCGGATCGATCCCGAGATGCTGATGCAGGATCTGCTTGAAGGCGGTGTCGTGGCCCTGGCCATGGGTCTTGGTCCCCAGCAGCAGGAGGACCGTGCCACTGGGGTTGAAGCGGATCTCGGCATATTCGGGGACCGGTCCGGCGGCCTGCTCGATCGCGTTGGCGATGCCGATGCCGCGCAGCTTGCCGCGCTGACGCGCCGCCGCGCGCCGCGCGGGAAAGCCGGCGTGATCCGCGGCGATCAGGGCCGTCTCCAGGTTCTGCCGGAAGTCGCCGCAATCGTAATGCGGGCCGAGCGCGGTCTGATAGGGCATCGCGCTCGCCGGGATGATGTTGCGCCGGCGCAGTTCGATCGCATCCATACCGAGCTCGCGCGCCGCCGCCTCGATCACCCGCTCGATGAGGTATGTCGCCTCCGGGCGGCCGGCGCCGCGATAGGGTGCCGTCGGGCTGGTATTCGACAACACCGCGTTGATGGCGACATAGGCCGCAGGAATGTCATAGACCCCCACTACGGTGCCGATCATGCCGAACGGCGTCAGCAGCTGCCGGTCGGAGCCGATATAGGCGCCGATATTGGCATCCATGCGCAGGCGCAGCGCGAGAAACCGGGCCTCGCCGTCGAGCGCCAGCTCGATCTCGCCCACATTGTCGCGGCCATGCTCGTCGGCGAGCAGCACCTCCGAGCGCTCGCAACTCCACTTCACGGGACGGCCCAGCTTGCGCGCGGCCCACAGCGTCAGCCGATGCTCGACATACTGCCAGCCCTTTGCGCCGAAGCCGCCGCCGACATCGCGGCACACCACCCGCACCTTGCTCTCCGGCACCTTGAAGACCATGTTGGCCAGCATGTTGCGGACGCGATGCGGGTAGTTGACATCGGCGAAGAGGGTGTAGCGGTCCTCGCCACGGTCATAGGTCCCGATGGCGCCCCGCGGCTCCATGTATTGCGCATGCACGCGGGTTATGACGTAGCGGCGGCTGACGATCTTCGCCGCGCGCGCGAAGGCCGCCTCGGTCGCGGCCTTGTTGCCGCGCTCGTAGAGGTGGGAGATGTTGTCGGGATTCTCGTCCCAGACCCTGGGGGAGCCCGAACGGGCGGCTTCGGCGGTATCGGTGACGGCGGGCAGGGGCTGGTAGTCGACGGCGATTAGCTCGGCCGCGTCCTTGGCCTGCGCCAGCGTCTCGGCGATTACCATCGCCACGGGATCGCCGACAAAGCGGACGCGATCGATCACCAGCGCCGGTCGCTGCGGCGCGAACATCGGCGAGCCGTCGGCCTTCTTGCGCGGCATTGCCGCCTTCGGCATGGCAAGGCCGTCCGCCGCATAGTCCGCGCCGGTATAGACCGTGAGCACGCCCGGCGCCGCAGCAGCGGCCGCGGTGTCGAGAGCGGCGATCCGCGCATGCGCGTGGGGCGAGCGCAGGAGCACGGCATAGGCCTGTCCGGGAAGATTGACGTCATCCTGGAAGTGACCCTCGCCGCGCAACAGGCGCGCATCCTCAAAGCGCATCAGCGGCTGCCCGACGCCGTACTTCATCATTCTTCGAAGGCCCCTGCTGCAATCGTGGTGGCGGGACGCGACCGATCTACTCGGCGGCGTTCGGTACCTCGAGCGCGTCCCAATTCGGCCTCAGAACGGCCGGCTGGAACTCGTGGCCATAGACGTCGCCTTCGTAGTATTCGCTCTGATGCGAGGCCGGCCGTGAGCCCCAGCCGTACTCGATCAGCCAGTTCGACGGGTTGAGGAAGTAGTAGGAATACTGGTGGTCGTTCGAGTGCTTGCCGGGCGTGACGCCGATCGGGATGTTGCGCTGCTTGACCAGCTCGTAGGTGTAGGCGAGGTCGTCGAAGGACTGCACCTCGATCATCACATGATTGATCCGCTTGCTGCCGCCGAGGCCGAACGCGACGGTGTGGTCGCGGTCGTTGCAGTGCATGAAGAGCGCCTCCAGCTTGCTGCCGTCCGGC
>DATJLS010000028.1:0-4192 GCA_035509315.1 Acetobacteraceae bacterium | reverse complement strand
GCCCTGCTGGGGCGGCCCAGGCGCCCAGGCCGCAGCCGGGGCGGCCCGTGGCTTCCGGCGTGGCTTCCGGCGTGGCTTCCGGCGTGGCTTCCGGCCCTGTGTCGCCGTCAGCGTCATTGTCCTCTGGGTCATTGTCTTCTGTGTCATCGTCTTCTGGGGGGGGGATACGTGCCGCCATGGGCGCGGGGCCAATGGCCAAGCCGGTCACCACCGAGGCGCTGCCGGCTTCCGCGCCCCCACCACCTTCCATGCCGGAAAATTTCCGCGCCGTGGTGGCGCTCGCGCGCGAGGCGCGGGAGGCGCTGCTTGCCGCCCAGCTTCTTCACCACGTCCGTCTCGTGCGTTACGCCCCGCCGGTGATCGAGATCTGCCCCGAGCCCGAGGCGCCGCGGGACCTCGCGGCACGGCTCGGCCGGCTGTTGCAGGCCGCCACGGGCGTGCGCTGGACGATCGCGCTTGCGAGCGGCCCGGGCGAGCCCACCCTTGCCGAGCAGGAGCGGGCGGAGGAGATCGCGCGACGGGCGAAGGCGAGCCGAGATCCGCTGGTGAGCGCGATCCTCGCCGCCTTCCCGGGCGCCGAGATCGCTGCTGTGCGCGATATCGAGGCGGCGGAGACGGATGCGGCGGAAGCCGAGACGACCGAGATTGGAGAGGCGCTCGCCGCCGCGCCGATCGAGAGCGAAGAAGAGGAGCCGTGATGAAGAATCTCGCCGGGCTGATGAAGCAGGCATCCCAGATGCAGCAGAAGATGCAGGAGCTGCAGGCGAAGCTCGATGCGATGGAGGTCGAGGGCAGCGCCGGCGCCGGACTCGTGGTCCTGATGCTGAACGGCAAGGGCGAGCTCAAGCGCGTCAAGATCGACCCCAAGCTTACCGAGCCCGGCGAGCGGGAGATGCTTGAGGATCTGCTGGTGGCCGCGCATGCCGAGGCCAAGCGCAAGATCGAGGCGTTGGCGACGGAAGAGATGCAGAAGATGACGGGCGGAATCTCCCTGCCGCCGGGGATGAAGCTCCCCTTCTGAGGCGGAATGGGCGGACCGGAAATCGAGCGGCTGATCGTGCTTCTCGGCAAGCTGCCCGGGCTTGGTCCGCGCAGCGCGCGCCGTGCCGCGCTCAAGCTGCTTCAGAACCCCGAGACGCGGATGCTGCCGCTTGCCGCCGCGCTGACCGAGGCGGCGCGCGCGGTCACGGCCTGCCGGCTCTGCGGCAATCTCGACAGCCGCGATCCTTGCAGCCTCTGCACCGATGCGCGGCGGGACCGCACCCTCATCTGCGTTGTCGAAGGGGTGGGGGATCTCTGGGCGCTCGAGCGTTCGGGCGTCTATCGCGGTCTCTATCACGTGCTGGGCGGCACGCTCTCGGCGCTCGACGGCATCGGGCCGGAGGATCTCAACATCGCGCCGCTGATCGCGCGGATCGAGAAGGGTGGGGTTGCGGAAATCATCCTTGCCCTGGGGGCCACGGTGGATGGCGCCACCACCGCGCACTGGCTCACCGAACGGCTGCGGCCGCTCCATGTCGCGGTGAGCCGTGTGGCGCAGGGCGTGCCGATCGGCGGCGCGATCGACCTTCTGGATGACGGCACGCTCGCGACCGCGCTGAGGGCGCGCCGGCCGTTCTAGAGCGTGATGATAGGAGGTGGAATCATCGCAGGTCTGAATCACGCGGGAAAACAGAGGCCGAGAGAGCGGGACAAGGGAGCGCGAGCGAACGCATCCCGTTCTCGGGCGCGATCGTCGAAAGCGGCCCAATTGAATCTCTGCGTTACCAGCTGCCCGCTGACTGGCCCTGATCCCGACGAAGCGCCTCCCGGGTCCAGCGCAGCTGCCGATTGGCGGCACGCAACCGGACCTCGTCGGAGGCAAGTCCTGCGAGGACACGAAGGGACCGCAGCTGATTCTCGTCCAGCGTGCGCGGTCTATGATCGATTACGCAGAGAGAGCCGAGCGCGAACCCATCGGAATCGGTGACCGGGGCACCGGCATAGAAGCGAAATGCGGGGCCACCGGAAACCGCCGGATTCTTCGCGAACTCTGCGTTGAGAGCCAGATTCTTAACCGAGAACACGTCTTTCTGCAGAATGGTTCGATTGCAGAAGGCCCAGCTCCTCGGAGTCTCCGCGATCGCCAGCCCATAGCGCGACTTGAACCACTGGCGTGTCGGGGTGAGCAGGGTCAGCAATGCGATAGGTGTCTTCAAACTCTGACCGGCGAGCCAGGTGAGACGGTCGAAAGCTTCTTCCGGGGGCGTGTCCACCAGGCCCGACCTTTTGAGCGCCGCAAGGCGCTGGCCTTCATTCGGCGCGAGCGGAAACGGCGTGGGACCTTCAATCGGCACGGTTGCGCCCGCCGCATCGCGCAGGATGGCGCGGACGGCATCCGGCAGGAGCTCCGGCCGCCTGACGAAAGCCTCCGCGCCGGAATCGCGGGGTACACCGCGGGATGCCCCTTGCAGACCGATCATCGCCGTATGGCGGCTGCCGACCGCGATGATGTGGGTATGCCCGAGCTCGGGATTCGACCGCAGGCTGCGCAGGAGGGAGAGCCGCTCCGGATGGCCTTCCTCCAGGTCAATGACGACCACGGAGGGAAGCCGCGAGCCGATCGCGAAGGATGCCGAATAGGGATCGCTATAGCCCTCGACGAAGGCTTCGCCGATCTCCTCCAGGATCTTTTGATATCGCCGCAGATGCAAGGAGGAAGCGACGAGAATCACGATCGCCGAGGAGGACGCGGAAGGTGCGCTCACCCCGGATCTCAAGGAAAGGATATCGGCGCGGTACACGCGCCGGTGGCCGCCAGGTGTCTTCCATGAGCTGAGCGCGCCGCTTTCGATGAGCAGCTGCGCGGTGCGCACCGATATGCCCAGCAAATTCGCGGCCTGGGCGGTCGTCAGAATATCCTTTTTCGTCGGCGCCGAATTTCGTCTCTGCACGACCGTACTTTCTCACCGCTGATCGAGATCGGAGCGTGATCGCCGGAGGTGGGATCACCGAAGGCGTGAATCAAGCGGGAAAACAAATGGCGAGAGCGGGGATTCACGAGTGGGCGCGAACGCATCCCGCGCTCGCGCCTCTTTGTTACCATTGACATGAATCGTGCACAAACAATTTATTTGCTAAATTTGATAGAATTGATAAAATCCGAAAACCGGGGTCGGAATCGAGGGGATGGTCTCTCCTGCGCAAGGGCGTCTTCACGGGCGGGTTTCATGGGCCGGCCCGCTGCGCGCGGCCTTTCCATCCGTGGCCGGTCCCGCAACGAAAACCCCGCGATTCCGCCGGCGATGGTGAAGGGCAGGGATCCATCGGGACCGCGCGGGACGGATTTTCAATCTCGCTGGAAGGAAGATCGATGCAAACGGAAGAGAAAGCGGCCTCGAGCACCGAGGCCGAAGCCGCCGCATTCGCCGCGCGTGTTGCAGCCAATCAGCATGCGTTGGCCGCGAACCTCGGGAAAACCTATGATTTCATCGTCTGCGGCTCGGGGTCTTCGGGCTCGGTCGTGGCGCGCCGATTGGCCGAGAACCCGAATGCGCGTGTTCTCCTGCTGGAAGCCGGCGGTGATGACGCGGTGCCGAATGTCATGGATGCCGGGCTCTGGTTCACGAATCTCGGCAGCGAACGGGATTGGGCCTTCAAGACGCGGCCGAACCCTCATCTCGGAGGCCGCTCTCTCGTCTGGTCCATGGGCAAGGTTCTGGGCGGCGGCTCCAGCATCAACGTCATGATCTGGTCGCGCGGGCACAAGAATGATTGGGATGACTTCGCCGCCGAAACGGGCGATCCGGCGTGGAACTACGAATCGGTCCTTGGAATATACCGGCGCATCGAGGATTGGCAGGGCGAGCCCGATGAGACACGCCGCGGAACGGGCGGCCTCGTCTTCGTCCAGCCCGCTCCGGATCCCAATCCGGCGGCGCTCGCGATGCTGGAGGCTGCCCGAGCCGTCGATATTCCCGTATTCGCCGATCAGAACGGTGCCATGATGGAAGGAGAGGGCGGATGCGCGCTTGCCAATGTGCGGATCCGAGACGGCAAGCGCCTCTCGGTTTTCCGGACCTATGTCTATCCCTGCATGGACCAGCCGAATCTGACGGTGCTGACCGGCGCTCTCGTCACCAAAATCCTATTCGCGGAGAAGCGGGCGGTCGGCGTGGAGGTGCTGCATGACGGGACTTCGCGACGCTTCCTG
>DATJLS010000027.1:0-20044 GCA_035509315.1 Acetobacteraceae bacterium | reverse complement strand
TCAGTGCGCGGGTCGGGACGGAAGAATGACGCCGCCGGGGATCGAACCAAAGAATGCCACGAAACAGGAGGATAACGTGCCATCAGATTACATAGCTTGATCCCAAGCTCTCACCTCTCCACGAAATCGGGGCAAGTCCACCGAGGAAGTTTCAGACGGTTTTGTTGTAGCGCGTGGCGATGGAACGAAACTACTTGAGCTTGGCAAAGAAATTTTCAATCCGATGGCGGGTTTTGTAGAGTTCCCGATCATAGCCCCGAATGGTCAGACGATTGGCTTTGGGCGGGATCACAAAGGCTTTGTCGATTCGGGTGAGCGGCTCAATAACCCTCTCGTCGGCGTCGAAGGCCTTGTCGGCGATCAGCGTATCGGCGCTCATGCTCGGTAGCAAATGGTCCGCGCCGACCAGATCGTAGGCTTCCCCGCCAGTGAGGAAGAAGCGGACTGGTTTGCCCAGGGCATCTGCCATGGTGTGGATCTTGGTGCTCAATCCACCGCGTGAGCGCCCGATCGTCTGGTCTGCGCCGACTTTTTGGGCGCCCGCGATGGTGCTGTCGATCATCGCGTACTCGTTATCGGCATCCGCAGCCAGGCGACTAAAAAGCCTTTCCCAAACGCTCGACTTGGACCATCGGCTGAACCGACGATGGACGTTCTTCCGGTCTCCAAAGCGCTCCGGCAGATCACGCCACGGAGTACCAGCACGATAGCGATAGAGCACTGCCTCGACGAACAGGCGATTGTCCACCGCAGTCGCTCCTACATGGCCATCGCGCCCAGGCAGCAGATCTCGGATACGATCCCATTGATCGTCACGAAGGGCGTTGTCAGGTTGCTGTCCTGGTCGGCTCGCGGGAGGCCACCGGCATGACGACAGCCTCCACTCCAGCGATCCGTACCGCGGCTTCCGCTCTCCGGGCGAGATCATCCAGCATGCCGTTTGGCTTTATCACTGCTTCGGCCTGAGCCTCCGCGATGTCGAGCCGATCTTGGCCGAACGTGGCATTATCGTCAGCCACGAAAGCATCCGTGAGTGGAGCATTCGCTTTGGTCGGATGTTCACCTCTTCGCTGAAGAGCCGTCGCCCCAGACCCGGCGACAAGCGGCATCTGAATGAGGTGTTTATTCGCATCCGAGGTGAGCTGCACTATCTCTGACGGGCCATTGACCAGAATGGCCACGTGCTTGACGTCCTTGTGCAGAGTGAGCGGAGCGCCAAGGCGGCCAGGCGGTTCTTTCGCAAGCTTCTGACAGAGCCGCGATATGCCCCGCGTGTGATGATAACGGACAAACTGCGGAGCTATGCCGCGGCGAAACGCGAAGTCGTGCCTGACGTGGAGCACCGACAAAGTCGCGACTTGAACAACCGGGCCGAGGCCTCACACCAGCCGACGCGACGACGAGAACGGCAGATGCAGAGATTCAAGCCAGGCCGCCATGCACAGCGCTTTCTGTCGGCCCACAGCCGCATCCATAGTCTCTTTCGGCTTCATCGCCATCACCTCACCGCCGACGCATATCGAGCCGTTCGCAACGCGGCCTTCCGCATGTGGCGAGATGTCACTCCCGTCGAAGGCATTGTGTGGCATCCAAGTCGAGCACGGACCAAACTCTCCCAGACGCTCACCAACTTGACAACGCCTTGATGGCCGTAGCCTCGGTCGGTAAGTAGGATCTGCCCTTCCCCGACAGTGTCGGGCAGGCCGTCCACGCGTGAGTCAAAGCCAAATTTGCACGACAAAGAACAGTATCTCCATACGTCAGACCGAGGTTCCTCGCCGACGAACACTCAGCAGGCGGTATCCAATCCGCGTATAAGAAACTGCTCAACCGTCGATTACGCCCTGGCCTCTGGCTCGGTCTCGAACTTGTCGGAACACCGCTGCCCCCTCGCTCGCTCCACCCAGTAAATCTTTCTTCCTTGACCGCCCTCATAAGAATCTTGCACGCTCAAGAAGAAGCTTGGTGCACCATGACGTTTTGTCCCGAGTCTGCCAAAGCCATGCTAATTGGCTCCGCATTCGCCTCCTCGCCCTCTGGATGCCCAGCAGGCGACGGGGAGGATACCAAAAACTTTCTCGAGGCGGAGGAAATCGCCGCCGACAAGCGGATCGGAGGAAATGAGAGCGTTTCGCCATGTTCTTTGGACAGGCACATGAAGGACGGTTCCAACCCAAACAGCAGGGTCGATCCAAGGAATCTGGGCGACGCCGAGAAGCGGTACAGCGAGTCGAGTGACGGCGATCATTAAACAATTCGGTCCGTCTTCGCGCAGGAAGGCCAGTGCGTGATCTGCTCGCGGGCCGGAAACCGCGAGAGGGCGATAGGTGCCGGTGGCAAAAAGCCGCGGCAGTCGGGCGCGGAGTTCCAGCATGCAGGCAATCAGCGCCTGCTTGATGTGTCCGGTTCGCCAATCATTCAGGAGCTCAAGCAATGATGCTGTACGCTTGAGCGCCTGTTTGCGGATGGCGAAATCGACCGGCCGACGGTTGTCCGGATCGACCAGGCTCTCATCCCAGAACTCCGCGCCTTGATAAAGATCGGGAACGCCCGGAACAGTGAGGCGGAGCATCGTCTGGACGAGGCCGTTCACCGCGCCGGCCGGCCCGATGCGGGCGGCAAAGCCCGCGACCTCCCTCCTGAAAGCAGGGTCGGCGAGCATGCCCATCAAGAATTCCCGACAGGCGGATTCGTAATCCTCGTTCGGTGCTGCCCAATCCGAGCGCTCCTTGGCCTCGCGTAGCGCCTTCTCCTGCCAATCTGCGATACGCCCGACGAAAGCCGCCACCCCCGGTTCGTCCGTCGGGTCGAGCAGTGCCGGCCAAGCGCCAACGAGGATCTGATAGAGCATCAGCTCGTCTCCGCGGCACGGTGCCGCCCCTTCCGGGAACATCCGCCTGCGAGCTTCGTTCCGTCGCATCCAGGTTTCGATCAAGGCCATCCATTCGGTGGGAATCTCGCTGAGTGCTGTGAGCCGCGCGCGCACGTCCTCGCCACGCTTGTGGTCGTGGGTCGCCGTGGCAAGCATGGCGTGGGGGAAGCGCTGCTGTCGGGCGATCATGGTTCGATGGAATTCATGTGGTGCAAGGGCGAAGCGGGTCGGCGAAGTGCCGACTTCGTTGCGCGAAAGGAGCCGGCCGTAGCGGTAGAATGCCGTATCCTCCCCCGCCTTCGCCGCGAGCGGTGCAGTGAGAAGCTGAAAGCGGATCTGGCCCGGGCGTGCCTGTCGGTCTGCCACCGTCAACGTCGCCCGGACCTGTTCGAGCCAGCACTTTTCTGCCCGAGGAAGAGCCTTCTCTGCTGCCGCGAGCGCGTGCTCAAGTGGTTCTGTCTTCCCATCCGGATAGAGTCGGTAGACGGGAAAATGGCTCGCGACCGCCGTCACGATTCGTTCGAGCGAAGCCGAAGGCAAGTCCCGCCCGTCACCGGCCGCAGTGAGTGCCCGCACGGCCCGGCCGAGCTCAGCCGCGAAGAAGCAAGAGAGAAGCTCCGTTCGAGCGCCAAGTTCGATCTTAGGAAAATCCTCGGGTTTTCCTGTGATCCGCGTCCAGAACCGAGAGAGTGGCGCCTCGCCGGCGGGATCGTGTAGCAGCCCACCGACTTCAGCCATGAAGTCGTAACCTGTGCTCCCGTCCACTTCCCATGAAGCCGGCAGCACCTCCCCAGAGGCCAGAATCTTCTCAACCACAATGTAGGGACGCCGCTTGCCCGCCTTGGCCAGCGTGCGACGCAGGCGCCGGCAATAGGCTGCGGGATCGGCGAGTCCATCGACATGGTCGACCCGCACCCCGTCGATCAGTCCGGCGGCGTAGAGGTCCACAACAAGCTGGTGTGTCGCGTTGAAAACCGCCGCTCGCTCCGCCCGCAATGCGACCAGCCCGTTGATGTTGAAGAACCGGCGCCAGTTGATTGCATCCCCTGCCGTCCTCCACCAGGCGAGCTGGTAATGCTGAGCCTCCAGGACCGTGTGCAGGTTCCCTCCCGTTGCGGTGCCATCGGCGAGCGGGAAACGGTGTTCAAAATAGGCGATTTCTCCTGCTTCCCGCTCAAGCCGGATCTCGCCCTTGGCGAGCGTCTCCGCGTACGGCCGGCCGAGAACTGGCAGCAAGAGCTTGCCCCGAAGCCAAGGCTCGGGTGGGAACCAGTCGATATCGAAGAACGCCGCATAGGGAGTCTTGCGTCCTTTTGCCAGAACGTCTCGCCACCAGGGATTCTCAACTGGGTCGGCGGCCATGTGATTCGGCACGATGTCGAGCACGAGCCCCATGCCGTGCCGATGTAGCGTCGCAGCCAAGCGCTCGAGCGCCGCGCGTCCGCCGAGTTCTGGGTTGATCGTACCATAATCGATCACGTCGTAACCGTGAGTCGAGCCCCGGCGCGCCTTGAAGAGCGGAGAGGCATAAAGGTGGCTGATGCCGAGCTTGGCGAAATAAGGTACCACCCTTTCTGCATCGGCCAGCGTGAAGCCGGGATGGAACTGCAGGCGGGCGGTGGCGCGTGGCGGGTGGGCTTCTTTCACGGATGGCCCCGCCCGGCACGCAGGGCGCGCAGCCGCGCGGCGACGTCGGGCCGGTCGAGCATCGTCTCGACCCGTGCCGGCAGGCGGTGGCGCCAGTTCGGATGTCCAGAGATGGTCCCGGGAAGGTTCGGCTGTTCCTCCAAGGCGAGAGCGTCTTCAAGCGGCAGCAAGGCGAGGCGCGATGTTGTCTGACCAATGAAGCTCGCCGCTGCTGTGGCGACTCGCGCGCCCTCGCCCGGTCCTGGCGTCTCGCCCTCTGCTGCACCCGCCGCACGAAAGCTGTGCCAGAGCAGGCGGCGCGCGCGCTCCCGCACGGCGCTCCCTTCATGCCGCAATCCAAGCTGCCGTCGCCACTCGATGTCCCTTCCGCGCCACCACCCGGCGACCGTTGGCAGATCGTGGGTCGAGGTCATCGCAACAGCTTCTTGCGTCCAGGCCGAGGGTGACCGAAAACCGCCCGCCACGCGCTCGAACCAGAGCACGCGCAGACCTGCCATGCCGCCGGCGGCCAGTCGCTCGGAGAACCCGGCGGGCACAGTGCCAAGGTCTTCGGCGAGCACCACTGCCCGGTGGCGGAAGGATTCGAGGGCGAGCAGCCGCATCAGGTCTTGGCAGGGATAGGTGAGATAGACGCCGTCCCGAGGAGAGGCGCCCTCAGGGATCACCCAGAGCCGTGTAAGCCCCATCGCGTGATCGATCCGCACGCCTCCGGCATGGGCAAGGGCTGCGCGCAGCATCCGGATCCACCCCGAAAAGCCGCTGCGAAGGAGGCCGAAGGGTGAGAAGCTTGTGAGCCCCCACCCCTGCCCGTCATGGTTGAACGCATCCGGTGGCGCTCCGATCGAAAGCCCGCGCAGCATCTCCATAGGCCGCATCCACGCGTCGCTGCCGCCCGGGTCGGCGCCCACGGCAAGATCAGTGATAAGGCCGATCCGCATGCCGCCCTGTCGTGCTGCCCGTTGCGCCGCAGCAAGCCCTGTCCTGGCGCGGTACTGAAGGTAGAGATGAAAGGCCACCTCCTCCGCCGTATCGCGCGCGAAGCGCCGCGCCGTTGTACTCCGTGGCGAGGCGAATTCTGCTGGCCAACGCCGCCAATCTGACACCCCACCCTTCGCGACCTCGGCGGCGGCGATTGCTTCGAAAAGCGCATGGAGACGAAGCTCGGGTCCAGCGTGACGGCGGAAGGCGGCGAAGCCCGGGCTTCCCGATTCGCTCGCAAAATCCTGCCTGAGCGCAGCGAGACGTGCCTTCACCACTGCTGGCCAATCAATCAATTCTCCATCCGCCAGGACGGAGGCGCCGACGCTGCACGGAGCATAGACCGGGTTGAGCGCGACACGGCTGGAAGGCGCATAAGGCGCCGTGCGCGCCGGATCGGCAGTGAAAAGGGCATGAACAGGGCTGATCGCGACCGCATCGATCCCGCGTGAAGCCGCCCTGTGGGCGAGCTCGGCGAGCGCGGCAAAATCCCCGCAGCCGGCATTGTCCCGGCGGCAGAGCGCATAGAGCTGTGCGGCAAGCCCTGCGAGGCGGCCGCCCGAGCCCGCGTCTTCAAGCGTCCAGCCACGTCGCGGCGCGACGGCCAACGTACCCGTCCAGCCCCGCGCCTCGATCCGGTGATAACCAACCGGCAGGATCGTCTTCTGCGTTGTGCCATCCCCCTCGAGCGCGCCGCCGCCTTCGAGCGTGACCCGCCATGGACCTGGCTGCCCCGGAAGCACGACCGGCTGGCCGATCTCTGCCGTGATGAGCCCTCCCGCTTCCTTGAAGTGAGCGACCGCTGCCATGCTCTCGCGCCGCTGTGCGTTGGTTTCGGCCGGCAAACCGAGCGCGCTGAGCGCCGCGCGCAGCACCCCGACCTCGACCGTCCTCAGACGGTTCTCTTGGTCGGTCCACTCCACGGCCAACCTGGCCGCTCGGGCGAGCTCCAGAGTGCCTTCGTCGCTCATGACCGTCGTTCCAGCCACGCGGCCGCACTTCGCCCCGGTAGGCAGCCCGAGGGAAGGGGGGCTTCAGGAACCGAGGCGAGAAGTTCGCCCTTCCCGGGCCAGCATGAGACGGACTCGGGGCCGAAATTGGCGGCGATCGTAAGCTCCGCTTCGTTGCCGAGCCGCCAGGCCGCCCGTACGCCGCTTATGCCGAGCACCTCCGCCCCGAGCGCGCGTGTTCCTGGAAGATGCGGTGCAATATGGGCGGCGCGCAGTGCAAGCAGCCGGGCATGGAAGGCGCGCACCGTTTCCTGTGCTTTCGTCCTCTCCGAGGCTGGGGCCGGGATCGAAGAGACGAAGGTCGCCGGGTCGTTGGGATCAGGGATGCGCGCTCTGGCCTTCGGATTGGCAAAGTCGGCAAAACGCGAGAACTCTCGTCGCCGTCCCTCCCGTACCAAATGGGCGAGCTCTTCCCGATGATCGGTAAAGAAGAGGAACGGTTTGGTCTCGCCCCACTCCTCACCCATGAAGAGAAGTGGGATCTGCGGAGCGAGCAGGAGGAGTAACTTCGCCGCTGCCAGGGCCGCGGGATCGGTGAGGGCGGTAAGCCGCTCGCCGAAGGCGCGGTTGCCGACCTGATCGTGGTTTTGAAGGAAGATGACGAAGGATGTCGGCGGCAGATCCCCACTCGGACTGCCGCGCCGCCGCCCGCCCCGAAAACGGGAAGGCTGGCCCTGATAGGTGAATCCCTCTTTGAGCGCACGCGCGAGCGCCGCGGCAGGCTTCGGATAATCGGCATAGTACCCACTCTGCTCGCCGGTCAGCAGCACGTGTAGCGCATGGTGCGCATCGTCCGACCATTGCGCATCGAAACCATTACGCAGCAGGTCCGCATCGTTCTCGTCGTTCTCGAGCACGAGATGCACGTGCCGGCCGGGCTCGACAGTGTCGCGCACCGAGTTGGCGAGTTCGACCAAGAATCTCCGGTCGCCGATCGCGTGCACCGCATCGAACCGCAGCCCGTCGAAGCGATATTCCATGAGCCAGAGCAGCGCATTGTCGATGAAGAAGGAGCGCACTTCGGATTGGCCGAAATCGATCGCCTCGCCCCAGGGAGTGGCCGCGTCGGCGCGGAAGAAGGACCTCGCATAGGTGCCGAGGTAATTCCCGTCGGGACCGAAATGATTATAGACGACATCGAGCAACACCATGAGCCCGAAGCCATGCGCCGCGTCGACAAGCTCTTTGAGCTCGTCGGGCGTGCCATAGGCGGTGGCCGGCGCGTACGGCAACGCGCCGTCATAGCCCCAGTTGCGGCGGCCGGGAAAATGGCTAATCGGCATCAGCTCAATCGCCGTGACGCCGAGCGCAACCAGCTCGGGGAGCAGCCGCGCAACACCGGCGAAGCCGCCCATGGCACCGACATGTAGCTCGTAGATCACCGCCTCGTGCCACGGCCGGCCATACCAGTCCGGATGTCGCCATTCATAGGCGCGCGGATCGACGATGAGGCTGGCATCGTGAACATCCCCGGCCTGCGCGCGCGCTGCGGGGTCTGGCACGGCGAGATCGGGCCGAACGCGAAATCGATAGCGCGCGCCGGCACCGCACGTGGCCTCGGCGACGAAGCGCCCGCCCTCCGCCCGCATCGAAATCTCTATAATCCCGTCGACTTCGAGCGTCACCCGATCACAGTCCGGCGCCCAGAGGGCGAACCGCGCGCGGTCGGGAGCGACGAGGTTGGCGCCGAAGCGGGGCGCTGCGGCAAAGCGGTTGTTCATCGCGCGGCCATCCTTCCGGTCGCGGCCAAAAGCACAAGAGAACGTGCCTGCGCCGTCACCGTTCTACCCTCGGGCTTCCTCTCCGGCTGATCCGGGTCAGCGGTGTCGAGGACGATACGCCAGGGGAGCGGGGGTGGCGGCAGCACGAACTCCCGTTCTTCCGGGCTCGCATTCAGGAGGGCGAGGGTGACGTCAGCCATACCCTCGGAACCGTCGAGAACGGCGGCACGGCGGACCGCCAGAAGCTGACCGATCGGATCTTCCCACGCCGCCTGCGTAAGAGTCTTGCCGTTTTCATCGAACCAGGCCGTGTCGTGCACTCCGGGCATGATCTCCTCCCTGCCGTGGAGGAAGCGCGCGCTGCGTAGCGTCGGGTGCGTACTGCGAAGTGTCGCCAGGCGCGCTATGACTCGGACGAGTTCTTGTGTTCCGGCCTCGTCGTCCTCGTTTCCTGCGGCGAACATAGGGCTCCAGTCGAACCAGGAAATCTCGTTGTCCTGGCAATAGGCGTTGTTGTTGCCGCGTTGCGTCCGCCCGATCTCGTCACCGCCGAGCAGCATCGGCGTGCCGTGTGAAATGAAGAGCGTGGCGAGCATCGCCCGCGCGACGCGCCCGCGCACTTCGTTGATCTTCAGATCCTCCGTTTCGCCCTCCGTACCCCAGTTGGCGGAGAGGTTGTCCGAGGCTCCGTCCTGCCCATCCTCGCCGTTCGCCTCGTTATGCCGTCCGGCATAGGTGACGAGGTCGTGCAGCGTCACCCCGTCATGCGCGGTCACAAAGTTGAGCGAAGTCCAGGGGCGCCTTCGCCGGTGCTCGAACAACTCGCTCGAGCCCATCAGCCGGGCGGAGATCTCCGGACGCAGCATTGGATCGCCGCGCCAGTAGCGCCGCACTGCATCGCGAAACTTGTCGTTCCACTCGGCGATTCCCGGCGGGTGGTTTCCGAGCTGGTAGCCGCCGGGCCCGAGATCCCAGGGCTCGGAGATCAGCTTGAGCGAAGAAAGCACCGGGTCCTGGCGGATCGCGTCGAAGAAGCCGGAGCCAGGGTCAAAGCCGTGATCCTCGCGACCGAGTGTGCAGCCAAGATCGAAGCGGAATCCGTCCACGCGATAGGCGGTCGCCCAGAAGCGCAGGCTGTCCATGACCATTTGCAGCACGCGCGGATGGCTCAGGTTCAGCGTATTGCCGGTGCCTGTATCGTTGACGAAATGGCGCGCGTGACCCGGAACCAGCCGATAATAGCTGGCATTGTCGAGCCCGCGCCAGCAAAGGGTGGGGCCGAGCTCGTTGCCTTCGCAGGTATGATTGTACACGACATCGAGGATCACCTCGATCCCGGCGCCGTGCAGCCGACGGATTGCCGCCCGCAACTCATGGGCGAAGTTGACCGGATCAGCGAAATAGCGCGGCTCGGGGGCGAAGAAGCAAAGGGTGGAATAACCCCAGTAATTGGCAAGCCTGCGCTCGACCAAGAAACGATCTTGAAGAAAGGCGTGCACTGGCAGAAGCTCGATCGCGGTGACGCCAAGCTTCACGAGATGTTCAACCAGACGCGGATCGGCGAGCGCGGCGAAGGTGCCGCGGAGATAGGGTTCGAGATCTTCACGTCGCATCGAGAAGCCGCGCAGGTGCATCTCGTAGATAACGGTCTCCTGCCAGCTCCTTCGCGGCGGGCGATGATCGCCCCAAACGGGGCTCTCATCCACCGTGACGACGGATTTCGGCATCGCCGCCGCGCTGTCGCGCCGATCGAAGGAGATATCGCCGCGCGACGATCCGATCCGATACCCGAACAGCGTGTCGTTCCAGAGCAGACGCCCGGCGATGGCACGCGTATAAGGATCGAGCAGGAGCTTATGCGGGTTGAAGCGGTGCCCGTTCTCAGGTTGATACGGGCCATGCGCCCGATACCCGTAGAGCAGACCCGGCCCGGCGTCAGGCAGATAGCCGTGGAATACCTCGTCGGTGCATTCCGGTAGGTCATAGCGGGCGATCTCTCGCCGACCGGAAGGATCGAAAACGCAGAGTTCGATCCGTGTTGCATGTGCGGAAAAGACCGCGAAATTGACGCCAAGCCCGTCCCAGGAGGCACCAAGTGGCGCAGGCTGGCCCGATTTGAGTCGCCGCGGCAGAGGCGGCATCAGCCGACTCTCTTGAGTGCGATGACCGCGAGCGGTGGCAGGGTGAGGGTGAGCGCAGCAGGAAACCCATGACTTCCGCAAGCCGTGGCGTTCACGCCTCCCAGGTTTCCCATACCGGAGCCGCCGTACACGCTGGCATCGGTGTTGAGGACCTCGGCCCAGCGCCCGGCTTCGGGTACGCCCACTCGGTAGTCGTGCAGCGGCACTGGTGTGAAGTTGCATAGGACCATCAAAGGCGCACTGTCCTCGATCCCGAAGCGGAGCCAGGCGAAGACACTCTGCATGCGGTCGTCGACGATCACCCAGCGGAAGCCATCGGGTGTAAAGTCGCGTGCGAAAAGCGCGGACTCCCGCCGGTAGATAGCATTGAGATCCCTGAGCAGGTACAGCAGGCCTGCGTGCATGGGGTCGTTCAAGAGATGCCATGATAGCTGAGTATCGTGATTCCATTCCTCGGATTGTCCGAATTCTCCACCCATGAAGAGAAGTTTCTTTCCGGGATGAGTCCACATGAAGGCGAGATAGGCGCGTAAATTTGCAAATTTCTGCCAATGATCGCCTGGCATGCGTCCAAGAAGCGATCCCTTTCCGTAAACGACCTCATCGTGCGAGATCGGCAGAATGAAGTGCTCGAAAAAGGCGTAGAGTAGCCCGAACGTCATGTCGTCATGGTGGTGGCTGCGATGCACCGGATCACGGCTGATGTAGCGCAGCGTGTCGTGCATCCATCCCATATTCCATTTGTGCGTGAAGCCGAGCCCGTCTTCCGAAGCTGGACGAGTCACACCGGGCCAGGCGGTTGATTCCTCGGCGATCAGCATTGCTCCGGGAGAGGTCTCGCCGATCGCGCGCGAGAGCTCCTGGAGGAACGCGATAGCCTCGAGATTCTCCCGCCCGCCATAGCGGTTTGGAATCCACTCACCCTCCGTGCGAGAATAGTCGCGATAGAGCATGGAAGCGACCGCATCGACTCGGAGCCCGTCAGCGTGAAAGTGCTCGAGCCAGTAGAGGGCGCTCCCGATCAGGAAACCACGTACCTCGTTTCGCCCAAGATTGTAGATGAATGTGTTCCAGTCACGGTGCATGCCCTCTCGCGGATCGAGATGCTCATAGAGGGCGGTGCCGTCGAAGCGGGCGAGCCCGTGCGCATCGGCCGGGAAATGCGCGGGGACCCAGTCGAGGATCACGCCGAGGCCCGCGCGATGGCAGCGATCAACGAAGGCGGCAAATGCCTCCGGCGGACCGAACTCCGGCATCGGCACGAACTGGCCGAGTGGCTGATAGCCCCAGGAACCCCCAAACGGATGCAACATCACCGGCATCAACTCAAGATGGGTGAAGCCGAGATCCCGCACATAGGGGATGAGCTGCTCCGCGAGCACTTCCCAGGATAGGGATCTGCCGTCCGCATGCCGCCGCCATGACGAAACGTGTACTTCGTAGATCGCAAGCGGTGCGGCATCTTTCCGTAGCACCCGTTGTGCCTGCCAGTCCCGATCCGACCAGGCAAAGGGAGCGGCGCTGGCAACGATCGAGGCGGTGGCGGGTGGCGCCTCGGCCGCGCGAGCAACGGGGTCTGCGTGCGCGGTGAGCGTGCCGTCGGCGCCGAAGATTTCATATTTGTAGAGCTCGCCTTGGAAAAGACGAGGGATGAAGATCTCCCACACACCACATTCGATGCGAAGTCGCATCGGATTCCGCCTTCCGTCCCAGCCGTTGAAATTGCCGATCACCGAGACGCGCCGCGCGTTCGGCGCCCACACTGCGAAACGCACGCCTGCCACACCAGCCACTTCCATTGGCTGCGCTCCGAGGCACGTACCGATCTGCCTGTGTCTCCCTTCGGCGAGGAGATAGATGTCGAGTTCACCGAGCAGTGGTGGAAAAGCGTAGGGATCTTCTGTCTCCTGGGTCACCCCGTGCCAATTGATCCGAAAGCGATATGGGATCAACTCTGAGAGCGCAGCCTCGAAAAGCCCGTCCGGATGCACACATCGCAGCTCGGCAACGGTCTCTCCCTCGGGACCGATCAGCGATACCGCGTCGGCGCCCGGCAGGAGCGCGCGGATCACTGCGCCCGAAGCGGTGATGTGCGGGCCGAGCAGAGCAAAGGGGTCGCCATGGCGGCCTTGCACCAGCGCTGCGGTCGTTTCCCCATCCAGGAACCGGTCGTTACGCATTTTCTTCCTCGCGGACGGGCTCGAGCAGCCGCTCGGCGAGTTGAAGTAGGCCGTACAGCGGAATCCCGATCCAGCCGGGACGGTTCGCCGCTTCATAGTTGATTTCATATGCCGCCTTTTGGACGAGGAAGAGATTGATCAGCGCATTCGCCGATTGATCGTCGGGGAACCATCTGTGCTCGGCTGTCCGCGCCACTGCACGATAGCCCTCGAAGAAGCTCGCCGAGGCGGCCGCGATGAAGTGGCGGAGAAGATCATTCCGTCGCTCCGCACTCGGCTCGGTTGCGGGCGCAGGCTCGCGCGCGAGTGTGGCGGCGGCATAGTCCAGGGAGCGCAGAAGCCCTGCGACATCACGAAGCGGGCTTCCCTTGGCTCGCCGTTCGGCGAGCGTCTTCGCAGGCTCCCCTTCGAAATCGATCAACATCGCATCGCCCGGCATGACAAGCACTTGGCCGAGATGGAAGTCGCCATGGATGCGGGTCCGGAGCGTGCCGGACGCGGCCTGGGCGAGCTCAGCAAGCTTTGCCGCAAGCTTTTCGCGGAGGGCAATCAGCGTGGCTGCCTGGGCGCTCTCCGTTTCGTCCTCCCATGCAGTGAAGCCGGCAAGGACCCGACACGCGGAAGAGAGTTCCGCGACGGCTGCTGCCAGCCAGATCTCGGCCTCCGCGGGACCCACCGGCTCGGGCGCAAAAGCAGGATCATCCGTGGGCTCTGCCAGCACCGCGTGCAACTCGGCAAGCCTCTTCCCGATCGCAATTGCGAACGGAAGGTAGGGCGCAAGCGCGTCCTTCCTTGCCTCCTCGTCCACGCCGGTGATCGCAACCGGATCGATTGCCCGCTTGAGCGTCTCCAGCGTCCATTGCCAGCCATCGCCCTGGTTGCGCACGAACCGCTCGATGATCAAGAGCGTATGCGGCGTGCCCGCGGCATCGACGCGGACGAGTTCCCCGAGCAAGGCGGGAACGTTTGCGAAGCCGCGCTCGGTCAGATGCCGGGCCATTTCCGTCTGGGGATGATGGCCGGGCGAGATGCGGCGAATGATCTTCACCACGGCAAGGTCACCCAGGATGAGGGAGGTGTTGGACTGTTCGGCCGAAAGGCGGCGGATTTCGAGCTCCTCCGGCACGTGCGGGATCGGCTCGCTCGTTCTAAGCCAGCGGAACTCGCCTTCTCCGAGAGGAATCGCACGCCCGCGGTTGAGGCTAGCGAGCACCGCGCGCGGCAATGAATCGATCGCGAATGCGTCGGTCAGTACGCCTGTGCGCTGACGCCTTCGCACACGCCCCAGCGCCAGCTGATGCGCGATCGCGCCTGGACCCTCGTCGTCCCAGACGATGCCTACGGGCAGGAAATAACGGTCGGTGCGCTCCTCGAGCGCGACTGCGATCTCGAAGGCCACGAAATCCCCACCTCGACCGTGAATCAGATCGGCGCGCGCGATGGAAAGGTTTGCCATCCTGTGATCTTTGGCCGCAAACCAACGCCTTCGCGCAAGATACGCTGGGAAGATTTCCCGTTCGATCATCCGGCGCGGCTCAGGTTCAAGGAGTTCGGCGATGTCGTGGCGGAGCACGAGTGTCGCGAGCTCGGGCAACGGCTCCGGCGGCGGCACGCGCCAGGCGGGTGTCGCCGTTTCGCGCTCGAGCCTGAACCAATAGAAGGCATGTGGTGGCAGGGTGAGGAGGTAGGTGAGTTCGCCGATTGGCGGAAAAGCCGAGCCGCCAAGCAGATCGACTGGCACCCGACCGGCGAAAGCGGAAAGATCGAGCTCCACGGCTTCCGCAGTGCGCGCGAGACTGCAGACGCAAAGGATCGTCTCCTCTTCGTCGCCTTCATATTCGCGCAGGAAGGCGAGGATCTTGCGGTTGCCGGGATAGAGCAATCGGAGCCGGCCGCGGCCGAAGGCGCGGTGGCGGCGGCGCACCGCGAGCATTCGTCGATGCCAGTTGAGCAGTGAATGCGGGTCCCGCGCCTGGGCCTCGACATTGACTGCCTCGTACCCATAGATCGGGTCCATAATCAGCGGCAGGACGAGGGAGGCCGGATCAGCGCGCGAGAAGCCGCCGTTGCGGTCCGATGACCATTGCATCGGCGTACGTACTCCGTCGCGGTCGCCGAGATAGATATTGTCGCCCATTCCGATCTCGTCGCCGTAATAGATCACCGGCGTTCCAGGCATCGAGAAAAGGAGGCCCTTCATCAGCTCGATTCGGCGCCGATCATGCTCGAGCAATGGCGCAAGCCGGCGGCGAATGCCGAGGTTGAGACGCGCGCGGCGGTCTGCGGCATAAGTATTCCAAAGATAGTCGCGCTCTGCGTCGGTCACCATCTCGAGCGTAAGCTCATCATGGTTGCGCAAAAAAACAGCCCATTGGCAAGATTCTGGAATTTCCGGAGTTTGACGCAAGATATCTGTGATCGGGAAGCGGTTCTCTTGCGCAATCGCCATATACATGCGCGGCATCAGGGGGAAGTGGAAAGCCATGTGGCATTCATCGCCAACACTGAAATACTCCTTCACATCCTCCGGCCACTGATTCGCTTCGGCGAGCAGTACCGAGCCCGGGGCCGCCTCGTCGAGCGCAGCACGGATCTTCTTGATGATTGCATGCGTCTCGGGAAGATTTTCACAGTCCGTTCCGTCGCGCTCGACGAGATAGGGCACGGCATCGAGCCGAAACCCGTCCACGCCGAGACGCAGCCAGAACCGCATCGCGCCGAGCACTGCCGCCAGAACGCGCGGATTGTCAAAATTGAGGTCGGGTTGGTGTGCGTAGAATCGGTGCCAGTAATAGTTTCCGGTCACAGAATCGAAACTCCAGTTCGATTTTTCCGTATCAACGAAGATGATACGCACATCCTTGTAGCGGCGATCATCCTCAGACCAGACGTAGAAGTTGCGCGCCCAGGATCCCGGCCTCGCTCGGCGGGAGCGCTGGAACCAGGGATGTGCATCCGAAGTGTGATTGACTACGAGCTCGATGATGACGCGGAGGTTACGTGCGTGCGCTGCAGTCACGAAACGGCGCATGTCCCTAAGCGTGCCATATTCGGGATGCACAGCGCGGTAATCGGCGATGTCATAGCCGTCGTCACGCCTGGGTGAAGGATAGAAGGGCAGGAGCCAGATCGCGCTCGCCCCAAGCTCGGCAATGTAATCGAGCTTCTCCGTAAGCCCGGCAAGGTCTCCGACGCCATCATTGTTCCCATCAAAGAACGATTTGACATGCACCTGATAAATCACGGCATCCTTGAACCAGAGCGGATCCTTCGCGACGATGCGGAGCCGTGTGCCGCGCATGCTCAAGCTCATTTGGGCCCTCCCGCGGGTTGTTCGAGCCGCCAGATCACGAACGGCAAATCGGCGGGGTCAAGCCAGATGCGTTGGCGTTTGCCATGCCAGATGACAGGTTGATTGCGCATCAGCTCTTCCGCGCCGATCATAGCGTCGTCAGGAAGATTGAATCGCCAGAGAGGGATTTCAATCTCCGCTTCAATTGGGCGATGCGGATTAAGATTGACGGCTATGAGTAGCGTATTGCGTCCATCACGAGACGTTTTCGCATAATAGAGTATGGCGTCATCGAAGGCGTTCAGGAACTCGAGGCCACGATGACTATGCAGCGCCGGGTTCGTGTGGCGGATTTGGTTGAGCCGGGCAATCTCTGCAACGATGTTGCCGGGCCGATCCCAGTCCCAGGCACGAATCTCGTATTTCTCCGAGGCGAGATACTCCTCTCTGCCCGGAAGTGCGCGCGCCTCGCAGAGCTCGAAACCGCTGTACATTCCCCAGAGGCCGGAGAGCGTGGCGGCGAGGGCGGCACGGATCAGGAACGCAGGCCGTCCGCCTTGTTGGAGGAAGAAGGGATTGATGTCCGGCGTATTGACGAAAAGATGCGGGCGGAAGAAGTCTGCAACCGACGCTTGGGAGAGCTCGGTGAAGTAGGCAATGAGCTCGTATTTCGTGTTACGCCAAGTGAAATAGGTATAAGATTGGGAAAAACCGATCTTTGCCAGTCGATACATCATGGCGGGCCTAGTGAAGGCCTCCGCGAGAAAGACCGCATCCGGGGCGCGTGCGCGGATGTCCTCGATCAGCCACTCCCAAAACGGAAGCGGCTTGGTATGCGGATTATCGACGCGGAAGGTCCGAATGCCCTGATCGAGCCAGAATCGCACCACATCGCGAAGCGCATGCCAGAGCGAAGGAATCGCCTCGGGCGCGTAGAAGGCGACATTGACGATATCCTCGTAGCGCTTGGGCGGATTCTCCGCGTACCGGATCGTGCCGTCGGGCCGCCACTCGAACCACTCGGGATGCGCGCGTACCCAGGGATGATCTGGCGCACACTGGATTGCGAGATCAAGCGCGATCTCGATCCCCGCCTCTATCGCTTTCTCGCGCAGCATGCGGAAATCCTCAAATGTCCCAAGAGCTGGATGGATTGCGTCATGCCCACCCTCATCCGATCCGATGGCGTAGGGGCTGCCGGGATCGTTGGGAGCGGGGATGAGCGCGTTATTGCGTCCCTTGCGATGGACACGGCCGATTGGATGGATTGGTGGGAAATAGAGTACGTCAAATCCCATCGCGCGGATCGCGGGCAATCGCGCGACCACGTCGGCAAAGGTGCCATGCCGTGATGCATTGCCACTCTGGCTGCGGGGAAAGAGCTCGTACCAGCTTGCAAATCCGGCGGCCGGCCTTTCGGCGTCCAGGCTGAAAGCGGGGTCGAGACGGACAAGAAACTCCTGCCGCGCCTTGCGCATCGCCGCGATGATTTCGGGCTTTGAAAGGAGCGCCAACCGCTCTTCCGGAGACATGCGATCGGGCGCACTCGGCAGTTCTGTGAGCGCCGAGCCCTCCACCGCGCGGATCAGGGTGATGGCCTCCTCGATCTCGAGCGCGATAGGGGCCCCTGCTTGGCGTTTCTTCGCGATATCTTCGAGGAGGCTCGCGAACGGATCGTGCCAGGCCTCGATCGTGAAGAGATGGCGACCGACGCGCGTAAGCGGGAAAGAGGCGGCATAACGGTCATTACCAAGCGTTGCCATCGGCGTGCGCGCCCATGCCGCTTCGTCCTCGGGACGCCAGAGGAGGTCAGCCGCAAGACGCCCATGCCCATCACTGACCAGGTCCGCCTCGACCCGGACCATCTCGCCCGCGATGCGCTTGGCCGGAAATCGCCCGCCGTCCACAGACGGGCTCACCGCCTCTATCGCGACCCGCCCACCGGCCACACGCTCGGCTCCGGGAGGAACGCTCGTGCGCGAGACACGGCGGATGGGGGGGGCTGCGAGGAAGCGGAACAGCTTTGCCTCTCCGGGCATGAGCTGAAGCATCCCTCCGGCTTCGATCCTCTCCTCAGCGGAGACAAGCGCCCCCGCGCCACCGAGCTCCGGCAGCACTGCACAAGCCGGCAAAACAGCCGGGCTGTCGAGGTCGGGGTTGATCGCGAGCACGAGTCCCGGTGCCATAGCCGTGCCACGCGCGAGCACCGCGATCTCTGCCTTCGGTGCGGAGACGAGCCGTGCCGAGGGGCCTCTGAAGAGTTCGGGCTCGGCGTGCCTCCGGCCATTGATCGCCGCGATCTCCATCTCCAGGCCAGCCGCGAACTCCAGCTCCATCATCCAGAGCGGTGCGTAATGGCCGGCCAGTGTGAGCGCTCGGCGCTTTTCCTGCACGCTGCTGGGTTTTTGCTCGCCGGGTGGCGAGGTCAGGCTGATCACGGCACCCAATGGAGTGATTCGCGCGGCATCCTCGTCGAGCCAGCCGGAGCGAAAATCCCACCAGCAGGAGGAGGAAGCCGCGGCGTCAAAGCCGCAGGGAACAAGGCGGGCGATCGTCTCAGGGCTTGCGCCGTGCGTGAAAGCGAGGAAGAAAGCATATTGATGGCGGGCACGAACTGCCGTGATCAGCCTGGTCCAGATCTCGGGCGAGAGGTGATGAGCGGATCTACAGCAGAATCCGGCAATCCCCACTTCGCACCAAGCCGAGAGTGTTTCCTCCACATGCTCGGGCCACAGATCAAGGATGATGCCCAGGTGCTCAGATGCAGCGCCAGCGACGATCGGCGCAAAATCTCTTGGCGCCATAGCTTTGGGCATCGCCTCAAACACGACGGCATCGAACCCCAGCTCCGCAGCACGTGCCAATTGCGGACCATATGTTTCGAGCGGAAGCTTTGCGAGCCGACAAAGTGCGGCCGTACGACTGCGCAAAGAGAAAGGCGCTGTCTTCAGATTTTCCTGCATCGAAGGCTTATATCAACGCAGCAATGGATGAGGAAATACGTATTTATATCGAAACGACATATCTCGGTCCTTGCCTCCGTTGAAACGTTTTGTCCTTATTAATGTTCTATTTTTTGAGTCTTCAATAGTGAATTATCATGTTTATATTGTGATAATAATTTGGCATGGCATTATCAGGTTGCTGTCCTGGTCGGCTTGTGGGAGGCTACCGGCATGACGACAGCCGACGTTGTCAAATTGGTGAGCGTCTGGGGCAGTTTGGTCCGTGCTCGACTTGGATGCTGCACAACGCCTTCGACGCTTGTGACATCTCGCCACATGCGGAAGACGGCGTTGCGAACGGCACGATATGTGTCGTGCGGTGAGGTAATGGCGATGAAGCCGAAAGAGACTATGGATGCGGCTATGGGCCGACAGAGAGCGCTGTGCATGGCGGCCTGGCTTGAATCCCTGCATCTGCCGTTCTCGTCGTCGCGTCGGCTGGTGTGAGGCCTCGGCCCGGTTGTTCAAGTCGCGACTTTGTCGGTGTTCCATGTCAGGCATGACTTCACGTTTCGCCAAGGCATAGCTCCGCGGCTTGTCTGTTATCATCACACGCGGGGCATATCGCGACTCTGTCAGAAGCTTACGAAGGAACCGCTTGGCCGCCTTGGCGCTCCGCTCACTCTGCACAAGGACGTCAAGCACGTGGCCATTCTGGTCAATGACTCGCCAGAGATAGTGCGGCTTACCTCGGATGCGGCTAAGCACCTCATCCAAATGCCACTTGTGGCCGGGTCTGGGGCAACGGCGCTTCAGCGAAGAGGCGAACATCCGACCAAAGCGGACGCTCCACTCACGGATGCTTTCGTGGCTGACGATAATGCCCCGTTCGGCCAAGATCCGTTCGACATCGCGGAGGCTCAGGCCGAAGCAGTGATAAAGCCAAACGGCATGCTGGATGATCTCGCCAGGAGAGCGGAAGCCGCGGTACGGATTGCTGGAGTGGAGGCTGTCGTCATGCCGGTAGCCTCCCGCGAGCCGACCAGGACAGCAACCTGACAACGCCGGATGCGCGCTTGCCAATGTGCGGATCCGAGACGGCAAGCGCCTCTCGGTCTTCCGGACCTATGTCTATCCCTGCATGGACCAGCCGAATCTGACGGTGCTGACCGGCGCTCTCGTCACCAAAATCCTATTCGCGGAGAAGCGGGCGGTCGGCGTGGAGGTGCTGCATGACGGGACTTCGCGACGCTTCCTG
>DATJLS010000026.1:0-23283 GCA_035509315.1 Acetobacteraceae bacterium | reverse complement strand
CCAAAGAATGCCACGAAACAGGAGGATAACGTGCCATCAGATTACATAGCTTGATCCCAAGCTCTCACCTCTCCACGAAATCGGGGCAAGTCCAGACCTAGATTCGACCACGGACGCACAACAGTTTCTTCGGAAAGCTCAGTGAGACAAATAACCCCTTGCTGCGAAGATCGACTTCCATTGCCCCAAGCTCTCGAGCGTCGAATCCCGTAGCATATCCAAGCACCTGATTGATTGTAAAAATGTTCCGATAACATACATCTCTTTTCAAAGGTGCCTTCGCCATGCAATTGAGGATCAGGCCCACGACATGGGTTGGATTCGCGGATTCTGAGACATGGGCAATTGTTCGGAGAAAGTTTTGCCAAGCAAATAGCAGTGTCGGAGATCGTTCTTCGATCGACAAGCCGTGCTTCGCCATTTCCAGGAGTTCTTCTGCCCATTCCCGCCATGACATGTCCGAGCAATAAGGCAGGAGATTGCATATTTCCAGCGGGTCAGCCTGGGCAGCCTCAATCACCTGTCGAATCCGTGTCGAGCTAAAGCAGACGCTTGGCACGAAGCGGGCCTTTCTTAGGGTTCGAGTAAGACCGACCTCACCTTTCCGAATAGTATGCTTTCTCGAAGAATAGGGTTTGTATTTCCTCCAGAAACGTCCAAAAACCGGTGATCTGAATATCTGAGGATAGAACATTAAAAAGAAGCTTTGCGCATGATACGCTTGCTCAAAATTCTCAAACATTGCTACCCAAGGATTGTCAAACTGCATCATTTCAGAAATGATGTCCGATAAATCCGAACGGTAGAACATGCTGTCATTGGCAAGAACCAGACACTCGCAGGCGGCCGGAAGGCCACCATTGAACAAGCCAAGCGTCCGAAGGCCTGCCTGATAGCAGCCGAAGTCTCGTCCGACTGGCGCACGTTCAATAATCCTATGGCATCGTGAAAGCAGGACATTCCGCTGTCCTTCGGAGAGCGGTGCATTCGACATGAGCAGGATGTAAAATCCTTGTTCAGCCAGAGCATTGATGAGATTGAGGGTGAACAGATCGCTGCCGCCTGCCGGTCGAACGGCAACAATGGCGATATGAGTCGCTCCGTCGAAGTTGCATCCTTCCCGCGTCACATCGTGAGTGACGATGCGGTGGCGCCCAAGAACGCGCACGAGAAAAAGATCACGCAGCCATTCCAGCAAATCGTAGGCGAGGCACGGCAGGAAACTGATGATTTGCCAGACGATATTAGGCATCATACTTTGCCTTTTGTTTTTCCTTACGACTGACTTCCAAAAGATATGATTGAATGGTTGCCGCGTCGATCAGGCTGTCATTCGGAAGCACGGAAGGCCAGCGCTCCACACCTCCTACCGCATTGGGATTGCACGTGAGGAGATCACGCTTGATGAAGGGGAAGCCCAAATTTTCGATGAGCACCCGCCAGGCATTGTGGGTGGGGTTCATTGGGGCATATTGAGCCGGTAACCCGTCGCCGGCATCGATCGCGATCGCGCGGACAATATCATAGGGGAACATGCTGATGACGGCGTGGCCGTGCACGGCCATGCAGCGGGTCAGTCCGAATTCTCCACGCCGCACCATCAGCCATTCGCTGTGCGATAGCTTGAGTTGCTCCAGAAAAGAGAGGACCTCGGCGACCGCGGCGGGGCCTTCCACAAGCAGAAAATAGGATTGGAGATGGGGCGGCCCCATCCTGCTGTCCGTGAGGCCGATCAACCCCGGACCATGTTCCCGCATCCGCGCGATCAGGCGATCAATCGGGCGGAGCGGGCCAAGCACGCTGTCATTGACCAGCAAAAGTTCCCCTGGACGACCAAGCGCATTCACGGCCAGATCTGCCGCGTCGCGCCAGGCTCCGAAATCCCGTCCGAAGCTGCGGCGATGAATGATGAGCCGCGTAAGAGGAAGCAGGTTCCGGATATCATCCTCGCCCACCCTGTCGGACATGGTGACGAAGACGATATCGAATCCGGCGTCGCCATAAAGGGCCAGTTGCCGCAGAATCATTTCATGAACAAACCCGGCTTCGGAGTAATGGGCGTAAATGGCGAGCCCATTCCCGGAACGAGGCGCTTGACGCCCGGTGTAACATTGCCGGATCCGACTTTCGGGGCGATGCGATTCCCGGGCGTCCGCGATTCCCGCGCGGGTGAGCTCTGCAAGAACGGGAACGAGCCGGCGGAGCCGCCGGCGTTTGTCCCAAAGTCCGGTGAGCAACCACGCCAGGTGGCGGTGCGGCGTGGGCTGCGCAATCAGACTGATTTCGCCGGCTTCATGCGCGACGAAGGGGATTGCCGTTCGGTATCCACCGTCACGCGGCATGGGCGAGTGCCGCGGCGTAGAATGACGCAATGGCGTCCCACGCCGCCGCTTCGTGCCATTCCGGGATTTCGATGCGATCGGTGTTGACCCTTGCCTCGGGCTCGGTGAATTCCGTCTGCTCTCGCAGGGTAAGGGCACAATCCCACCCTGTTCGCTGACGGATCTCGGTGGCAAAACGCTCCGTGAATTCGCCCTGGGTTCCGACATGGAAGCTTGGGTTCAGGCGGAGGAATCCTGAAGCCTCGGACACCGAGGCCGCAAATCGCGCATAGGCCCGGGCCAGAAGATCGACATGGATATTGTCGCGAACGTAAGCCGGGGTGCGCACTTCGGCCATTGCGCCCGATCCCCATTGCTTCATCAGATAGGCGCAGAAGCGCGGCTCCTCATATGGCCCGAACGGATTCGGAATCACGAATTTTCCAAGTGGCACGCCCAACCGATCGCACCAATGCCGGGTTTCCGAAGCGGTGAGCGTTTTGGAGACGCCGTAAGGAGAGAAGGGCGCAAGCGGGAGCGTTCCCGCCCCTTCGTTCCCTTCGAAGACCGAGCCTGTCAGAACCATCCCGCGAAGCCCGCGCATTTCCTGGAGCACGGAAGAGAGGTTCAGCATATTGGCCGATACCGCACGCCCCACATCGAACGCGGGAGAGCGATAATCCCCAACCTCGGCGGCGTGATGGCAAAGAAGATCCCAGTTGCCGGACCGGCAAAGATCAAGGAAATCCTTTTCCCCGAATGTCAGGCCGAAAACGCACTCCGCCACTTCGGGCAGCTTTGCCACCCGGCGGGCGCGCATAGCGTCCCCATAGCCCTCAGGCGGCCGCCGCAATGCGGCAACCACGTGATGGCCGGCCGCGTGCAATTCGCGGGCGAACCAGAACCCCGTGAAGGAGCTTGCGCCGGTCAGCAGGATCTTCAAGGGAGCTCCTGAAGCGAGAGCTCCCTAAGACGCCCGGAATCGCCACCGGCAGGATCATAGTCCGGCCAGGCGCGATCCTTGTCCGAGAGCTCGGTCGGCATGATGGCCCAGCCTATGCCGAAGCTCGGATCATCGAAACGAATTCCGCGCTCGTGCTGCGGAGCGTAGAAGGCACTTACGAGGTAGAGCACCTCGGTATCGTCCGTGAGCGTGATGAAGCCGTGCGCAAAACCACGCGGCACATACATCATCACGCGGTTCTGAGGGGTGAGCTCTGCCCCGAACCATTGCCCGAAGGTGCTGCTCTCCGGGCGCAGATCGATGATCACATCCTGCAATGCACCGCTCAGGCACCGCACGAGCTTGACCTCGGCCGCCGGCGGCAATTGATAATGCATGCCCCGAAGCGTGCCCCGCCGCGCGCTGAACGAGGTGTTGGCCTGGACAAAATGCGACTCGAGCCCCGCTGCGGCGAACTCGTGTTCACAGAAGAGACGGGCGAAAAATCCGCGCTGATCGCCCCGCCGGTCCAGCTCGACCAGATGAGCGCCGGCAAGGGGCGTGGGAAGAAACTTCATGCCGCGAGATCCTGGACCGGAGGAAGCCGCCAACGCAGGGATGCTGAGAGATGGCCTTCATCAATCAGGCGTTCGAGCACCTTCAGGCGCATCAGCGAGGAATTGCGGAAATCACCGTCGCGAAAATCCATGCCGCGGAGTCCGGCCACAAGCCGTGCAATCGTCTGCTCGAGACCGGATTGCGGCTGGTGCCGGGGGGCAAGCTCACGGAAAAGAGAAAAATCCACCCGATAAGATCGATTGTCAGGCGGGGCGGCCTCGTTGATGGAAACGCGCGTGCCAGGAAGTGATGCCGCCACTGCGTTGGCGAGATCCTTGACCTGAAAATTCCATGCGTCGCTGCCAACATTGACCATTAGGCACCGCCCGCCATCGCGCGGATCACGATTGATTGCCCATTCGATCGCGCGGCCCATGTCCGAGACTTCAATGAGCGGCCGCCAGGGCGTGCCGTCGGAGAGGACGACAATCTCGCCCGTCGCGAGCGCGGACGCGGCAAAATCATTCAGAACGAGATCCAGACGCAACCGGCTGCTCATGCCGCAGGCGGTGGCGAAGCGAAGACATGTCACCGCCATGTTATCGAGATTCATGCCCTTCAAGCTCTGCTCCGTAGCGACTTTCGAGCGGGCATAGGCTGTCAGCGGGCATGTGGAATCGCTCTCGCGCCGCGAACTGGCGTCCGCGCGACCGTAGATGGAACAGGAAGAAGCGAACACGAAGCTGCGCACGCCCGCCTGTGCCGCAAGCGCGGCCAATCGGAGGCTGGCGCCGGTATTGATTTCTTCCGTAACGGCTTCGAACCGGTTTCCCATGGGGTCGTTCGAGATGGCGGCAAGATGCACGATCGCATCGACGCCCGTGAGAAGAGAAGCCGGAAGGTCCCGCACATCGCCGAAATATTGGCTGGCAAGCCCGGTTTCCGGGGCGGGGCCGCCGGCGGTGATGCAGTGGGCGAAAAAGCCCGCATCGTAGCCGAGGAGTTCTGTCGCCGGCAGCACGGCACGAAGATGCGCCGCGAGCGCGGAGCCGACATAACCGAGATTGCCCGTTATGAGCACACGCATGAGGCGCCTTGCGCTCCTACCAGATTTTCCAGGGAGCCCGGTCATGCGCCCAGAGGTCCTCGAGAAGACGCTTGTCGCGCAGGGTATCCATCGGGTGCCAGAAATTATGGTGAAAATAGACGGAAAGCTGGTTGTCGGCGGCCAGCTGTTCGAGCGGCTCATCCTCCCAAATTGTGCCGTCCCCCTCAATGTACGAGCCGATCTGCGGGGAGAGCACGAAGAACCCGCCATTGATCCATCCGCCGTCGCCCGAAGGCTTTTCCCGGAAACCGATCACGCGGTTGCCGAGACATTCCAGGGCGCCGAAGCGGCCCGGCGGTTGCGTTGCCGTGACCGTGGCAAGCCGGCCTTCCGAGCGATGCAGCGCCACCACCTTGGTGACATCCACGTCCCCAACCCCATCGCCGTAGGTGAGGCAGAAGTCAGGGTCGTTTCCGATATAAGGAAGGGCGCGCTTGATCCGCCCTCCCACCATCGTCTTCTCACCGGTATCGATCAAGGTAACCGTCCAGGGCTCGGCGAAGACCTGATGGACCTTCATCCCGTTGGTCCCAAGGTCGAAGGTGACGTCAGAATTGTGCAGGTAGTAGTTCGCGAACCATTCCTTGATCATGTACCCTTTGTAGCCGAGACAGATGATGAACTCCGTGATCCCGTGGACGGAGTAGATCTTCATGATGTGCCAGAGAAGCGGTTTGCCTCCGATCTCGATCATCGGTTTCGGACGCACCGCCGTCTCCTCCGAAAGGCGGGTTCCAAGCCCGCCCGCCAATATCACGGCCTTCATGGCATCCCACCCAGAACCCCGTTCATCGGCAAGCACCGCTCATCGTCCGTTGGGTCCGTCATCGGGAAAGCCTGTTCGGCATTATCGCGGGAAGCTGTATCTTATCATTCTATTATAATAATAACTGCCCAATGTGACGTCAACTACACGCTCACGGATCAGAAGATACATGGAGCATCATGGCAATGACGGTTGCGATAATGCAATATTGATCCGCGTTAAATAAAATTGAATTGGCAAAGAAAACAGGCGCGGGAGCCTGAAGGTTCCGGGAGAGGATTGCGCTATCCTTCCCCATTCTCATGGTGCCGGGCCCCTGCGTCCTGCACGTTCACGCCGTTTGCGTGAGCGGCATCCTCCACCGCCGAATCCATCTGTTGGGGTGCGCGCAAGCCGCGCATGCGAAGGTTATGGCGATAGAGCATCCGGTAAAGCGTCACTCGGGAGACGCCGAATTCCTCCGCCACATGCGCGACGACATGATGATGGCGGTCGAGCGCGGCGAGAAGAGCCTCGCGCTCCTCGATCGAGCCCGGGCCCAGCTTAAGCCGCTTGCGCGAGCGGGCTGACTGAGGCGAAGGCATCAGGGCCAGATCCGCCACGGTGATCAGTGGGGTATTGCCGACGACCACGGCCCGGCGAATCGCGGCGATCATCTCCCGCACATTGCCCGGCCAGGGATGCTTCCACATGGCGGTGAAGGCCTCGGTGTCGAAGCCCTGCACTTCCCGGCCGAACTCCGCCGCCAGGCGGCGGAGAAAAAACATTGCCAGCACGTAGATGTCGTCCCCGCGCTCGCGGAGCGCCGGCATCTGCAGATTGAGAACGTTCAAGCGGTAGAAGAGATCTTCTCGGAATCGCCCCTCGGCCACTGCCTTTGTCAGATCGACATTGGTTGCGGAAACGATACGCACATCCACCGGAATGGGTGCGTGGCCGCCAACCCGGACGATGCGCGATTCCTGAAGGAAGCGCAGCAGGTGTCCTTGCAGGCTGACGCCGAGATCTCCGATCTCGTCGAGGAACAAGGTGCCGCCATTGGCGGTCTCGACAAGGCCCTGCTTGCGGGCGGTCGCCCCGGTGAATGCCCCTCGCTCATACCCAAAAAGCTCGGAGGCGATCAGCTCCGGCGGCAGGGATGCGCAGTTGATCGGAACAAAAGGGCCGGCGCTGCGCGAGGAGTAATCATGGATCGCGCGGGCGGCGAGCTCCTTTCCCGTTCCGCTTTCCCCGGTGATGAGCACTGGGACGTCGGTTCTGGCGAAGCGGCGGATCAGCTCGAAGATATGACGCATGGCCGGGCTGTTGCCCACCATGAACTGACGCTCCCGTTGAGCCGCCGGTGTGCGGGCCGCGGGATCTTCAGCCTTGTCCTCGGGAGGGGACATGAGGGACCCCGTTACGAGCGTCGGCGCCGAAGTTCCCCCCAGCCTCTTCTGCGGGCGGCGGCCGGAGTAGGAAGCGAGCAGAGATTCATCCTCCGAGGCGCGCATCAACGAGACCCCCCCGACCCGGCGACATTGCGAGCGAACTGATAGTGGAGCCCTGCCAGATTGGGAAGACAGAACAACACAAGTGATCCCAAGTGTTACGATTTTGTACGTATCCGTCAACGCCACGTTTGGCCCATAAGTTACAAATTGCCGTGATGGTGCAGGAGCGTGCGCCCCCGCCTTTTCGCGAACGCGTTGCGGCAGCGCGACAGGTCCCGGAAAGCCAGACATTCCCTGCGGAAAATCCTGTTCCGGCGTGGGCAGCGCCTGCATCCTCCGTGCCGGTGGGCGGGGCTTGGGCACCCGTCGGAACAGGGAGCATCAAGAATTAGAAGATGATTCCGGATGGCATATGAACACGCGTGAGTTGTCCGCCGCCCCTGCCGTGACGCGAGTCAACAATGCGTGAAGGGGGTGTGACGCCTGCGTGTATCAGATGAGATGAAACAGAGACGATATCGCGGGGCAATGGAATCACGCTCACGGATTCGTGAGCCTGGGATCGAGACCCGATAGATCCAGTCTCGATAGAGACTCGCCTCGATCCATCCTGGCCAGGGGCACGGAAGGGCTCCGGCGGGCGGCACATTCCAGGATAACGAAGCGCAAACGTAACAGCGGAAAGTTACACAAAGCCGCCCGAGACCGGGTGGCGGCGGCAGAAAAAACCTAGGGGAAAACTGGATTTTCCGATCTCCGAAGGTGGCGCGAGGCGCTGGCACGAAGCTTGCTTTCTTGTATGCCGGCGGCGGAGGCACGAGCCCGCGGGAGGAATCCGGTCAACCTGCCCGCGTTCGCGAATCTGGCGGCCATGGCCTCTGCCGTCGCTTGGTCGAGGTCTCGTGACACAACACCAGTACGGAGAAATCCATGCGTAAGGCACTTCTCACCGGCACGGCCGCCTTCGCCCTCGGCCTGTTCGGCTTCGGGGTGAACTCGGCAAGCGCACTTAGCGTCGGCCTTGACAACATCCCGGTCGCTGTCTCGACCAGCAGTGGGTCCGCCACGTCGGTCAACAAGAGCTTCGATGGGAATACCGTCGGCTCCTACAACCATAGTGGGAACGGCAATCTCAACGGCAGCGGCAACGGCAACCTCAGCCACAACGACAACGGCAACCTCAACGGCAGCGGCGACGGCAACCTGAGCAACAACAAGGTTGGCGTGGCCACGGGGTCGCACAGCGCCGCCTCGGGTACCGGCAATGCCAATTCCGGCGATATCGACAGCCACAACAGCGCCGCCTTTACCGGCTCGGGCGGTGGCGTGGCTGCCGCGGGTGGCGGCACGGCCCTGCAGTTCAATGGCTCGGGTGATATCGTTGCGCCTGGCGGGTTGCTGAGCAACGGCACCCTTCTTGCCGCGCACTCCTTCAACCACACCGACGTTGACGTCACGCTGGCGACCTCGAGCGCCGGCGGCGAGGTCCATGGCGGGATCGATAACGACAATGGCGGGATTTTCGGCGGGGGCAGCGCCTTCCCTCATAACGGTGCTCCAGTCGCTGCCAACATCAATGGCTCGACGGGTGTCATCACTCAGAACGTGAACGCTCAGGGTGTTGCGCAGTTCAACACGGCCGTTACGGCGGTGGGCGTGGACAACACCTCCACTCTGTTCGGCCACTAACGCAACAACCTGACACCAACGGAGAAATCCATGCGTAAGGCACTTCTCACCGGCACCGCGGCTCTCGCCCTCGGCCTGTTCGGCTACGGGGTGAATTCGGCGAGTGCTGCGCCCTCCATCAACCTCAACAACATCCCCGTCGCCGTTTCGACCGGCAGCGGCACTGCCACGTCGATCAACAAGAGCGGTGACGGCAATGCCGTTCTCTCTGGCAATCACAGTGACAACGGCAACGGCAATGGCAGCCTCAACGGCAACGGCAGCCACGACGGCAACGGCAACGGCAACGGCAGCCTTGACGACAACCTGAGCCACAATGACGTCGGTGCCGCCGTTGGGGATAGGAGCGCGGCCTCCGGCAGTGGTGACGCCAATTCCGGCGACATCAACAGCCATAACAGCCTCGCGGCCACTGGTTCGGGTGGCGGCGTGGCTGCCGCGGGTGACGGAACGGCCGTGCAGCTGAACGGCTCGGCTGACTTCGTCGCGCCGGGCGGGCTGCTGAGCAATGGCACCCTCGCTGCGGTCAGCTCCTTCAACCACACCCACGTCGATATCACCCTCGCGACGTCGCACGCGGGCGGCTCGGTTGATGGCGGCGTCCATAACGACAATGGCGGCCTCGGCTTCGGCTCCGGCAGTCTCGCGCCCTCCAACGGCGCGCCGGTCTTCGCCGGAATCAACGGCTCGACGGGCGTCATCACGCAGAACGTGAATGCCCAGGGTGTTGCGCAGTTCAACACGGCCGTCACGGCGGTGGGCGTGGACAACACGGCGCACATCATTGGTGGCCCGTAACTGACGCAAACTTTACTTCCCATTTTGGCTTCGGTTTGAGAAACCGCACCGTCCGGCAAGACCGGGCGGTGCGGCACTTTCTTCCCGACGGGTGAAACCCGAACTCGGGCAATGATGAGGAACATCAGATGAGCAGAGCGAGGAGGGGTTCGGCCGGGATCGTTCTGGTGGCCGCGATGGCGATCGCCGTCCATGCGCCAGCCTTTGCGGGCGGGCCGGCAAACAATGCGCCGGGGGACAATCTGCTCGGCACGCTGGCGGGCAGTCAGCTTTCAACGAAGGCGCTCAGCGCCACGCGCGGCGGTTCGAGCGGCGTGCTCATCGACGGGGTGGCCAACCTCAACAACGCGTTCAACACCACCAACAACACGCTCAACGTCGATTCGTCGAGCGATGGCCTGGTGAGCGGCACGGTCAACGGCTCGGTGACCGGGGCGATTGGCAGCTCCGTCGTTTCGGGCAGCACCGGGTTCGTCAACCAGTTCGCGAATACCGGCAACAACGTGATGATCAACTCGAGCATGGCGATCAACATCAACGCCCAGTGAAGAGGGTGGGCCGGATAACGGGCGCACCATCATGAGGCGGGCGATGCGGAAAATTGCCGGCAGAGTGGTCGTGATGGCGGCAGCGTTTGCTGCCGTGGCAGGGTTTTCTGGGCCAGCGGGTGCCGCGCAACTGCAGATCAGCGGCGCGATCAACGGCCTTCCCGGATTGTCGTCCCCGACACTTCCGGTGCAAAGCTTCCAGTCGCGGCGCTTCAGCGCCGTCATTCCGCAGCGGTTCGACTATTCCTGCGGATCCGCCGCGCTCGCGACGCTTCTCACCTACAGCTACAACATGCCCGTGGACGAGATGACCGTGTTCCGCAGCATGGTCACGCACGGGGACAAGGCGCTGATCGAGCAGTACGGATTCTCGCTCCTTGATATGAAGGAGTATCTGGCTCGGCAGGGACTGCCCTCGGGCGGGTTCCGCGCCCCCCTCTCGAAGTTGGCGGAAGTGGGGGTGCCGGCGATCGTGCTGATCAATGAGCGCGGGTACCATCATTTCGTGGTGATCACCGGGCTTGAGGATGGGCGCGTGCTCCTCGCCGACCCGGCGGTGGGAATGCGGAGCGAGCGCACGGGCGTATTCCAGAATCAATGGAGCGGGATCTTCTTCCTGATCCTGAACCATGCGGTCGAGGCGCGCGCGACCTTCAACCAGGGCAGTAACTGGACGCTCGCGCCACAGGCGCCCATAGGGCCCACGTCACTGACGCAGTTCATGATCGATCTTTCGACCCTGCGCCAGACCGGCGCCGGGAATGCAGCTATTTTTTGAGGAGGGGCAGCATGTCCGCCCAAGAGACAATGAGAAGCTCGACCCTCAGCGCGACGATTGCCGTATTCCTGATGGCGGGCTCGGCCTTGCCTTCCTATGCAGCCCAGGTATCCGGCGCATCGCCTTTTGATTCGTCCGGCATAAAGGCGATACCGGAAATCACCGTGGAGGCGCCGTCCGTCTTGCCGCCGCCAGGTCTGGGGACGGATACAGGGCTCATCGACGGCACCGGCCTCAAGCAGTACGCGATGACCGATCATCAGCTCGGCAAAGTCCGCGGAGGGTTCTTTCTGCCGAGCGGAGTCGGCCTCAGCTTCGGTTTCCAGCAGCTCACCAGCGTCAACGGAACTGTCGTCCAGGGTATCCTGGTGCCGCTGACGAAGATTACGAGCAATGGTGGGACCATCCCGATCTATGTCACGGGACCAGCCGTGAACATCTCCTCCAACGCCTCATCGACATCCCAGGGAGCGACGGGCGGTTCGCTCTCTTCGGGGGGTGGCATATTCTCATCCAACGCCAATGTCTCCCTTCATCAGACGAACGGCACCTACACGAATTATAACGGGACTTCGTACCAATATCAGTACAGCGGCGGGACGATGACCTTCACGCCGACAGGGACGCAGAGTTCCGGTACCCCGATCACGGTTTCCAGCACCACCAACAACGGGCAGACGGCGGTTCAGACCGTGCTCAGTGGGAACGGGTTGTTCAACAGCATCGCCAATACAGCGAACAATCAGGTGATCACCCAGGCGACCGCGATCAATATCAATGTGACGGGACTCGCCGAATCGGTGGCCGCGCAGCAAGAGGTGAGCTCCCTCCAGAATACGATTGGCCGGGCGCTCAGGCCGTGACCATAAGGGATCGAAGCTTGTCCGAAGCACGGGGGCAATAGCCATCGGGACAAGCGCCGCAAACAAGGGGAGAGCGGGAAAATGAGCGGAGTGAGAGGGGTCATCGGCTTGGGGGCGTGGTGTATGCCGCGTTTCCTCGGCCGTGTTTCGCCTCTTCTCGTCCTGCTTCTTGGGCTGTGTCTCTCCTGCGCGACGGCACGGGCCGGCGAATTCGGGGCGAACGATCAGATCGTGCTCGCCGCGCTGGCAGGCGTGCAACCTTTGCCGGTTGGCGAGATGGCAAAGGAATCGGCGCGCGGGTTGGGGGATGCGAATCAGGCCGGCGTCAACATCCCGCTTACCGAGCCTTCGGTCCGGCTATGGGATGATTTCGGTGCCTTCTCGCCCCCTTCGATCGGCAATACCGTCGTGACGATCGGCACGGGAAGCTCGGGCCAGTAGGCGTTCGGCATCCTTAATTTTGGGCGAGGGGATGCTGCCTTGGACGCGAAAACCCGACTCGCGTCCATTTAATTTCGTTCTCAATATGAAATTGAGAGTTTCCTTGGGGAACCGGGATGCAGGCGTGTTGCATTTTGAGGAATATTGCAAAATTGTATCCAATGATCTGAAACGAATGTAGCGCTGAAAAGGAAATGTTACGCAAATTTTTGAGCGGAATCTTCTATCTTCACCCATAGTTGTTTGCAGACATGCTTTCCGGAATCGTGATGGTGGGCTATTCTCCGTCCGCAAATCAAAGTGTTCTTGTGCGCGCTGAACGCCGTGTCGCAACACTGAAGCTTGCTGGAGGAATATACCAAAATGTTGGCGGAAGGCTGGTGCTGCCGTGCCCGGGGCGTTGCCCCATGGGGCGATGGGCAGGTCGCGCCGTGGCAAGCATTGCGCGCAACACTCTACGGCGCCGTCTGTCTTGCGGCTTTTTCGGCTCCGGCTTTTGCTCAGTCCGATGCCCAGTCGCAGACGCCGACCCTTACCCCGACAGAGGCTGCCAATCTGCGCACCGAGATCGTGAAGGAGCAAGAGCAGATCCAGCAGCAGCAGAGGGAACTCTATCTTCAGAGCCTGCGTCTCAATGATCAGCAGAATCTTCTCAATTCCGAGCTTCAGAAACTGACAGGAACAGGCACGGGCACGGCGGCGGACGTCTCCCAGTCAACCCAGCCGGCGGCGCAGACCACCCAGGGGACCACGCAAAGCAGCACCAACGGCACCAGCAGCACTGAGACCGCGCAAGCCGCGCCTGCCTCGTCAAGCGCGGCGTCTTCGGCGGCACCGATTTCAGGACCCAGCCCGCAGCAGCAGGAAGAGCGGCGCGTGCTGCAGACGGCGCACGAGCTTTCCAATACGGGCGGTGTCTTGACGCCGAAGGGAGATCTCGTTGTCGATCCCTCGATCGAGTACGATTATTGGAATCAGAATTCGGTCAATATCAGCGGTTTCTCGATCGTCCCCGGCATCACGTTCGGGAACATCAATGTCCAGCGCATCCAGGCGAATTACGAGACAACGGCGGTGACGTTGCGCTATGGCGTGACCAACCGGCTGGAGCTGAACCTCAAGGTGCCTGTTGTCTACGCGACCGGCTCGACCACCACGCAACCACTGGGGCCGAACGCGGAGGTTTTTTCACCCGGCGCGGACGCTTTCAATATCGGTGATATCCAGGTCGGGGCGAGCTATCAGATCAACAGCGGTAATGACGGCTGGCCGATCTTCCTCGGCAACGTCCTGCTCAAGACGGCCACCGGCACCAGTCCGTTCGATGTGCCGATCATCACGACCAACGACCCGAACGGGACCCTTTTGGCGGGAATCCAGAAGAAGCTGCCGACCGGCACCGGCTTCTATACGCTCGAGCCCAACGTGACGATGCTGCTGCCGACCTCGCCGGCCGTGCTGTTTGCGAACCTGCTTTACGGGATCAACTTCTCACGCAGCGTGCAGATCGCGAATATCTCCGGCGCCGCATCGACGTCGGCGACGATCGGCCCAGGCAACTACATCTCCGGAACGTTTGGTGTCGGTTTCGCGGTGAACGACCAGACTTCCATGACATTCAGCTACCAGCAGGAACATGTCTGGCCCACGACCGAGAATGGTGTGGATCTCGGCGGTTCCTCCTTCGACTTCGGCACCTTCAACTTCGGTGTTGGTTTCGCGGTCAGCAGGAACATCAATGTCAATCTCGGCGCGGGGATCGGCGTTGGGCCGAACAATCCGGTCGCGAAGATCCTTCTCGAGGTACCCATCCGCTTCCAGCTCTGAGCCTTGTGCCCTAGGGAAGAGAGGGCTCTCGCCCCGGGACGGCAGGCGGCTTGACTGTTTTCACGACTGACCGATGCCACCGCGATTTGAGAGGCAACGAAGGCGATGCCGCAGGATCATGGCGGCGCCCGTTTCGTGGTGACATGGATCTGGTCGGCTGACCGATCTCCCGGCCTGAAAGCGCGGCGGTGGCGGGTGGAATCACCGCAGGCAAATCACTCGATAAAGCAATGACCGAGAGCGGGATATGCGAACGCAAACGAAACGATACCGCTCCAACGTGAGCGCCAACGCCCGAAAATCATCGAGTTCGGTTTCGATAGAGTGCCTTTCCGGGATCGGTGCCTTCAAATGATCACTGCGGCGATCGCAAGATGACGCTGCGATTGTTCGTCTGGGCCTGGACCGTGAAGTTCGTGTCCGCCGGCAGGCCGATGAGAGGGATGGGCCTTGGAATTTCATTGGCAACAAATGGATTGGGAGGATTATAGATTTGATTATACGGGTAATTTGCCGCGATCGTGGACGGCAGACTGTTCTCGGCGGTGTTGGGCCGGGAATTTGCACCCGGGCCCGGCCTTTCGTACGCTTCGGCCTGAGTACCGATTTGCGAATTGCGAATCTCGCTGGAATCGAACGTGCTCGTTGGAAGCGCAGGCGGATCGTTGGGCGGATCCGGCGGGGGATCCACGGCGGCAGTCTGCGTGGCCTTGTCATTCGTCGTGGAGGCGTAGGTGACCACGCCGGTTCCCCCAAGCGCGCCGAGCACGACCGCGCCGCAGCCCGACAAAAGAAACGATGTTGAAAGCAAAGCGAGCGCCCCAGGAATCAATATGGAACGATTTCGAAACGAATTCCTCGCCTGCTTCTTGCCGCGCGTCCGTTCACAGACGCAATCACTGCCGGCTTTGGCAGTTTGGTTTCGCGGCGGGGCGCCGGCCGGCTCTTGATTCCGGGTCAGCCTTTCAGACTGCCGGCCCGATCTTCCCGCGCCTTGAATGATGCCAATCGCATGATCAAAACCCTCGTCCACGCTTCGGGCTGAACGGGCAAAGACAATCAGCGCCACCCCTCGAAATCCTGGCCAAAATCTCCCTCACAAATCGTTTATCCTTGCGTTATGAGTCTGTCAAATTGCGATTGCCGATCGCTGCATGATTTGCAGGCCGCGCTGTGCGGCACGCCGTTCCCTCCGAGATCGTTTTCGATGCTTTTTCAAACGAATTCGCGGAGTTTTAAATCCTTTCGCGCGTCTCCACAGACACGGGACCGGGAGAATCAATCATCTGGTGTCCGGTTCCGAAATTTGCATAGTTTGCCCCCAGAGGCTTGCGCCCCACGGCACCGGGGGCGAAACCCTGGTCATCGGAAGGCCTTGGTCATCGGAAGGAAGGTATCGGGATGAGAAACGGCATATGGCTTTTCTGCCTGGCGCTGCTGCTTGCCACCGGCGGCGCGCACGCGCAGGAAGCGCCGGGCGGTGTGCTCGCGCGCATCCGCCAGGACGGAACAGTCCGTATCGCCTATCGGGTGGACGCGCCACCTTTCTCCTATCTCGACAAGGCGGACACGCCGGTGGGCTTCATGATCGATCTTTGCCACGCGGTCGTTGACAATATCGCCCAACAGCTTGGCCGCTCCTCCCTCAAGATCACGTATGTCGCTGTCAGCGCGGCGGATCGTTTCACGGCCATTGCGCAAGGGAAGGCGGACCTGCTCTGCGAGTCGACGACGGAAACCCTCTCGCGGCGGGAAATGGTCGATTTCTCGCTGCCAACCTTCGTTGATGGCGCCGGCATCATGATTCGCCCGGGCGGGCCCGGCAATCTCCAGCAGCTCGCCGGGAAGAAGCTTGGCGTGCTCGGTGGCACCACCACCGAACAGGAACTGCGGGCGAGCCTCAAGCAGGCCGGACTCACCGCCGATGTCGTCACCGTGAAGACGCAGGCGGAGGGGATGGCCCTGCTCGGCAGCGGCAAGATCGCCGCCTACTTCGCGGACCGGGCAGCGCTTGCCTATTTCATCGAGACCGGCCAGGCGCCTTCCCAGGCGCTGCTTGCCGACAATTTTCTGTCGATCGAGCCCTTTGCGCTGGCACTGCCGCGTGGGGATGAAGATTTTCGCCTCGCGGTGGATCGCGCGCTTTCCGAAATCTATCGCTCCGGGGAAATTTCCACGATCTTCACCCAGGCGTTCGGTTCTCAGGCGCAACCAGGCCCTGCGCTCAAGGCGCTCTACCTGATCACCGGCTTGCCGGAATAGGGCCGGCAACAGGGCCCGGAACAGGATAGGGTGCGGCAAGAAGCTCGCGATAGATCGCAAGCATCGCTTCCTGCATCGCGGCAAGGCTGTAGGAGCCGATGACCACCGCCCGCGCCCGCTCTCCGACCGCGGCGCGGGCGGCGGGCGGCAGGGAGAAAGCCTGGTCCAGCGCCGCGGTCAGCGCCGCTTCGTCGCCCGGCTTCACCCGCCAGCCCGTCTCTCCCTCACGCACCGTTTCCGGCGCAGCCCCGTGATCGGCAACGATGACGGGCCGGGCCATCGCCTGCGCCTCGATGACGACACGGCCGAACGCCTCGGGCTCGGTCGAGGGATTGACGACGACGGCGGCAAGCGCGAGCGCGGCCGGCATGTCGTCCGTGCCCCCGGGGAAGAACACGCGATCGGCGAGGCCGAGGGCCGCGGCCTGCGACCTCAGCGCCGCAACATAACGCCCCCTTCCCGCAAGCGGCCCGACCAGGACGGCAACGGCATCATGATCGGCGAGGTGGGCGAGGGCGGCAAGCAGCACACCCTGTCCCTTCCAGCGCGCGAAGCGTGCCGGCAGCATGATGACGGGGCGTCCTTCCGGCAGTCCCCAGGTGCGCGCGAGCGCGCCGGCGCGCGCCGGTGAAACCGCGGCCGGATCGAAGCGGGCAGGATCAACGCCCGGCGGAACGACGCGCAGGCGCGGCGGGGCCAAATGGTGGCGCGCGGCGATGCGCGCGGCGATGAAGCGGCTCACGGCGACGACGCGGTCGCCCGATGCCATCACCCCATTATAGCGGCGCTTGAGCGGAGATCCTTCCCCATAAGCGCCGTGCCAGGTGGTGACGAAGGGCAGGCCTGCGCGACGGGCGGCGAAGAGCGCGGACCAGGCAACGGCGCGCGAATGGGCATGCAGAAGATCGACATGCTCGGCACGTATAAGCGCGGCAAGGTGGGCTGCATTGCGCCAGATCGCGAGCGGGCTCCGCGTGTCGAGCGGAAGAAGGATATGGCGCCCCCCAAGTTCGGCAATGCGGGGAACGAGCCGGCCGCCGCCGCTTGCGACGAGCGCGGTGCCGCCGGCCTTGGCGATCGCCGCCACCGTTTCGAGCGCGCTCAACTGCGCTCCTCCGCCCTCGAGCGCAGGCAGAACCTGAAGCACGATCATTTGGGAACGGTGGCAAGGAAGCGCCGCCACGCGGCAAGCGCGGGCGCCTCGGCGAACTCGGCGAGAAACCGCCGCCTTCCGGCTGCCGCCATTGCGGCTGCCCGCTCTGGGGCGGCGAGCAGCGCGGCAATGGCCTCCGCAAGCCGGGCCTCGTCCTCGCGCGGCACGAGAAGCCCGTCCGAGCCGTCGGCGATCAGCTCGCGCGGGCCGTCGGCATCCGCCGCGACCACCGGGCAGAAGGCGGACCAGGCCTCGAGCACGACATTGCCGAGCGGCTCGGACCGCGAGGGGCAGACGAAGATATCCGCGGCTTTGAGGAGAGCGCCGGCATCCGTGCGCCAGCCGAGGAAAAAGACGCGTTCCGCAAGCCCAAGCCCGGCCGCGAGATCGGCGAGGGAAGGGCCTTCCGGCCCTTCGCCGGCAATGATCAGGGTCGTGCCGGGCAGGCGGGCGAGGGCGCGGATCAGGACATCGAACCCCTTGTCCGCATGCAGGCGCCCCAGGGCAAGAAGGCGTGGCCGGGCGGGCGGAAGGCCAGTGGGACGGCCGGTGGGAAGATGAGTGGGAAGATGAGTGGGAAGATCGGTGGCGGGTGTTGCGTCACCATGGTCGGCGACGAAATTGGGAAGGAAATGGGTACGCGCCTCAGGCCAGCCATTGGCTCGAAACCAGGCGACGAGGCCCTTCGTGTTGCCGACGAGGTGGTCGCACTTCCGGTAATGGCGGAGCGGATAATAGCCTCCCAGCCGGCCGACATGGACCCAGGGGCCGGATGGCACATGATCTGTGGCGCGGCTCATCCAGCTCACCGCGACGCGCGGGGCAAAGTCCGCGAGCGCATGAGCAAGACGCGGCCGGGTGATGAAGTCGAACGGGCCCCCGAAACGGAACTGCTGCGGCGCGAGGCCGGCTTCGATCAGTCTTTGCGCGCGTTCGGCATCGCTGCGGACGAGCGGCAGCACGGTCTCGCCGGCACGGTGAAGAGCGACGGTGAGCCGCTCGAAAAAAAGCTCGGCACCGCCGTGATGGGCCCCGGCCATGATCTGGGCGACCCTCATGCACCCGTCCTCACGCGGCCGACGGAAGCCGCAGCAGGGCGCAGGCGGCATCGGCGGTTGCCTCGACCGTCAGGTCCTCCATCCTTCCCGTGGGCGAACGGACGGCGGCGGCCGCGCGGCCGGCAGGGGCATATTCGTCCGCCGGCGTCGGGCCGAAAAGCCCGATGGTGGGTGTGCCGGCCGCGGCCGCGATATGCATGAGGCCCGAATCGTTGCCGACGAAGAGCGCGGCGCGGGCAAGGCAGGCGGAGGCCTCGGGCAGCGAGAGATGGCCGGAAAGGTCGATCGCGTCCGGCAAGGCCGCGCGCAGGGGGGCGGCAAGTGCCTGCTCCCCCGCTCCTGGTCCGGCGATGATGGCGGCACGGGCCGGGCCGAACGGGCCGCCGACAAGGCGGCGGAAGAGAGCAGCGAAACGTTCCGGCGGCCAGATCTTGCCTGCCCAGTTCGCGGTCGGGCCGAGAGCGATGACCGGCAGGCCGGGCGGCAGCAGGCTGGTGGCGCGGGCACGGTCCTCCGGCGCCGTCCAGACCACGGGCAGCGGCGGCGGTTCGAGGCCGAGGATCCGCCCGAGCTGGGCAATCTTCGGTCCCGGGCCGATCCGCATGATCGCGCGGCGGCGGCAGCGGAGGAACCAGGCGAGCCCCGAGCCACGGATATCGACGACGAGGTCCCAGCGCTGGCCGGCGGCCATGGCCCAAAGCCCCAGCCAATGAAGGTCGTAGCGGTGCTTCTCGACGATGACGAGGCGCGCGAGATTGGGCATGCGGGTGAAGACATCGGCCGAGATCGGCCCGGCAGCAACCGTGATCCGCGCCGCCGGATGGTGGCGGAGGAGATGGTCGATCAGGCCGGTGGAAAGAACGGCATCGCCGATTCGGCTCGGGGCGATGAAGAGGATGCGCATGGTGCGCGCCTATATCACGGCGGCGGCCAACTGGATGCGCCGGCCAGCCGGCCCTATACTCCTTTGGAAAAGGTGGCGCCGGGCCGGAGATTGCGGGCCGGCTCGCAGAACGGGCTAGAAGCGCGGCGGGAACCCGATTCCCCGGCCGGAGCCGGGGGGAATCGGCTTGCGAAGGGCCACACCAGGGGCGGAAACACGGGTGGAATCGCGAACGGAGGTCCGCGCACTTATGGCCATGAACTTCAACAATCCCTACATCGCCCCGTTTGATTACGTCGTCTTCGGCGGCAGTGGCGATCTCGCCACCCGCAAGCTTCTTCCCTCCCTCTTCCGCCGCGACCGGGATGGGCAGATCCCGCCCCCCTCGCGCATCATCGGCACCTCGCGCGGCGGTTTTTCCCGTGCCGACTATCAGGCGTTCGTGGAGAAGAACCTGCACGAGTTCCTCGATGGCGAGGATGTGGACGGGCAGACCTGGTCGCGCTTCCGCGAGCGGCTGCATTTCGTCTCGATGGACGCGGCCGCCGAAGCCGGCTGGCCGAACCTCGTCACACTGCTCGATGATTCCCCGCGCGAGGTGCGTGTCTTCTATCTCGCGACCTCGCCCAGCCTCTTCGGTCCGATCGCCCGGAACATTGCGGCCTCCGGCGCGCTTTTCCCCGAATCACGTGTCGTTCTCGAAAAGCCGATCGGCCACGACCTCGCCTCCGCCCAGGCGATCAATGACGAGGTCGGCGCCGTCTTCCCCGAGCACAGGATCTTCCGCATCGATCATTATCTCGGCAAGGAGACGGTGCAGAACCTCCTGGTGCTGCGCTTCGCCAACGCGTTGTTCGAACCGGTCTGGCAGAGCCAGCATATCGACCATGTGCAGATCACGGTCGCCGAGAGCCTCGGCATCGAGAGCCGCGGCGGCTATTACGACCACACGGGCGCGCTGCGCGACATGGTGCAGAACCATCTGCTGCAGCTTCTCTGCCTGGTGGCGATGGAGCCGCCGGCCTCGCTCGACCGCGAGGCGGTGCGCGATGAAAAGATCAAGGTCCTGCACGCTCTTGCTCCCATCATGCCGGCCGATGTCGTGCACAAGACGGTGCGCGGCCAGTACCGCGCCGGGGCGATCGGCGGGGCGCCGGTCCGCGGCTATCTTGAGGAGCAGGATGTCGGCAGCGCCAGCACCACAGAGACCTTTACGGCGATCAAGGCGGAGATCCGCAACTGGCGCTGGGCCGGCGTGCCCTTCTATCTGCGCACCGGCAAGCGAATGCCGCAGAAGGTCTCGGAGATCGTCATCCAGTTCCGTCCGGTGCCGCACTGGGTCTTTCCCGGCAATGGCGCGGAGCAGACGCCCGATCGGCTGATCATCCGCGTGCAGCCGGACGAGCATATCCGCCTCAATCTCTGGACCAAGGAACCGGGGCCGGGCGGGCTTCGCCTGCGCATGGCCGCGCTCAACCTGAGCTTCGCGGAAACCTTCAAGAGCCGGTTTCCCGATGCCTATGAAAGGCTGCTGATGGATGTGGTGCGCGGCAACGCCACTCTCTTCATGCGCCGCGACGAGGTCGAGGCGGCCTGGGCCTGGATCGACCAGATCCTCGATTCCTGGCAGGAAACGGGCGACCGGCCGCGGCCCTACACTGCCGGCACCTGGGGGCCCTCGGCCGCGATCGCGCTGATCGAGCGCGACAACCGCACCTGGTTCGAAGAGCAGGCAGACGGCACCTGACGGAATTGACGGAGATCGACAATGCCACGCTCCGAAATCCTCGCCCTGACCCGCCGCATTCGCGAGCGCAGCGCTCCTTCGCGGGAGGATTATCTTGCACGCCTCGATGCCGCCGCCGGCGCGGGCGTGCATCGGGCGGGGATCGGCTGCGGCAATCTCGCCCACGCCTTCGCCGCCTGCTCCGCTCACGACAAGGCGGACCTCAACGGCGCCACCAAGCCCAATATCGCGATCGTCTCCGCCTATAACGACATGCTCTCGGCCCATCAGCCGTTCGAGCGGTTTCCGGCGATCATCAAGGAGGCGGTGCGGGAAGCGGGCGGCATCGCGCAATTCGCCGGCGGTGTGCCGGCGATGTGCGATGGGGTGACGCAGGGCCGCACCGGGATGGAGCTTTCGCTCTTCAGCCGGGACGTGGTGGCGCTCGCCGCTGCCGTGGCCCTCTCGCACGACGTGTTCGACGGCGCGCTGATGCTCGGCGTTTGCGACAAGATCGTGCCCGGCCTCGTCATCGCAGCCCTGCGCTTCGGCCATCTGCCGATGATCTTCGTTCCTGCCGGGCCGATGCCTTCGGGCCTTTCCAACGCCGAGAAAACCCGCATCCGCCAGCTCTATGCCGAGGGCAAGATCGGCCGGGCGGAATTGCTGGAGGCGGAGGAAAAATCCTATCACAGCCCCGGCACCTGCACCTTCTATGGCACCGCCAACTCCAACCAGATGCTGATGGAGATCATGGGTCTCCATCTTCCGGGGGCCTCCTTCGTCAATCCCGGAACGAAGCTGCGCGATGCGCTGACAATCGCCGCGGCGCAGCGGATCATTTCGATCACCGCGCTCGGCAACGCGTTCCTGCCCGTGGGCCGGCTCGTGGATGAGCGCGCGGTCGTCAACGGCATGATCGGGCTGCTCACCACGGGCGGCTCGACCAACCACACGATTCATCTGGTGGCGATGGCGAAGGCCGCCGGAATCCGCATCACCTGGCAGGATTTCTCCGATCTTTCCGAGAACGTGCCGTTGCTCGCGCGCATCTATCCGAACGGCGGGGCGGACGTGAACCAGTTCCATCGCGCCGGCGGCATGCCGGTGCTGATCGGCACCCTGCTCGATCACGGGCTGCTGCATGAGGATGCGCAGACGGTTTGGGGCGAGGGGCTTGCCGCCTACTGCACCCGGCCCGAGCTCGACGGCGATTCGCTCGTATGGCGGTCGGTCCTGCCGGCGAGCGAGAATGAAGAGGTGCTGCGCCTCGCCTCCCACCCGTTCAGTCCGGATGGGGGCTTGCGCATCCTCACCGGCAATCTCGGCCAGGCCGTCATCAAGATCTCGGCCGTGAAGCCCGAGCATCAGGTGATCGAGGCGCCGGCGCGAATCTTTCGCGACCAGGAGCATTTTCTCGCCGCCTTCAAGGCGGGCGCGCTTACAGGCGATCTCGTTGCCGTGATTCAGTATCAGGGGCCCGGGGCCAACGGCATGCCGGAGCTGCACAAGCTCACCCCCGCGCTCGGGGTGCTGCAGGATCGCGGGCATAGCGTCGCGCTGGTGACGGACGGGCGAATGTCCGGCGCCTCCGGCAAGGTGCCGGCGGCGATCCACGTCACTCCGGAATGCGCGGCGGGCGGGCCGCTCGCAAGGTTGCGCGACGGCGATCGCATCCGGCTCGACTGCCGCGCCGGCCGGCTCGAAGCGCTGGTGGACGAGGCGGAACTGGCGGCACGTCCGCTGCCGGAGGTCGATCTCTCCGCCAACGAAACCGGCCTCGGGCGCGAGCTTTTTTCCCTCTTTCGCCGCAGCGTGAACGGCGCCGATGAAGGGGCGACGATCTTCGCGTGATGGTTAAGCCGGTCGAACTCACCATCTTGCGAACCGTCCTTGGAGCCTGTCGTCGATTGTAGCCTGCGATTTCGTTCGCGGACATTGGCCGGGCCGGAGAGCCGCCGCGCCCAAAGGCTGCGTTGGGTGGGTTTTGAAGTTGCCCCGGTTTGGTGGACAGCGGACTATTTGGGTTCGAGGAGTCCACGATGGGCAAGACGAGGTCAGCCTACCCGCCTGAGTTCCGTCGCCAGCTGGTGGAACTGGTGCGCGCGGGTCGTTCGCCGGAGGAGCT